>NZ_JBPJUQ010000015.1:0-160765 GCF_051192615.1 Streptosporangium sp. G11
GCGGCAAACTCGTCGAACGACCCGGTGACCAGGCTCCATCCGCAGCTGCCTAAAACTCTTGATCCACAGGTCTTGACGATTGCTCCGCCGCAGGTGGGAAACCCTCGGAGACTCCCACAGGTCTAATAAATAAGCTCTGGGTTCCCAAGCTCCTCTCCAGGGCACCCAGACCCAGGACCAGAGTGTTTTCCGCGTAGAGCGCAGTCTGATACAGACACACAGAGAGTCCCGGGACAGCCCACCCGGCCCCGTACCGTCAGTACTAACTACGCCACCCCGTCCCTGTGCTGTTTTCCGGGGCTCGGGCGCAGACGTCCACCCCGGGCCGGGGACAGTGGCCTGAAACCCGTGGCCCGAGCGAGTGAAGGCGATCAGATGGGGCGGTCACCTCGCATATAGGGCATCCAGGCCGGGGCGGTGCCGGGTTCTGGAATGCCGAGAATCTCCCGCGCTTTCGCGTGGAACTCCTCCTCGCGCGGGTTACCGTCGACCGGGCCGTTTTCCTGCTCCCAGTCGGTGACGAATTTGCCGAACGCGACCGAGCGGGACCGGTCAGCCATCGCCGTTTCCTTCCGCGCCGTCGGGCTTCGAGTATGGCGTAGACGTGCGCCAAGCGGCAGAACACGACTCCTGGAACGGGAACGATCCAACACAGTCGACTCGCCCCTGTAACCCGGCCGGATACCTCGGGCGTCACAGATGCACCCCACCCCCCGGAGATGTCATGACGTATCCCCCACAGCAACCACAACAGCCAAACCGGGGGCAGCACCCACCTGCCCAACCGTCGCATCGGTATCCACCAGGCAGCTACCCAGGGCGACCGGACCTACGACAGCAGCCGTATGGGCATCCTCTCCACGGTTATGACCAGGCGCAACAGTCCCACCGTCAGTACGGGCAACAGTCACCTCAACGGCGCGGCCGCCCGATCCTTGCCATGACGAGCCTCGTGCTGGGCATCGCGGTACTCCTCGGCATCACCGTCGTCGTGACCGTCATGGTGATCGACCCTGCCACTCCGGCCGGTTCATCTGACGGCACACAAGTGGCAGTCGTAGACCTGCCCGAGCAGGAACAGACCGAAGCCGGCGCTCGCACCGCCGCTCAGGAGGCGTTTGACCTGTACTCCTCCGGTTCCTACGGTGAGTTCTGGGACCGCTGGTCGGCGGAGTCACAACAGATCGTCTCGCGTAACGACTACACGCGCCTATTCAAACTGTGCCCGCAGATCGCGCAGAATCTGCGGTTCACGATCACCTCGGTCACGGTCAGCGGGGCCACCGCGAAGGTACAAGCCACCCGGCTGATCGGAGCTTTCACCTTCGACTTCGCCTACGAGGGCAACGCGTGGCGGTACGTCATGCCCGCCGACCAGCAGCAGGAGTACCGATCCAAGTCTGTTGACCAGATGGCGCAGGAGCGTCTGTCATCGCAGCTGAAACAGTGTGGGCCGACATCCTAGGGGTGAGAACAGCGCTCGGCTGCTACTCCCTGTGCAGCCGAGCACGGAAGATCGAGGCAAATAGCCTGCAGGTCAGGTGACGATCGTTCCACCGAGAATGCGCTGCACTGCGGACAGCACCGCCCCGTCCTCGCAGATCACGGCCCAATCTTCGCCATAGACGATCAACGGGACGAACCCCAGCTCACGAGATGAGTCGGCGAGCCACGTAACCTCAGCAGCTCGATCCGTCGCGTTTCCGTACGCCGCGAAAATTATGGAAATTTCTGCAGCTGAGCCACATGCTCCGCTCTCGATTCGCCGGTAGAGCTGGTCCGGGGAGACATACATCGCCGCGAATGGTTCGCAGTTCAGGCCACCTCGGACAAGCCGCTCATACATCGGCCGGATGACACGGTCGGGAGCTTCGCCGATCTCGTCTTCCGAGTCCGCGGAGTGGCTCGCCGCTGCCGCAGAAGAAGGTGAAGCTGCAACCTCAACCGGGTCGTCCCCTCCGGCTATGTTCGCGACGACCAAGATCGCACCCGCGATCAAGACGGCGACAGCTACCGCATAACTGATAAACAGCGTGGTGCCGGTGGTAGTCGGTGCAGGAAGTTCCGACTCGGCCGCCTCTTCGGCAGAGATCCACCATTGCCACCCCTCAGGAGCGGTCGGCCATGAAGGATCCGGTTCCCAACTGGGTGTAGATGACCAGCCCGGCGGTGTAGGTGGCCAGCCGGGTGGCGGGTTGAAGCGGTGAACGGGGTCAAGCCGAGGAGGAATGAGCACAAAAGGTAACCGTCAGCGCACCAGTCGGTGTTACACCCTTCCTGGACGTCGTTCTGCTGCGACGAATCATCCCATCTGACGAACCTGGCGGCATGACTTCATTGCGTGAGGGGTCATCGGATTAGCTCCACGACCGCGCCGAAGACAGCTTTGGTCCTGCCCCTGGAACGGCTACGCCAGGAAGCTGCCACCGAGACAGGAGAGTGACGTAAAGCACAATACCCTCCAAACAACACAAATTGAGATCTTTCCACCTGGGCGCCCCATCAAAAAGCGTCGACCGGGCAACCAGTACGGTCAGCCAGCCGTCCTCACAGGCACCATCGGACAGGAAATCAGTCAAAAGCAAGATGCCTCTCCGGACATACGAGAAGAAGACACACCTGAAGGACCAACTTAGGGATGAAAGCCATGAGATTCACCGCCCTAATCGCCGCTGGCGTGACCGCCTTCATTCTCACGGGGTGCAGCACCAGCCCTGAAGGGCAGGGAGGCGAGGAAGCTCAGCAGACTGGGCAGGCATCCGCAGCGCCGAGCGAGACAACGCCCGTCACCGATGACTACACCGATCCTCTCGGAATTCAGAGGGCCAAAATCGACCCGGCCAGCGTGAAGGTCACCCGGTGCCGGGCTACCAAGGACGACTACACGTCCATAGGTGAAGGCATCGCCTATGGCGCTGAGTCCGCCTTCAGGGTGACCAACACCACCACCCTCACTGGAACGGTGTCCCTCACAGTGCAGTACCAGAACGCCAACGGTGACGCGGTCGCTGAGAGCCCTCCGGGCGTCAACAACATCCGCCCTGGCCAATCCGCGAAGATCACGGACTCGACCGGGGTAGAGAAGGGCGACTTGCCCGGCGACGTCGTTAAGTGCGTCGTCGTCAAGGCTGAGGTATACGTGCCAACCGAGTAACCGGATCGACGTCGGAGTGCCATTGGCAGCAGGCCTGACCCTGAGAACGACGGAGCGCCCGCCCCCTTCACCAGGGGAACGGGCGCTCTTATGTGTTCGGCGCTACCGCGCGGCGTCGAAGGCTGTTGAGGTCACCGACGAGCAGGCCGCGGAATGGCGTACGTCCTCAACCAGCTCGAATCCCGAGGACCGCGCCTCGTCACGACTTCTCTCCGATAAGGAAGTAAGCGATCGCCAGGATTAACAACACGGTGCCCGCGAAGCTACTGCCACCGACAATGATGGCGTTGGCCACCAGGGCGCCGCCGAGCCAGGCCAAAATTCCGCCGGTTACACCGACGAGAACGGCCGCGATCAGCGTGATCGCCAACCATAGAGGCCGAGGGTTGTGCATCGTAGGGCCTTTCTTGGTCGGCCTGTCCGAGTGACAGGCCGCTCAGTCCAAGGAAATCGGCACCACGCGGGTACGGGTAGAGATCCCGGACGGACTGACCGCGACCGAAACAGCGGTCCCCGACTTGGGAGATCATGGGACAGGATGGGCCATCGTGGGCCATCGTTGGACGGTGATGGATGAGCCCCACAACGAGGTGGAGAAAACGGTTGGTCTGGGGGTGCGTCCCGACCCAGACTCTGTGACCACCGTAGCCGACCTAGGCCGCGAACTGCAGCGCCTACGTGCTTCCACTGGCGGCCCCACGCTGCGGACGCTTGAGACTCGGGCGAAGGAGCAGGGCGACATCCTGCCGCACAGCACAGCCGGCAACGCTAAATCTGGCCGAATTTTGCCCCGGCTGGAAGTCGTGCAGGCGTTTGTCCGCGCCTGCTACTTCCCCAATCCCGTGCTGCCGAGTGAGCTGAAGCGCTGGGGGGCCGCTTGGGAGCGAGCGTGGCTCAGTCGCCAGCGCGGTCGTATCCTCCCTGAGGAGGTGAGGCAGACCTCCACAGGCGCGGGCACTGCTCTTGCACTACCTCCGACTGATGTCGGCCTGTCGACTTCCCTGCTGGTTGCCATTCCCATCCAGCAGGCCGTCGATCAACTCACCGCAATGGACCCATACTTCGCGGCGAAACGCCTGTCAGAAATGCCACAGAAAACGGCGATGACCAGGTTGTTGGCGATGCCCACTACGGCAGCAGTTGTAGTGCTCGTTGCGATGGACCCCAACCAGGCAGCTGAATTTCTCACGGAAATGGGCCTCGGCTACGCAGTTGAATTTATCGGAAAGATGGCAGAGGACGCCGCCGCTGATCGACTCGCTCTTATGCCTTTGTACTGGGTATCCCAACTACTGGAAACCATGCACCCAGAGAAATCAACCCAACTACTGGAGGCTATGCCTCGGGAAAAAACAGCCCAACTGCTAGCGTCTGCAGCCTCGGGGGAAACAGCCCATATAGCGGGGCCCATGGATCTGAAGAAAGCGATCGAAATACTAAAGGCCATGACACCGGAGAAAACGGCCCAACTGCTGGAAGTTTTACCCCCGGAGGAAGCAGCCCACCGAATGATCAACAACTTCATTCAGTTCTATAATCCAGCCACGGGGTTGTTCGACCATCGGTCGGACTCCTCGATGTAGCCGAGCAACGCCGTCGCTCCATCGGCCCACCTGCCGTAGCGAACCCGCGCCGGAGAGAGTGACCAGACCACCGGCCTTCCAACTCGGCATCTCGGCGACGTTACCGACGATGTCAGCCGCAGTCTTAGACGTGATGCGTCCCTCAGGGTCACCGATCGGGCGCCCGCCTCTGATCATTGGCGGCGCAATCCGGCCAGACCAATTACCCCCGGCCCCCATGCTGTTTTCCGAGGCTCGGGCACAAACGTCCGCCCAGGGCCGGAGGCAGTGGCCTCCTCCGGCCGACGTCGCCTGGCTCGTTAGGAGAGGCGGTGGAACGAGAAATCAGTGCCCTTTTTGTCTTCGGGGACCCTCTGGTACACCGTCTCGCCACAGGCATCACATGGAACTGGTTCCCAGTCAAGTAGGGCGATGAGGTTTCCGCATTCGAAGCATTGAGCGGCTGCGGTGCCGCATCGGTCGCAACTGCCGCCCGTTATGGCGGAACCGTCGCCTTCTTTATCAGGCCACTCCGTTAGGTCGACTGAACCGTAGTCGCAGTTATCGGCGGGGCAGCTGTGCCACGGTGGCTCGTCTAGTTCTTCGTCCATGAGTCATGGCATATCAAGCCAGCGCGGATCGTGAAAGCTTGTTTCAGGATCGTCCCCTGTAGGCCACCCTGCGGCCGACGCGCCCAGTCCTTTTTCGAGGCCGGACGCGTTCGGGGTCTGGAGCTACAGGCCCGCCACGGGGTTATTGGTCCACCGGTCGCCCTCTTCGAGGTATCCGAGCAGGGCCGTCGATCCATCCTTCCAGCCCCCATGCCTCCCGATCCGCTCCAGACTCGCACCATCCCGCCTAGCAGCCGTGGCGAACCCCCGCCGCAAGCTGTGGCCGGTCCAGCTCCCTTCGAGTCCAGCGGCCTCGGCGACGTTGGTGACCACGTCGGCGGCGGCCTTCGGAGTCATCCGGCCCTCAAGGTCACCGATCGGGCGACCACCTCGGGTCATCGGCGCCGCGATCTTCCCATGCCTATCGACCCGAACGAACAGCGGGCCCGAGGTGCGCTCGGCGGCAGCCATGGCCACCAGGAGAGCGCGAACCGCGCGGACGGGGCATGTGGACGGGAGCTTGCCGTACGGGACGGCGGTCTCGGTGAACATCTTCACCTTGCTCCTGTAGACATTCACCAACAGGCCGTCCTCGGTCTCCCGGACGTCATCGAGGTTGAGCGCAACCAGCTCGGAAATTCGTGCGGCGGTGGCGTAGCCGAGCAGGAGCAGGGCGGCGTTACGCATTCCGGCGAGAATCGACCTATCCAGGGTCGCGAGCATCGACCGGAGGGCGTCGGGGACGGCGGGCTCAGCCTTCCGGGTCTTCGCCTGCGCGCTGTGCGTCATGGCCAGCTTCGCCTTGTAGCCGGCCAGCACCCGCCGGGCGCCCTTCGTCTGCGGCGGCGTCTTGTCGTTGAAGCCATGCCAGGTGGTGATCGAGGCCAGGGCGCGGTCGATACTCGCCGGGCCGAGCGGCTTACCAGTCCGGGGGGAAATCGCGGTCGTGAGGTGGGTCACGTACTCGGCCACGGTCTCCGGCGTGGCGGGGAGGGCGATGCGACCAGTCGACGCGCACCAAGCGGCGAAGGCGTTCCAGTCCTTCGTGTAGGCCCTCAAGGTTGAGGCAGGCATCCCGGCGGCAACGGCCTCCTGCGCGGCGGCCGACAGGTGGTAATCCGCATCGGTGTGGACGAACATCGCGGCGGTCTGGGCGTGTGCGGCGACGGTCTCGGTCGAGGGGATCACAACGAGCTCGGCGGTGCGAGGGGCAGTCTCGTTCACGGGGGGGTGTCCTTCGGGTCGATCCTCGGCCGTTTCTGGCTTGTGAGAAGTCAGCTTATCAGCAGCCAGACCATATTTGATCTAGAAAAGGGCCCACTGAGTCATAAAACGGTAACAATAGTGATTAAAGGCGAAAAACAGCCATATGTCTATGGCGGCCGCTGCTACGGCGCGACCGAGAACACGCCACGTCTGCAATTTCACGTACCGGGTGACGCACGCATGCCGTCGACAGCGCGGTCCGGCTCAACCGACAAAGAAATCGGTGTCCTTGAGGGGCGGACTCTGCCAACTCGGCTATGGTCTGTACTCCCGAAGCTCACCGAGCCGTGAAGTGACAGGCCGAAAGGAGGCTGGCTAACGATTCCGAGCGCATCGCGCCCGCACGCTTCGTATCGCTTCACGTGATCTTGCGGTCACAGAATGATGGAATGATGTCGGGACGCTTTTGGAAATGGGCAGCCATCGTCGTGTTCGTCGCCACGATGAGTGTGATGGGCTTCTACCTATTCACGCGGGCCGATCTGGCAGAAGCCGACCAGTGGGCCAGTGTGATCGGCGCGTTTATCGGCTTGAGCAGCCTGGCGGTGGGGCTCGGAATGTTCACGGACCGCCGTGAGCCCTCAACCTCGACGCCAGCGAGCCCTGAGGAAACTATCGCTGCGGCCAAGAATGCGCTGACCGTCATGGTGGCCCGGCAGTGGCGTACCGAGGCGACCATCCGCGCCCTGGATGATCCCGAACCAATCCCGATCACTTGGCACCTCGTCGACGACGCCGCGATGATGGATCACCCGCGCCTGGTCGGCGAGCATCTATTGACATTCACCGGCTCCAGCGACCAGATCCCCAAACTGGCTAATGCTTTTCGCAGGTTGCGGCGTCGGCGGCTGGTCATCACCGGTGGCCCTGGAACCGGCAAGACCACCCTGGCCATACAGCTGCTGCAGCACCTAGTGAGTTCGGGGCGTGACGAGGCTGATCCGGTGCCAGTGCTGGTTCCGGTAAACGGCTGGGACACCACCGCCCACCCGCGGTTACACGACTGGCTTGCCGCCCGCCTGCCCCTGGACTACCCAGCGCTGACCGCCCCGCAATTCGGAACAGGCGCGGTCAAGGCCCTGCTTGATCACGGCCACATCCTGCCCATCCTGGACGGCCTGGACGAGATCCCCGAACACGCCCGCACCCAGGTGATCAGCGCGCTAAACCGGTGGCTGACCGACAGCGACTCATTCATCCTCACTAGCCGCACCACCGAATACGATCACGCCATCAAGCAGGTCGGCGACGTCCTGAACGCCGCAGCCGTCATCACCCCAGCTCTGATCGCCGCCGCCGACGCTGAAACGTACCTACGCACCTGCCTGCCACCAGTACCCCGCCACGACTGGATCCCGATCTGGGCCGCACTACACAAAGCCTCCCACCCAGGCTTAAGCCAACTGACGGAAACCGCGCTGGGACTATGGCTGATCCGGACCGTTTACATCACTCCCGTCGCCGACCCCACCCCCCTGACGGGCCCCCTGGCCCAGCAGGAGACGACACTGCGGGCCCACCTGTTTGACCACCTCATCGCCGCCGTCATCAACAACCGGCCTCCCAGCAGCGACCCCGCCGAACACTTCCGGCCCCGCACCGCGTGGAATCCAAACCATGCCCGCGACCACCTGGCCTACCTCGCCCGCATACTGCAAGACCGCGACACCTACGACCTAGCGTGGTGGCAGCTCGCTCAGCACACCATCCCTCATGCCGGACAACGCCGCATCACCTGGCAAAGCAGGCTCATGTTCGGACTCGTAGCTGGGCTCACGTTCGGGCTCATGGTCGGGCTCGCGGTTGGGCTCGCGGCTGGGCTCACGTTCGGGCTCACGTTCGGGCTCGTGTTTGGGCTCGCGGCTGGGCTCAGGGTCGACGCATGGTTCACTGAAACCCCCGGATATGCCAATTTGCATCTGTCGGAAAGAACAGCCGACCTCGCCAAATGGTTACGATATGGGCTCACGATCGGGCTCGTGATCGGGCTCCCGGGTGGGCTTGCGTTCGGATTCCTAGGCAAGCTCCCAGGTGGGCCTGCGGTCGGGCTCACGTACGGGCTCGCGATCGGGCTCGTGTTTGGGCTCACGTCTGGAGTACTCAAGTGGGCAGAACAGTCTGCATCCTTCACGGTCGCGATCACACCGCCGACGAGTTGGAAAGCCGATAGAACCCTGACACTGCTACGGGTCATAACACTCGGGCTCGCGGTCGGATTTATATTCGGGCTCACAACCGGGCTCACGATCGAAGCGGCCGGACTCACGACCGGACCCATGGCCGGACTCACGGTCGGACTCGCAGCCGGGCTCCCGATCGGGCTCGTGACCGGACTCATATCCGGAAATCATCATGCTTGGCTGGCCCATGCGATCGCCGTCCGACGATTGACTAAAAGAGGGCATCTCCCTCGTAAGCTGATGGCCTTTCTCGACGACGCTCACCGCCTCGGCCTGCTCCGCACCGTCGGCCCGATCTACCAGTTTCGCCATGCTGAACTCCAAGACCACCTCGCTGCCCTACCCCCACCGAGCAGCACGGCCGTAACACCAAGATCCACTAAAAATGCCACCTGAATCTGAACAACTTCACCCCGGATTGTCCAGATCAACCTGACGCTCTCCAGCTCAGCGGCTTCACTCTCGCCATTTTGAGCAGGAACGTATAATTGGCTCGCCGGCGACGCTCTCCTACCGAGGGCGCATGCCATATATCTCCCCATCCCCCTCGGCCTCGTGCTCCCTTGCCCCCAGCCCGCGCAGCAGCTGGCGCGTGTGGGTGGCCCCGCCCTGCGGCGTGCGTCACGTGAGCGGCCCTCGCCCCGTCCGACGTCGCCCCCTCGGGCCGCCCCCCTCCGTTAAAGCAGTCGCACGCAACGCCTCCAACCCGGTCAGTTAGGTAGCTATCAGCCTTCAGGGTGAAACAGTGGCCGAAAGGGCCAGCTTCTCTACATGCGGCGCTCGCGCAACTGGTATCAACGCTCTGAACACCACGCGCCGCCCTCCGTTTATTCCTCTTCCGCGGGAGCCGGATCTGAAGCGGATGGTGTGGCGTCATCACGGCGCAGCATCCCAGTGCCATCCGTCCCCACAACGACAGTCCAGCCTCCTGGCCAGGAGTGCCCCGCATCTGACATAAGCGTGCGCACATTTTCAAAACGCACTTTACGCGAGAAAACCGTCTTCACGAACGAAGCTTTTCCCATAAAAAAGCTTTCGACGAATGAAACTGTTCCCTCAAAAATTGCCTCTCCATATTCAGCATTACCCTTAAATGTCGCCTTGTCGAATAAAGTCGACCTAGAAAACCTTGCCCTACTAAAGTCGACCTCCTTAGAAAAAACCGCATTGCGGAATTCGGAATTTTTGACAGCAGTCACCTTTGTGAACGTGGCCGCCCCATTAAATTCAGCCCCGTTAAATATGACCGCTCCTTTAAAAGTTGCTTTATCGAACCGAGCCATAGCGTTGAAGGTTGCTTCATCGAACCATGCCATGGCGCCAAACCTTGAGCCACTGAACCAAACGGGATCAACGAAGGTAACCCCGTGGAATTCAGTACCCCGAGCGAAGATTGCTGAACTAAATCTTGCACTAGACTCGAAGACCGCCTCACTGAACACCGAATATTCAAAATTCGCCCCGGAAAACCATGCCTCCCCCTTAAATTGCGCCCCATAGAAGAGGGCATTATCACCAAAATCCGCGTTCCTAAAAAAGGCTGCTCCCACAAAAACAGATCTATTAAATCTAGCTTTCCCTGCACGGCAATGATTAAAATTCATGTTGATTAAGGTTGCGCCGGACAAGTCAACGTCAATGGCTTCCCAAAAGTGCGGACCAGCGGGTGTTGTCTCACGTTGATTGACCGTGCGTTCATCACGAAGATGCTCAGCCAGGATCCGCTGGGCGGTGAGCCGGACTTGCCGTTCACCTTCCTGATCGGCGAAATCGGCTTCGGTATGCCAAGGGCCAGGAGGTAATGAATTGGTAGCAGCGACAGCGGGCGCGGTGTAGGGCATGCGGAGGTAGGCGCAGATCACGTTCACGATGGTCTGCCGGTGGTCGGGATTGCCCTGGGCTAGGCGCTCCAAGGCATACAGCCCGCCGAGGCGGACGGCGGCTTTGCCGCTGCCGAGCTGCTCGACTGCCTTGGCGTACAGCTCGGTAATCCGACGCTCAATCGCGTCTTGCCGGTTGTATTCGGCAACACGCTCGGCCAGCTCGGCGGTGCGGTCGGCCTGCCTGCTGGTGATGAGGGTGGTGAGCTCCTGATGGCGTTGCCGCCGGAAGGCCAGCATCACGGTGATGGCGGCGCCGATTCCGGCACCTGCCGTCAGCGCGACCTGGAGTGCGCCCTGCCGGGCGGCAGCCTCTGCGGCTGTTGTGGGGAATGCGGGCAAGCTGGAGAGCAGCCACCAGGCTACGGCGCAGACGGCGCCACCAACCAGCAGCGCGGCCGGGACGATCCACCACCCTGCAGGACGGGGCTCACGCAACGCAGGCAATCCAGTCGGTGACGGAAAATCGGGCTCAGGGCGACGACGGAGCCGTGCAGGCAAGCGCATGCCGTCATATCAACTGATGACGCTCTATCTCCGCTGGACAGTTTTTCTATCGTTACGACAGGCGGCGACCACATCTGCCTTGTCGACGGCGTGACGAACTCTCCAGCTCGCCACGTTCGTCCAGAAACTCCAGAGCCTGCTCGTCTGGGAGCTTCAGACGCGCGTACACGAAGTCGTAGGCCTCTGGGGGTCGTCGGGAACGTCGACATTCCCCCGGAGGCCGGGTCGAGCCCCCAACTCACGACGGCAGATAGTTGGTAGGGGGCCAGAACCGTATGCGGGCGAAACACGGAATTCCCTGGCCCCATAGTTGGGATCCAGCCGCTTCGACCGCGGATCGAGATCCCTATTCGGGTCGGCCCCATGCAGGGCACCCGCGGAATGACGTACATGCCTCTGAACTGGGAAAACTCGCATGTGGACGAGTTGCTGGCTGACCCCCACTGAAGGAGTGAGCAGTAAGTACGCTCAGACCGATCCGGCCGGATCCGCATCGTTTTCGGCCTCGACCGCGACGAACGTTCCCTTGGCGGGCAGGGTCACGACGAGTCCTCGGTCTCGCAGTTCCTCAATGGCCCGCCGCACCGTCCCGAGCGCCACGCCGTACTCCTCGGCCAGGGCGCGTTCCCCGGGTAGGCGGGATCCGGGCCGGAGGTCGCCGGCAGTGATGCGCAGGCTGATGTGGTCGGCCACCTGGGTGTAGACGTACGCCATCTCCGACGGATCGAAGTCGGGGACTCCCTGCACATCTGCCATAACACTCACCGTAGAGCGGCTCTGAGCTGCACATATGTATGGGTAGCGGCCTAGCGCTGTACACCGCTCTATACCGCGTCATAACCTGCAGACATGGATACCAACTCCGAGACAGCGCCCCAGATCCTGGGCTACGAGGTCGAACACACCGACGTCGGCTGGACGGCCACGTACACCGGACTACTGACCGAGAACGCCATCACTTTTGGGTGCGAGAGGGTCCTGGTCGACGAGGACCTAGCGCGTCTGAAGATTCGCGCGATCAAGAATCGGATCAGCGCCTGGTCGTGGGAGTACGAGGGCCCCGAGGACACCTCACCGGCGTGAGTGTCGACGTCGCCCCTGGGTGCCGCGTCGTCGTCGACTCCCTGTTCTTCAGCCACACCTTCACCCAGGCCGCGCGCAGGCTCGTCGGCGGGACTGGCCATGTGCTACGTCTCGTCGAGCGCGGATCGTCCACCTACGCTCTGGTCGAGATGGACGACGACGTCCAGGGCTTTCCGGGACAGCGGCGGTGGACGATCTCCACGGCCGACCTTACGGTGATCTCGTACCCGTCGCGGGCCCGCACCGAGCCGGTGTTCTACGCGGTGGGGTTTGAGGACTTCCGGATCATCCTCAAGGCCAACAGGGGGATCCGGCACGCCGTGCCCGGCAACCGCGCTGATCGCGATGTCACCGAGGCCCTGTGCGGTCTGTCGGTCAAGCCGGTCAGCACGGCGGGCATCGGACGGATCGCGTTCGACCTGACGTCCGCCCTGGCCTGCCCCGGTTGCGTGCAGAACATCACCGTCCGCCACCCCGAAATCGGGGCTGAGGCGGGGTAGAGCACTCGGTCTTCAGCACCACCAGCGGCGGCTGCAGAACTTGCTCTCGCCACGGTCGCGATCAGGCACGTTGACGTCCGGCCGAGTAGTGGGGACCTTGCGAGTAGGACGCTTGGTCCCGTACCGAATCCAGATCTTGACCGTCTGGCCAGCGACCAACCTGGCGCCCTTCTTCGGCAACTGCTTCGTGACTTTCTCCCGGCCGACGGCCATCGTGGCGTCCGCTGTCCTGGCCACCAACACCGTGTCTCGGACCGGATTGAACAGCTTGGCCACCCGGGCCAGCGTCCACCCGGACACGTTCGGCATGGTCTTGTGCTTGGCGTAGAACCGCGCAGCCTCCGGCGGGAGAGCAGGCGTCGGGCTGGCGGCCTTCGTCGTCGGGATGGCGGGAACGCTCGTCAGGGAGGGCATCCGGTAGGCGCAAGCGTCAGGCAGGGCGCCCAGGGTGATGAGGCCGATGATCGCCCCGAACAAAATCTTGAGCTTCATGATCCTTTTCTCAGGTCTTGAGAGATTCTCTCGGACAGGGAAATCGACTTCGGAGAGTGATCGCCATCCCGATAGACACCAGCAGGCGAGGGGAGGGGGACCGCTGCGTGTTTCCGCAGGTCGCCGCTCCTGCCCCTCCCCTGATATCTGGTCTGCACGACAACCCTAAAAGGGTCGTTTTTCCAGGTCATGCAGTCTGCACGAGAGGCCTACACCGCGTCTACACTGTGTAGCCCCGCGTGCAGACCTACGCCCCGATTGCCGGCCGACACGATCCGTAGCTCTAGGCCATGGCCGCGAGGTCTCGCCCGGCCGCCGCCAGCAGCGCCGGACGCGGTCGAACTAGGCCCGTCGACCGGCGCCGGGTCGGGATGCCAGCACCGTCCAGAAGGGCGGCAACGCGCATCTCCGTAGCCTTGCCCGGCGCCAGCCCCATGCGGGACGCAGCCATCGCGGCCAGCTCGGCCGCAGGCACCCACTCCGTCGGCCAGGCCTGGACGTCGTCGGCGATCGACTCCAGGAGCGCCAGGGCCTCGTCAGAAATCGGCTCCGGCTCGGCCAGGGCGGCCACAACGTCGCCAGCTTCCCCCCCTACGTAGACGTCCGCAGCGTCCAGCCCAGCGGCGGCCAGCGTCGCGCTGTCCAGCAGCGGGCACCGACCCAGCTCCGCGTACCGCTCGGCGCGGGACTGCGCCACAGCGCCCGACATGTAACCGACCTTCATTGGCAGGGCCAGGTCATCGCCAGCACCGGCGACGTAGAACGTCCCGGCGTCGTTCGGGGCGTCAGTGCTCGTGGCGGGTTGGTAGCGGCCGGGGTCCCATCCGCGCGACCTCGCACCGGCGCCGAACAGCAGATCGGCCTGCCAGTCCTGGAGACCAGGCCCGGCCGCGCGGAACGCCACCTGACCGGCGATGCTGTCGCCGAGCGTGTCCTTTTTCGCGTCCTGGCTGGCGAAGATGAGGAACACAGCAGCCTTGCGTCCGATCCGCAGCAGCGCCACAGCGGCCTCACGGGCAGCAGGCGACAGGCGCGGGTACTCGTCCACGATGACCGCCAGCGCCGGGCACTGCGGAGACGACTGCCACGAGTCGCCCATGCCGAGCTTCCGCAGGAGCCGGGTACGAGCCACAGCAATGGCCACAGCGTCCGTCAGCGCGCGCTCGCAGTCGGCCGGGTCCAGGGCCACGCGGCCCATGACGGCGGCCTGCGGAGCCTGGCCGACGCCGGACGGGTCCAGGTCCCAGATGTGGACGTCGGCGGCAGCACCGAGGCCGTCAGCTATCGACCGCAGGAGGATCGACTTACCGCCACCCGAGGCGGCCAGGATCAGAGAGTGCTTGCTGGCGAACGCCGTAAGGACCTGCGCGCCGTCGAGCCTCTGTCCGAGCCAAATCGGCTCGTGAACGGACCGGCGTGCGCCTGCGTAGTCAGGCACAGGCGGCATGTCAGCCCACGGGTCCGACTCGACAATCCGCAGAGTGACGCGGGCACGCCGGTCGCGGTGGGGAGTGACCAGGACGCCGGCCTCGCGCACGTCCAGCAGCGTTTCCAGATCCGCAGCGGCCCGGGTGATGTCGCCCGGCTGCCCCTGTCGCATCTGCACCAGAACCTCCCAGCCCCACGACGTCGCGGCGGCCGACAGGGAGCGGACGTTGATCTTCTCAACCGCCAGGGCACGGCGGACAGCCTCCATGGCCACGTCGGAGGTCGAACAGTCAGCGATCGGGATGACCGTGAGCAACCCGCCGTCCTGGCGGATTCCGACGTCGGAGCCGTCCCGCGTCAACAGCAGCTTGCGGCGCCGGTCGTGCTCACACCGGATACTGCCACCGACGGCGGCCAGGCCGAAGAGCCCAGCAGCGGGCAGAGCAACCGGGCTGGCCAGGCTGGCGACGGCGGCCACCGCGTCGGCGAGCAGGCCGTTGAGCCCACCGATCACGGTGACGAAAAACTGGTTCGTGGGCTGCGCGATGTGGACGACCTCGCCAGCGGTAGCGCCCCAAGTCCCAAGCGCCACGGGGAACTTCCCGACCTTCGCCCGAGTGGTCCACGGAAGCGCGGCAACCCTGGCAACGGCACCCGCCCAGCGGGCCCGGTCCTGCTGGAGCTTGGTGTACATCGCCGCGTGCCGCTCGGCTACCTGGCCCCGGTGCGTGCCGCCCTCCCGGAGGTGAGCCAGCTTGGCCCAGTCCCAGACGCGTTCCCAGGTGTGAAGCGGCGTCTTGAGGACGCCATACCCGGCCACGCTGGCGGTGTAGCGCAGGATGCCCGCGTCCTGCGGGGACAGCGGTCGACGCCGGACATCCCCACGGCCGATCACGGTGGCGTAGACGGCCACAGAATCCCCGCCAGCGTCCTCGGGAAGATCGACGGACCTCCCCGTCAGGGTCTGCTCTACAGCGGTCTCAGCGTCGATCATGGGGCTCTGGTCAACATCGTGGGCATGTGGGGCCGGGCGCTCGATCTCGGTGGCGGTCATCGAGCACCTCCGGCCGTGCAGAACGGGTGGCGAGCGTCGAGGCCGCACGAGGGACAGGTGATCCCCTCAGCGACGTCGGCGGCAAGCTTGCGGACGATGTCGTCGAACCGGCGCAGGTGCTCGTACGCGCCGAAATTCGGGTCGTCCAGGAACTTGGCGGCGTAGGCCGCGACCGCACCAGGGCCGTAGTCGGCCAGGGCATCGGTGATCTTGTTCAGCAGCCGCGCTCGGAGCCAGGTCGGGGCCGCGCGGTAGTGGTCCGGGAGCAGGCTGAGCACTTCCCCAGCCACCCGCGAAATCTTGTCCCGGTTCGCCGAAGGCGTCGTGACGGCCTCACGCGCGGTACGGACCGTATCGGCGCCTACGGCGAGAGGAGAAGCAGGGTTTTCGTCGTTGGTCTTCTTCTTGGTCTTCTGGGTTGTTGTTCTTCTTATAGGGGCGGAAAAACCGTCGTCGGGAAACCCGTCGTTGGTGTTGACCTGGGGCGATGCAGTGTTTCCGCTGGTCACGTCCATTGACGGGTTTCCCGTCCGTGGTGGGGTCTCGTCACCATCGACGGGAAACCCGTCCGTGGTGGAATTCGGCGCCGCGAACGGGTCACACAAGACGTACTCAACGGTGCTGAACTTGCCGCCGATGCGCTCCCGCTCGCGCACCAGGTAACCCAGCGTCTCCAGCTCCCGGATAGCCGTACGAACCGACTCACGCCCGTCCGTGAAGGCCGAAATGATGGTCTTCTCCGACACGCGGAATCCGACCTTGTGGGACGCCAGCCAGTCGCGCAGGCCAGCGGCCTTCAGCGACACCCGGCGGTCGCGGAACCACTTGTTGCTGATCATCGTGAAGTTGTCGGCGGGGAATGCAGTGCGCCGGACTCCCCCAGTACGGTTGGGCACAGGTTTGCTCCTGGTGTAGTCAGGTTGTGGACCAGGCCCCGGCCGGTGTTGGTAGCACCGACCGGGGCCGTTTTCGTCAGGGGGTACGGAGCTCGTCGCGGAGTTGCGCGGCAGTCTCCCGAGCGCAATTGAGCGCCTTCCGGATGGCTTCCGCCGACGGCTTTTCCGGGAGGCGGCCGTTTGCGATCAGGAGGGTCAGCTCCGTCCGGTGGTCGCCTAGAGTCCGGCCACGAGGAGGGGTCGCCGCCTCCCTCTCCGACTGCTGGTCGGGGGCCGTCGGAGAGGGAGCCGGGGAGACCCTGCGGGAGGCCTTCGGGGAGGGGGTCCGATCGACGACCGGGGAGGGGGCCGGGGCGGTCTTCGGTGCGCTGTGGTCCAGGGTCGCGAAGGCCGCGAGAATGATCGGGAGGGCGGTCACGATGGCCACCGCGACGACCGGCCCGAGGATGTGAAGCACCAGCGCGGACAGTGAGAAATCGGCGGCGACGCCGGGCAGGTGCCTCCACGCGTTCATGCCGAGGGTGAGGCCGAGAAACAGCCACTCGATCCGGGTGAGGGTCCGGGACTCGATCGGCTGACCACGGGTGCCCATGTAGGCCCGCGCGCCCACGACGACCAGCAGGGCCATCGATAGGAACGGCTCGACGAACCAGGCGAAGATCCAGGCCGGGGACCAGGCCTGGGCTCCCTCGCTGGCGAACACCTGGACACCGGCGGTCGACCAGCCGAGCGCGAGCGTCAGCGACACCATGGCGGCGGTCACCAGCAGCTTGCGCATCTGCGAGGCCTGCCAGGCACGCATCATCGGGTCCTGAGCGAGCTCGTGAAGCCGGGCGGCCTCGTAGGCGGCCCGGCGGCGCCTGCGGACCTTAACCGAGTCGAGCATCAGCGGCCGGTCGTCACCCTGGAGATCGGCCAACAGATGCGCCTCAGCCACCTCAGCGCGGAGCTTCCGCACCCGGCGCGTTTCGCCGTCTACGGGGGCCTGCTGCGGCGCGGGGGCCTGCGAGGCCAGATAGGCCTCGGCCTCGTCGGCGAGGGACGAGAAATCGTCGTCAGGGTCGGGACCGGGCGGCGGGGTAAGCTGCTTCACAGATTCTCTCCTGGTCTAGTCAGGGGATGGATCCAGGTCCCAGCCGGGTGATGATGCACTCGGCTTGGGGCCGTTTTTTTCGGGCTAGGTGTGGCTTTTGCGTGGTGTGGGCTTGCCCGTACCCGTGCCGCCCGTGACCAGGAAGGCGAGCCTCGACTCGATCACCGCGGTGAGGACGGCGACGCTGTCGGCCCTGATCGCGCCCGCTTCGACCAGGTCGGGAAGGGTGAAGGTGCGCCGGGGCGGGAGTCGCAGGGAAAGGCAGGTGCCGTTGGGCGCCACGGGCGGAAGGACGGCGTGGAGCCGGACGCCTCCGGCGAGGCGGGCGTCGACGTACGGGCACGCGTCGTCGAGGCGCCTGCCCGCCGCGGAGGCGAGGCGCTGCGCGAGCCGCCGGAGAGCGTCTTCGCCCGGGAAGACGATCGAGGTCAGGCGCAGCCCGCCGCCGTCGTCGACCCACACCTCGCGCGGACCGTTCACCAGCACGTCGGTTACCTCGGCCTCGGCCAGCAGCGGCTCCAGCGGACCCGCCCCGATGAGATCGGCGCACAGGACCCGGGCCACCGCCAGGATCTCCGCGTCACCGAGCATCGCCCGCTCGGCTCGCAGCGCGACCGCGACGTGCGCGGCACTGGGCTCGACGCCCGTCCGGACCAGCCGTACGCGGACCGCCTCCACCAGCTCCGGCGAGACCGTCACGGCGGTCTCGGCCCGCTTCACGCGTCCGGCCCGAACAGCTCGTGCAGGAACGCGGCGCAGAACCGTCCGAGAGAGGTGCGGCGGCCGAGCGGGGGAACGTCCCCCCGGTCGAGTGCGGCGGCGAGACGAGGCTGGTCGGGGAGGCTGCCGCCGTGCGGGATGCCGAGCGAGGTCGCCACCACGTCGTCGTTCAGGACCCCGCTGCGCACGACGGCCCGCACCTCACCCGTGTGCCCGCGCAGTCCGGTGAGCACCTGGGCCGCGGCGAGCACGCCACGCACGTCGGCGGTGACGACCAGGAGGGTGGTGGCGGCCCGCCCGAGCGCCTCCACCGCCGCCTGGTCGAGGTGGCGTGGCAGGTCGACGACCACCAGGTCGAAGCCCCTGCGGCCCGCCTCAAGGACCGAGCGCATCGCCTCGGCCGGGATCGGGTCGGCCTCGCCCCGGTGGAAGGAGAGCAACGTCAGCCCGGCGAAGGTCGGCAGGGCCGCCTGGAGCGCGGTGTGGCTGACCCTGCCCTCACGGGCGACCAGGTCGGACCAGCGCGCTCCGTCGGACTCCTCCTGGCCGAGCAGGAGGTCAAGACCTCCGCCGAGCGGGTCGGCGTCGACGAGGAGGGTGCGGACGCGCTTCCGGGACGCGGCCAGCGCCAGCGCACCCGCCAGGACGCTGGCTCCCGCTCCTCCTCGCCCGCCCGTGACGCACACCACGGATCCGGGGCTCGCGGGCGGCTCGACGGCGTCGGCGAACTCGTCGACCAGCTGTCGCTCCGCGGCGGGCAACTCCAGCACGCCCTGGGCGCCGATCGCGACGCACTTGCGCCATGTGTCGGGATCCTCGGAGGCATGGGTGGCCAGGAAGACGCGGGGGCGAGGTGGCGGGCCGGTCGCGGCCAGGGCATCGGCCACGTCGCCGCCGACGACGACCAGCGGGGCGCGGTTCCAGTAGGGCCGGGCGTGCGCGGGCACGTGGGCGACGTCGAGCTCGGCCCCGGCCGCGGCGGCGACGCGGAGCAGGTCGTCGAGCAGATCATGGTCTTCGGTGATGACCAGCGGGCGGTCCACGGATCCTCCCTGGGGTGCGGGGATCCCACTGTCCGTGACGGCCTCCCCTCCCCGGGGCACCGAACGCCGCACTGTGGAAAACCGGCCGCCAACGGCCCCGCCTGTGGAAAACCGGCGGCCGTGCCGTCCGCGCACGGGTCCGTACGTGGGGATTCACCGGCACGGAAGAAGCCGGACGAGCACGGATTGGACCGGACGAGACCAGGCGGCCAAGCGATCAAGCGGCCAGGCGGGCCGATCAGGTGGCCGGCCAGGCGATCGGACGAGAGACAAGGATCGGACGCAGGACAGGAAGTCCCGAACGCACCGAGGCCCGGCCGTGCATGATCACACTCGGTGAACATCGCACCGGGGCGTACCGCTGAGGAAGCCCTCCGGCGAGGGAGCCCTACCGGTGAGGATCCGTGCCACCGAAGGAACGTGTCGGCGAGGAGACCGCCGCCCCGGGCGGAGAACAGGAAGGTGTGCCGCCGAGACAGAGGGCGGTCGCGAAAAAGGGCGACCCCCGCCGGGGGGGAGAGCGGGGGTCGCCAACCGGTCCGGCTCTGGGGGGGTAGAGCCGGTCCCGTTTCAGAAGAAAGCTTTCAACAGCTGACCGGAACATGGCAAGAGGATTGCGATGCAACCCATGCGCAGTTACTCCGGTTTGGGGAGATACCTCCTCATGCTGCCCGATCAACTCAAGTTTCGTCGAGGAGTAATCCCCGATTCCCACTAGTTTTTTTAATGTAACGGTCCAGTCTCCGGATACGGCCCCGGCGAGGCGCGCTCCACACACGGGCGAACGACGGTGACGCTCAGTGATCGCCGTCGGGGCGCCGGGGCGCCCGCCGGACACCACACCAACCGGGCCTCGCGAAGCATAAATCGTCATAAGAGGGGATTCGCCCATTAATGTCCCCCGATCCGTAAAGGTCTTGCTCCCAGGGCTTCCCATCAGCGCGGATCGGACGTACAAAGGTTTTACGGACCACTTGTCCGGGCACGGCCGCCGAGTACCCACGCGCCGTCAGCCGCGGGAGGCGCGCTGTAGCGGGCTTGTCCCGCTTCAGCGAATATCAGGTGCACGCTTGGTAACTCGGTTGGGACGTGCCAGCGACGGCGCCCCACACCAGGGGCGCCGTCGGTGCGTCAGGACGGCTTCTCGGCATGTCCGTAATCAGTGACCATCGGTAGTCGAACATGCGGTCGTCCGTCACTCAGGGGCACGGACGAGTAGGTGCGCGAGCGGGCCGAAGGCACGATCACGCCGATATGCACGATCACGCCAAGGACGCGATCCGCGAGACGTACGAGCAGACGGGCGTACGAGCACGCTGACGGGTACGGGCAGGTCAAGGACGTGAACACGAGGTATACGAGCACGCGGACAGGAACGGGCGCGGGACGCGCGCAAGCGTTCTCTCACCCGAACGGTCTCGTACGACTCGTACGATCCGCCACCGGGCCGCCGGTCGTCCGCGACGCGACCAGCCACCCTCGACCGCCGCAGACGGTGACCCCATCCCCGTGACCGACACACCACAACATCCCCCGTGACCGACACACCACAAGATCCCCGTGACGGACACGCCACGACGGACACCCACACCCCGAGCCCCCGCCGACCAGGGCGATCGGACACCGCCCGCCCGAGGTCAGCCGCGTTGCATGGCCTCGCAGATCGCCGTGGCCTCGCGCACCCCCAGCGTGACCGCCGACGCGCAGTGCCGCACCCACGTGGCGACGCCTTCGGGGGTGCCGCTCAGATACGACCGCAGCCCCTCCCCGTACGCCGGGCCGAGTTCGAGGTGGCCCACCTCGACGGCCACCAGCGACTTGGGGTCCAGGCCGAACTCCACCAGCGTCAGCCGCTCCGCCGCCCGCGCGACCACCCCATCCGCCGTCCCGAACGGGCGCAGCACGGCCAGTTCCGCGTGCACGATGGCGGCGAGCACCAGCGCGGGGGCCTTCGAGGAGGCCGTCACCAGCTCGACCAGTCCGTCCACCCGTGCCACCGTCTCCTGCGGTCCGGGGGCGGCCCCCAGGCCGAGCGGGTCGGGCGCCCCGGCGGTGGCCCTGGGACGTCCGAGGTCGCCGGCGCCTCCGCCCTCCCCGGTGAGGAGCCCCGAGGCGGCGAGCGTGTGCAGCCTGGCCAGCACCTGGCGAGGCGCCGCGCGCCAGGTCGCGCCGAGCCGCCCCACCTCGGCCGAGACCCGCAACGCGCCCTGCACCACGGGATCGGTGATCTCGGGGATGGCGTCGAGGGGTACGTCCACGCCCTCCAGGGCGGCCGACGCGCGGGCACCGCGCAGCGCGGACCTGGCCGACACCTCCGGGCTCTTACGCCGTAGCACCCGGTGCCCGTAGAGCCTGTCTACGGCCTTGCGCGCGTCGGTGACCGCCTCGGATACTCCGGGCATTTCCGCGATGACAGCCAATGGGTCGCTCACGCTGCCCGACCCTATCGGGACCGCTCGGTGAGACTTCGGCCAGGCCGCGAGGCACCCCGGCCGCCCTGGCTCTCCGGGGAGCCCTCCCTCGGGAAACCGGCCGTGGGAGAGCGACGCAGCAGACCGGCGCAGAAGACCGCCCTCGGGAGGCCCTCCCGGAAGCCACCCCCGGAAACGGCGGGCGAACCGTTCACCGAGCGCATGACACCGTCCGGCGCACCACCCCGATAATGCACGTTGAATAACGCCGTCTACATTCCTACGGTGTCGAAAACACAACGTTTCGATGGTCGTTCTCCCCAGATTTAAGGCGTTTTGAATGCCTACGGCCTCCCATCACCGATTGGTACAGACCTGTCTAGACCTCTTGTGGCGGACACGGGTGGCCTGGTGAAGTGGGACACGACCAGTCGATAGCAGTACGTGAGGAGTGCGTAGTGGCCCCGGAGACCCCTGGTTCCGAGTCGCGTGAGACCCAGGAGACGCTGTCGAACCTGCTGCACGAGACCCGGCGGTTCGCACCTCCTGCCGACCTGGCCGCGGCCGCGAACGTGACCGCCGACGCCTACGCGGAGGCCGAGCGGGACCGCCTCGCCTTCTGGGAGAAGCAGGCTGACCGGCTGACCTGGTCGAAGCGCTGGGACACCACCCTTGAGTGGAACCCGCCCTTCGCCAAGTGGTTCGTCGGCGGCGAGATCAACATCGCCTACAACTGCGTGGACCGCCACGTGGAGGCGGGCCGCGGCGACAAGGTCGCCTACCACTGGGAGGGCGAGCCGGAGGGTGACAGCCGCACGCTGACCTACGCCGACCTGCTGCGTGAGGTCTCCAAGACCGCCAACGCGCTCCAGGAGCTGGGCGTCGGCAAGGGTGACCGGGTCGCGATCTACATGCCGATGATCCCCGAGCTGCCGATCACGATGCTGGCCTGCGCCCGCATCGGAGCGGTTCACTCGGTGGTGTTCGGCGGGTTCTCCGCGACCGCGCTCAGCGGCCGGATCCTGGACGCGGACGCCAAGCTCGTGGTCACCGCCGACGGCGGCTACCGCCGCGGCGCGCCCAGCGCGCTCAAGCCGACCGTGGACGAGGCGGTCAAGGAGTGCCCCGGCATCGAGCACGTCCTCGTCGTGAGGCGGACCGGCCAGGACGTCGACCAGACCGACAAGGACGTCTGGTGGCACGACGTCGTGGACCGGCAGTCCGACGTCCACGAGGCGGTGCCGAACGACGCCGAGGACCCCCTCTACATCCTCTACACCAGCGGGACGACCGGCAGGCCCAAGGGCATCCTGCACACCACCGGCGGCTACCTCACCCAGACCGCCTACACCCACAACGCGGTGTTCGACCTCAAGCCCGACACCGACATCTACTGGTGCACCGCCGACATCGGCTGGGTGACCGGCCACTCCTACATCGTGTACGGTCCCCTCGCCAACGGCGCGACCAGCGTGATCTACGAGGGCACCCCGGACACCCCGCACCGCGGCCGGTTCTGGGAGATCGTGCAGAAGTACGGGGTCACGCTGCTCTACACGGCTCCGACGGCCATCCGTACGTTCATGAAGTGGGGGGACGACATCCCCGCCAAGTACGACTTGTCGTCCCTGCGGATCCTGGGCAGCGTCGGCGAGCCGATCAACCCCGAGGCGTACATCTGGTACCGCGAGCACATCGGCGGCAACCGTACCCCGGTGGTCGACACCTGGTGGCAGACCGAGACCGGCGCCGTCATGATCAGCCCGCTGCCCGGCGTCACCGAGGGCAAGCCCGGCGCGGCCATGCGCCCACTGCCGGGCATCACCGCCGACGTGGTCGACGACCAGGGCCGGAGCGTGGGCAACGGCGGTGGCGGCTACCTCGCGATCCGCGACCCGTGGCCGTCGATGCTCCGCACGATCTGGGGCGACGACCAGCGCTACATCGACACCTACTGGTCCCGCTTCGAAGGCATGTACTTCGCCGGAGACGGCGCCAAGAGGGACCAGGACGGTGACATCTGGCTGCTCGGCCGGGTGGACGACGTCATGCTCGTCTCCGGGCACAACATCTCCACCACCGAGGTCGAGTCGGCGCTGGTCTCCCACCCGAAGGTCGCCGAGGCGGCCGTGGTCGGCGCGACCGACCCGGTGACCGGGCAGGCCATCGTGTCGTTCGTGATCCTGCGCGGCAACGCCGAGGAGGGCGCGGACATCGCGGCCGAACTGCGCGCCCACGTGTCCAAGGCGCTGGGCCCGATCGCGAAGCCGCGCCAGATCCTCGTGGTCCCCGAGCTGCCCAAGACCCGCTCCGGCAAGATCATGCGGCGTCTCCTGCGTGACGTGGCGGAGAACCGCAGCGTCGGCGACGTCACCACCCTGGCCGACAGCACGGTGATGAACCTCATCTCGGAGAAGCTGCCCAGCGCCAAGAGCGAAGACTGAGCGAAGCGGGGACACCCGGGTGGGCCGGAAACGCGGCCCACCCACGGAGACCGAGCCTCCTGGGCACACCGGGTCCCCGTGAAAAGCCCTCCGGAAAGCCTCCCGAGAGCTCCCCCACGAGCTCACGGGAGCTCTCGTGACCTCCGCGGTGGTTCTCCCGGAGGCTGGGGCCCCGGCGGCGGCTCAACGGCTTCCCGGCGGCTCGCCGGTCGACGTCTCCGGATGCCTCCGAGGACACCCGCGGCGATGCCTCCGGCGTGTCTCCGGTAACGGAGATTTCCAGTCAGGGGACCGTTTCCGCCGATCCGGCGATGTTCGCCGGGCCGCCGCCGGGGTAGCCCTCGGCCCGTTGACATCCTCTTCATGGCCGAAGGCCGCCGGAGCCGGGAAATCCCCGCCCTCACCCACCGGGGGTCGCCGTCCAGACCCAGAGCCCGACGGTCCCGTACGGGCATCACATCTCACCCGGCGGCCAGGTTCTCACCACCGGAGCGCCGGGACCTCACCAAACCGGGGCAGTCCCACGCCTCTCTTCCGCCCCGGGACTAAAGTCTGAAGTCTTGACGACGCAGGTATTTGATGACACGTACGCGATGACCACCGGCGTGCTCGCGGCGCCGGTTCCGGCGACGATTCCGCTGCGGGTGTGCGTGCGCGACCGCCTCGACGCGCAGCATGATGTTCGACAAAGGCCCTCGATAGGAGATCGTCCATGACACACATCCCGCCCGCGGAACCACAGGAGGAGTCACTGGGCGCGCTGGTCGCCGCCGCCAGCGACCACATATCCACCCTGGTCCGCGCCGAGATCGAACTGGCCAAGGCCGAGTTCAGGTTCGACGCCAAACGGGTCGGCACGGCGGCGGGCCTCTTCGGTGCCGCGGCGTTCATGGCCCACCTGTGCCTGATCCTCGCCTCGTTCGCGATCGCCTACGGCCTGGTCGCCGCGGGCATGTGGACCTGGGCCGCTTTCCTGGTCGTCACCGTGTTCTACCTGATCGTGGCCGGGCTGCTGGTCTTCATCGGCATACGGCGGCTCAAGGGTCTGACCGGGATGAAGCGGACACTGCGCTCGCTCAAGACCATCAAGAGCGGCGAGCACGACCCCGCCCTCGGCGCGGCTCCGGTCACGGCCGGTCAGACGGGCGGCCATCGCGACCCGGTGAGACCAGGCCAGTGAGCAGGCCAGACGAGTCCCTGGTCAGGGTCGAGGGCCCGTGGACCCACCGTTCCGTCCACGCCGGCGGTACCCGCTTCCACGTCGTGGAGGCCGGTACGGGCCCTCTCGTGCTGCTGCTCCACGGCTTCCCGCAGTTCTGGTGGAGCTGGCGCAACCAGCTCGTCTCGCTTCCGGCGGCGGGCTATCGCACCGTCGCCGTCGACCTGCGGGGCTACGGGGCCAGCGACAAGCCTCCGCGCGGCTACGACCTGCACACCCTGGCCGCCGACGCGGCCGGGCTGATCCGGGCGCTGGGCGAGACCGCCGCGATCGTCGTCGGCCACGACTGGGGCGGGCTGCTCGCCTGGACCATGGCCGTGACGGATCCCAAGGCGGTCCTGCGGCTGGTCCCGGTCTCGGCGCCGCACCCCCGCCGTCTGCGCACCACGCTGCTCACCGAGCCCTTCGGCCAGCTCAGAGCGGCCCGCTACGCCCTGGGCTTCCAGCTGCCGCTGCTTCCCGAGCGGCGCCTGACCGCCAACTCCGGCGCCAAAGTGGGGCGGCTGCTCGACCAGTGGTCGGGTCCCGGCTGGCCTGAGGAGGACGTGGCGAAGACCTACCGCGACGCGTTCCGCATTCGCAACGTCTCGCACTGCGCGCTGGAGTATCACCGCTGGTTCGGCCGCTCCCAGATCCGCCCGGACGGATGGCGCTACGCGAGGACCATGCGTACCCAGATCAACGTGCCGACCCTGCAGCTGCACGGCGCGCTCGACGGGCACATCCTGCCGCGCACCGCCCAGGGCTCCGGCCGCTACGTCGCCGCCCCCTACCGGTGGCGGCTGATCGAGGGCGCCGGGCACTTCCCGCACGAGGAGCGGCCCGAGGAGTTCGACGCCGAGCTCGTCGCCTGGCTGTCCGACCCGGAGCCCGACCGGTGAACGGGCGCGACCGGGATCCCGACGGGAGGCCGCGCAGCCGGCGTCCCCGCGACGCGTTCGGGCGTCCGCTGCCCCACGGTGCCGAGGGCGTGGAGCGCATCCCCGACGACTACGCGCCGAGCGCGGAGGAGGCCGTCTCCGAGGCACGGCGCCTGCTCGGCGAGGGGCGGCCGTTCCACGCCCACGAGGTGCTGGAGGGCCGCTGGAAGAACTCCCCCGAGGAGGAACGCGAGCTGTGGCAGGGACTGGCGCAGATCTGTGTCGGCCTCACCCATCTGCAGCGGGGCAACCGGCGCGGGGCCGCCACGCTGTTCGCGCGGGGCGCCGACCGGATCAGCCGGTACGGCATGCCGTACGAGCGGATCGCCAGGATCGCCCACGAGCTCGACGACCTGGAGGCCGAGGTGGCCATCGCCAGGATCGAGGCCCTTCTTTGACCTTCACCCCTCGCCCCGCCGCGACGGAGAAGATCTGAGGACGGTCCGCGGGCCGGGAACGTCGGGCGATGCCGGGCGATCGGGCC
Organism: Streptosporangium sp. G11; assembly: GCF_051192615.1. NCBI lineage: Bacteria > Bacillati > Actinomycetota > Actinomycetes > Streptosporangiales > Streptosporangiaceae > Streptosporangium > Streptosporangium sp. G11. The sequence goes on from NZ_JBPJUQ010000015.1 coordinate 26,948, forward strand.
GGGCATCCCGGCGAAGGCGAAGAGGGGCGACGCGCTAGTTCTGGTCGCACTCCTGGGTGTCGACCTGGTTGAAGAGCCTGGAGCCGTCCTCGGCGTCCGGCGCGACCTCCGCGGCGGTGAGCACGTAGCCGGTCTCCTGCTGGTCGAGGGCGGCGGCGAAGACGACGCCGTAGACCTTGCCGTCGGTGGTGAGCAGCGGGCCGCCGGAATTGCCCTGGCGGACCAGGCCGCGGATGGCGTACACGTCGCGGACGACGGTCTTGCGCTCGTAGATGTTGAGGCCCTTGGCCTTCTGCTGCACCCGGATGCGGGCCACGTTCATGGTGTAGCCGTGACCGTGCGGGAATCCGGCGACGATCGCGTCGTCGCCCTTCTCCGCGGTGCCGTCGAAGCGCAGGATCGGCATGTTGAGCCCGGTGACGTGGAGGATGGCGATGTCGCGGTCGGGGTTGTAGAGCACGACCTTGGCCTGGTGGGTCTTGTTGAGGTAGTCGGTGACCTGCAGCCCCTGGTCGACCCCGGCGACCACGTGCGCGTTCGTCATGATCTTGTTCTGGGCGTAGACGAACCCGGTGCCCTCGATGTGCTTGCGGCAGCTCGTGGCGACGCCCTGGACCTTGACGATGCCCCGGCGCGCCCGCGTGAGCTGCCTGTTGCCCTTGGCCACGCTCTGGTCGGGCGGCGAGACGTCGACGAGCTGGCCGCCCCCGATGGCGTCGAACACCTTGGGGAAGCCGGAGGTGTCGATGAGGTTCTTGAACGGCTTCTGCAGGTCCTTGGCCGCGCTGGGCAGCGTCTGGTCGACCGTGCTCAGCAGCAGGGACCTGTTGATCTGCTCGCTGATCAAGGTGAACTGCGACGAGGCCAGCAGCGAGCCGATCAGCCACGCGACGATCAGCACGGAGAAGGCGCTCGCGAAGGTGCCGCCGACCGCGTCGACGACCTTGGCGGGCTCCCAGGTGACATGGCTGCGGACCACCGCGCCGATCGTGGACGACGCGAACTGCCCGACCGTGGCGGCGAGGAAGACGATGACGATCGCCAGCAGGGCACGCTCGGTCTCACCGTCGACAACGGCTTCGGCGATGGGCGGGGCGATGAACATGCCCAGCAGCGCACCACCGACAAAACCGACAAAGCTCAGGGCGCCGATGATGAACCCCTGGCGGTATCCCGACACCGCGAAGGCCACCATCAGGGCGATCAGGATGAGATCGAGGAGATCACCGCTCACTCCCTTACGGTATCCAGCCGCCGCCCCGCGCGTGCACACCTTCTGTGAGGTCTCTGCGGTTATCGTGGCCGGATGGCGATGATCGGAGGGGCGGCGGCGGTGGAGTCTCTCATCGAGACCGCGCTGCGAGAGCGAGATCAGGAGGGCGCGGCCCGCTGGCGCGCGATCACCCAGCTGCAGGAACGTGGCGATCTGGAGACCTTCACGGCGGCACGGAGGCTGTGCTCGGGGGAGACCACCGCCGAGCGGATGCTCGGGGTCGACATTCTGGGACGGCTCGGCTTCGTCGACCGGACGCTGCCGGTGCTCCGCGCCCTGTCCGTCCGGGAGGACGACTGCCTGGTCCTCTATTCGGTGCTGATCGCCTTCGGCCACCTCAGGGACCGCCGCGCGCTGCCCTCGGTGATCGCCCTCGCCGAGCACGACGATCCCCGCATCAGGTACGGGGCCGCCTACGCGCTGCCGAACATCATGGGCAGCCCGCCCGACCCGACGGGCCTGGCCGCGCTGCGGCGGCTGACTCTCGACCCCGACGAGGACGTCGCCGACTGGGCCCGCCTCGGCCTCGCGCTGTCAACGGGACGCGAGGTTGAGGACGTCGGGCGGGATGTCCTCGACCCGTGACCGGTCCCAGGGAAGCTCGAAACCCGAGCCGCCGAGCACCCCGTCGAGCACTCCGGCGGTGAACCCCCACACCAGCAGCCCGCGCACCCGGAACGCCGGTCCGAGGTGACCGCTCGGGTGGCGCAGCCTGATCCGGTTGGCCGGGTCGACGAGCTCGCGGACCGGGACCCGCTCCACCGACTCCACCTCGTCGGGCGAGGCCGCGTGCACTACGCAGGGGGTGTGCCACCAGGCCAGCACCGGGGTCACCCGGTTGTCGCTGTGGCTCACGTACAGCTCGGGCATGGTCCCGAGCACCCGGACGCCCGCCGGATCGAGACCGGTCTCCTCCCCGGCCTCGCGCAGCGCGGCGGCGATCGGGCCGTCGTCCTCGGGGTCCACCCCGCCGCCGGGAAACGCGGGCTGTCCCGCGTGCGTGCGCCCGCGTGAGCTCCGCTGGATGAGCAGCACGTCCGGGCCGAGCGGCCCCTCACCGAAGAGCAGGAGCACCGCCGCCGGACGCCCTCCGGACGCCGGAGGGCGCATCACGGGGGGCACCCGTGTCCCCGCGGCCCGCTCCGCCAGCGTTTCCAACCACCCAGGGACCTCTTCCACGGGCACACCTCCGGTTCTCTGCAACACGGCGTCCCGCCCCGCGCTTCCCGGTGTCCGCGGATCCGCGAGACGGGAGAACACCGGCCGGGCGGTCATCCGGCGACGGTCAGGGAAAAATCACGAGAAGGGGCCCGGACGCGCCAGCTTGGCGGCCTGGACCGGATCGACGGGGCCGATGCCGTACGAGGGACAGAGCGCGGCGAGCGGGCAGACGCCGCAGGCCGGTTTGCGGGCGTGGCAGAGGCGGCGGCCGTGCCAGATCAGGCGGTGGGACATCATCGTCCAGTCGCGCTTCGGGATGAGCCCGGCGACGACGTGCTCGATCTTCACCGGATCGGTCTCGGACGTCCAGCGGAAGCGGTGGGTGAGCCGCTGGAAGTGGGTGTCGACGGTGATGCCGGGCACCCCGAAGGCGTTTCCGAGCACGACGTTGGCTGTTTTTCGCCCGACTCCCGGCAGGGCCACCAGATCCTTGAGCCTCCCGGGGACCTCGCCGCCGTGGTGCTCGCACAGGGCCTGGGCCATGCCGACGATGCTGTTGGTCTTGGCGCGGAAGAAGCCGGTGGGCCGGATGATCCCCTCCATCTCGGCCCGATCGGCACCGGCGTAGTCTTCCGCTGTGGGATATTTTGCAAAAAGGGTAGGAGTAACTGTATTAACCCTTTTGTCCGTGCACTGCGCGGACAGGATCGTCGCGACCAGCAGTTCGAGGGGATCGCGGAAGTCGAGCTCGCAGTGGGCGTCGGGATAGGTTTCCGCCAGAACCCGGTCCATTCGACGAGCTCGACGGACCAGGGCAAGCTGGGATTCACCACCGGGGCTGACGTTGCGAAGCACTCCGACAGCCTACGCTCAAGGCCCCCCGGAGAGTGGCGCGGTGGGATGGGTCACAATGACTGCGTGAGCCGTGAAACAGGAGGCACTGTGAACTCCGACGACGTGCTGGGCAAGGCCCCTCTGTTCGCCGCGCTCGACCGTGAGAGCGCCGCCGCGCTGCGCACGAGCATCTCCGAGGTGGAGCTGTCCAAGGGGCAGACCCTCTTCAGTGAGAACGAGACCGGAGACCGCCTCTACGTGGTGCTCGAAGGCAAGATCAAACTCTCCCGTACCTCGCCAGACGGCCGGGAGAACCTGCTCAGTGTGCTCGGTCCGAGCGAGATGTTCGGCGAACTGTCCCTGTTCGACCCCCGTCCCCGTACGGCGTCGGCCACCGCGCTGACCGACGTCCTCCTGGCCGGGCTCGGACACGACGACCTGCGGCCCTGGCTGACCGGCCGCCCCGAGGTCGCCCTCCATCTGCTGCGGGCCCTGGCCCAACGCCTCCGCCGTACGAACGACGTGCTGGCCGACCTCGTCTTCACCGACGTGCCGGGCCGGGTGGCCAAGGCCCTGCTCGACCTGGCCGAGCGCTTCGGCCAGCGGATCGACGACGGCGTGCGGGTCCACCACGACCTCACCCAGGAGGAGCTGGCCCAGCTGGTCGGGGCCTCTCGGGAGACCGTGAACAAGGCGCTGGCCGACTTCGCCCAGCGAGGCTGGCTGCGCATCGAGGCCAAGGCCGTGGTCATCATGGACCTGGAGCGGCTGCACAACCGCTCGCGCTGACCCGCGAGAGCCCGGGAAGGCCCAAAAACCCACGGGGACGGATCGCCCGGAAACCCGGGGGGACGGACCACCCGGAAAAGGACCGTTCCGAGGGCGGCCCCTTCGGGGAGCGGGCCGCCCGGAGGCGGGTCTACCCGTCGAGATAGGCGAGCTGCGCGCGGACCGACATCTCGGCGGCGGGCCAGAGCGACCTGTCCACGTCCGCGTAGACGATCTCGACGATCTCCCGGGGCGTCGCCGCCCCTCCGCGCCGGGCCTCCCGGATCTGGTCCAGTCTCCGCCGCCGGTGCGCGATGTAGCCGTCGAGGGCGCCGATCGGGTCGGGCAGCACCGGACCGTGGCCGGGCAGCAGAGCCTCGGCGCCGACCCGCTCGGCCCTCGCCCGGAGCAGATCGAGGGAGCGTAGATAGTCGGCCAGGTCGCCGTCCGGGGCGATCACGGTGGTACCGCGGCCGAGCACCGTGTCTCCGGTGAGGATCGCCCGGTCCCGTGGCAGCCAGAAGCAGAGCGAGTCGAACGAATGACCGGGCGTGCCCACGACGTGCACCTCCAGGTCCCCGGCCGTGAGCACGTCACCGTCGCCGAGCCCCTCCTCGCCCAGCCGGTGCGCGGGGTCCAGGGCCCTGACGGGCGCGCCGACCAGCCCGGCGAACGTCGCGGCGCCGCCGCTGTGGTCGTGGTGGCCGTGGGTGAGCAGGATCGCGGCGACCCGGCGGCCCTCCAGGTGCTCCGCGACCCGCGCGAGGTGCTTGTCGTCGTCCGGCCCGGGGTCGACGACCAGCACCTCCTCCCCACGGCCGATCACCCAGGTGTTGGTGCCGTCCAGGGTCATCTCGGAGGGGTTCGGGGCGAGGAGGTTGAGCGCGTGGTCCGTACCGGCCCCGTCGGGTCCCTCCAGGGGGATCCGCAGCCCGCTCACCGCGCGCCGAACCGGTAGTCGTCGTCGAGCACGATGCGCATCTCCCCGTCCACCTCGGCGATCTTCGGCATGAAGGTCACGATCTCACGCCCGGCCGCGAGCACCTCGGGCACCTTCTCGTAGGCGCTCAGCTCGGTGAGCGTGCGGTGCGTCGGGGGCATCAGGAAGATCTGGCCCGTCCCACCCTGGTCGAGCGCGTCGGCGGGCCGGACCCAGGCGACCTGGTCGGCCTCGCCGCCGACGTCGCGGGTGAGCTGGCCTGGTGGGAGCGCCGCGACGAAGAACCGGGTGTCGAAGCGCCTGGTCTCGACCTCGGGGGTGATCCAGTGCGCCCAGGGCCGGAGCAGGTCGGAGCGGAGGACCAGGCCGCGCCTGCCGAGGAAGTCGGCGAAGGACAGGGTCTTGCCGATCAGGGCGAGCCGGTCGGTTTCCCAGTCGTCGCCGGTGGTGTCAGAGACGACCGACTCCGCGGACGGCCCGGCCAGCAACACCCCCGACTCCTCGAACGTCTCCCGCACCGCGGCGCACACCAGGCCCCGGGCGGTCCGCTCGTCCGCGCGGAAGATCTCACCCCAGGCGGCGGGCGAGGGACCGGCCCAGGTGATCACCTGGTCGGTGTCGCGCGGGTCGACCGACCCGCCGGGAAAGACGTAGGCGCCCGCGGCGAAGGCCATGCTCGCCTTGCGCCGCAGCAGGTAGACCTCCAGGCCGCCGGCGTCCTCGCGGAGGACGACCACGGTGGCGGCGTCCCGGGCCGGGACGGGGGCGAGCCGCCCGGCCAGGATGTCGCGTGCACGCTCGCCCAACTCACCGGGAAGCGGAATACCGCCCATAGAGACCCTCCACCAGAACATCACTCGGTTTCAGGTCCATCATGTGGCACGGCACCGCCCCGGACAATCGCGGGTCCACACCGACACCTCACGGCACGAGCGGGCCAGGCGCTCGTGCGGTCCCGGCGGGCTCCTACGGCCGTGCGGCCCCGGCGGGCTCCTACGGCTATGCGGTCCCGGTGGGCTCCTACGGCGCCGCGCGGTCCCGGTGGGCCCCACGCGCCGTACGACCCTCCCGGCGGGCTCCCACGGGCGCCCGTACGGCCCCGATGAGCCTCACCCGCCCCCGGGAGGCTCACTCGCCGTCGGCGGACCTCACCGGCCGTCAGGGGCCTTTCCCGCGATCCCCGGATACCCGGGCGACCTCGGCCCTCTGGGCCCTGGGCACCCGGGCGACCTCAGCGGACCTCGGCGATCACCTCGACCTCGACCGGCGCGTCCAGCGGCAGGACGGCGACGCCGACCGCGCTGCGGGCGTGCTTGCCCGCGTCACCGAGCACCGCGGCGAACAGCTCGCTGGCGCCGTTGAGGACCCGCGGCTGACCGGTGAAGTCCGGAGCGCTGGCCACGAAGCCGACCACCTTGACGATCCGGACGATGTTCCACAATCCTCCGGCCGTCGAGGCCACCGCAGCGAGGGCGTTGAGCGCGCACACCTTCGCGAGCCCGTAGGCGTCCTCGGCGTCCACCTCGGCGCCGACCTTCCCGGTGGCCACCAGCTTGCCGTCCACGATCGGGAGCTGTCCCGAGGTGTAGACGTAGTTGCCGGAACGCACCGCCGGGACGTACGCCGCCAGCGGCGGCACCACCTCCGGCAGGGTCAGGCCGAGCTCCGCCAGTCTCTTCTCGGCCGTCACTGCCTGGGCCGCTTCAGGTAGGCGACCAGCTGCTCGGGGTTGGGACCCGGCACGACCTGGACGAGCTCCCAGCCGTCCTGACCCCAGTTGTCGAGAATCTGCTTCGTCGCGTGGACCAGCAGCGGCACCGTCGAGTACTCCCATTTCGTCATGCGGGACACATTAGCGAGACCGCCCCCGCCAAGCGGCCCACCACGAGCCCTCGGACGCCCGGCCTGTCTCCCACGCGGCTCCAGAACGACCCCGGACGGCCCCACGCGGCCCCGGCGCGATCCCGGCGTGATGATTCCCGGCGCGATCCCGGAGCGGATACCGGCATGATTCCTCACCGCCACCAACGAGCCGACGATCAGACGAATCGGCGGACGATTCAGGATGATCCAGGACGGTTCACTGTGAGAATCTGCATATTTACTTTCCGCATGCGATCGATTAGTGAGACGGTCACGTACGGCTCTCCGGAGCGCGCGCCGGGCCCCCCGCGGGTCCGTCTCCGGCGCGTACGGCCCCCGCAGCCCCGCTGAACAGGGCGATCGGCGACAGGGACACCCGGCGGAGGCGCCCCGGCCGCCCTTCGGACGGACGCCCGTGACCGGGCGTGCCCACCCCCCGCCCGCCGGGGAGCGGTGCCGGTGCGCGATCTCCAGGGGAAGGCGCCGAGGAGTTGTCAAGTACCCGTTGGGTAGCCTTCGAAGGGTGAGAGCTCGCGACACCGATTGGGACGGCGTACGCCTTCACGTCGTCACCGGCAAGGGCGGCACCGGCAAGACGACGGTGGCCGCCGCACTCGCGCTCGCCCTCGCGGCGGGTGGCAGAAAGGTCCTGCTGGTCGAGGTCGAGGGCCGCCAGGGGATCTCCCGCGTCTTCGACCTGCCACCGCTGCCGTACGAGGAGCGGAAGATCGCCGTCGCGCCCGACGGCGGGGACGTCTACGCGCTGGCCATCGACCCCGAGGAGGCCATGCTCGAATATCTGGAGATGTTCTACGGCATGCGCAGGGCGGGCAGGGCGCTCAGCAAGATCGGCGTCGTCGACTTCGCCACCACCATCGCCCCCGGCTTCCGCGACGTTCTGGTCACCGGCAAGACGAGCGAGGCCGTCCGGCGCAAGGGCAAGGACGGCAAGAGGATCTACGACGCGGTCGTGCTGGACGCGCCGCCGACCGGCAGGATCGCGCGTTTCCTCAAGGTCACCAACGAGGTCGCGGGGCTGGCCAGGGTCGGCCCGATCAAGAACCACGCCGACCTGGTGAACGGTGTCGTGTCCTCCCCCGAGACCGCCGTGCACTTCGTCACGCTCCTGGAGGAGATGCCCGTCCAGGAGACCCTGGACGGCCTGCGTGAGCTTCGCGCCGCCGGGCTCCCGCCCGGCGGGATCTTCGTCAACATGATCCGCGAGGCGATGCTTCCCGCCCCCGTCCTGAACGCCGCCGCCGAGGACAGGTTCGACCCGGCCGAGCTGGTGCTCGGTCTCAAGGCCGCGGGACTCACCGACGGCGGCTCCGCCGCGGTCGCGGTGGCCGAGGCCCTGACCGAGGAGATCGCCGAGCACGCCCGCCGCACCGAGCTGGAACGGCACGAGGGGCTGGCGCTGGACAAGGCCGCCCGCCCCCGTTACGACCTGCCGCTGCTGGCCGACGGGGTGGACCTGTCGGGGCTGTACGAGCTGGCGGAATCGATCCGCACCCAGGGAGCAGCGTGAAGACCCCCCCGTTTCTCGACCTCGACGCGATCATCGACGACCCGAACACCCGGATAGTCGTGTGCTGCGGCTCCGGCGGTGTCGGGAAGACCACCACCGCCGCGGCGCTGGGGCTGCGCGCCGCCGAGCGCGGCCGCTCCGCCGTGGTGCTCACGGTCGACCCCGCGCGGCGGCTGGCGCAGTCGATGGGGCTCACCGAACTCGACAACACCCCCAGGCCCGTCATGGGCGTCGAGGGGGAGGGCCGCCTGCACGCCATGATGCTCGACATGAAGCGGACCTTCGACGAGATCATCGAGGCGCACGCCGACCCCGAGCGAGCCCGCCAGATCCTGACGAACCCCTTCTACCAGTCCCTGTCGTCCAGTTTCTCCGGCACCCAGGAGTACATGGCGATGGAGAAGCTGGGCCAGCTCAGGCGGTCGGACGAATGGGATCTGATCATCGTCGACACCCCGCCGTCCCGTTCCGCGCTCGACTTCCTCGACGCTCCCGAGCGGCTCGGCCGCTTCCTCGACGGCAAGCTCATCCGGCTGCTCATGCTTCCCGCCAAGGCCGGGGGGCGCAGCGCGTTCAAGCTGTTCAACGCGGGTTTCGGCATCGTCGCCGGAGCGCTGACCAAGCTGCTGGGCGCGCAGGTGCTCAAGGACCTGCAGACGTTCGTGTCCGCGCTGGACGCCGTCTTCGGCGGTTTCAGGGCGCGGGCGGAGCAGACCTACCGGCTCCTGCAGGCCCCGGGGACGGCGTTCGTCGTCGTGGCCTCGCCCGAGCGCGACGCGATGCGCGAGGCGTCCTACTTCGTGGAGAGGCTGGCCGAGGAGCGCATGCCCCTGGCGGGTCTCGTGGTCAACCGGGTGCACCGCTCGCCCGCGTCCATGCTGTCCGGGGCGCGGAGCACCGCCGCCGCCGAGGACCTGGAGTCGCGCGGCGAGCACGAGCTCACCTCCGCCGTGCTGCGGCTGCACGCCGGTCGGATGCAACTGGCCGCCCGCGAGCAACGCGAGGAGGAGCACTTCGTCTCGGCCCATCCCACGGTGCCCGTCGCGCGGGTCCCCGCCATGGCGGAGGACGTGCACGACCTGGAGGGCCTGCGCGAGGTGGGTCACCTCCTGGCCGCCCGCTAGCCGTACGGCGGCATCGGCCAAGACCCGGGCCCGCCTGTGAGGGCTGCCTCCGGGCGGGCGCGAGAAGATCGGGCAGATGTGGCCGGGTCGGGAACGCGCCGACGGCACGCGTTCACCGGCCCGTGACATGCGTGTACGGCTGGCGCCCGGCGCCAGCCGTACGGGATCGGCGCGAACTCAGCCGGCGATCAGCTCGTTAGTCCGCTCGTACTCTTCTTTGGCCAACTCCAGCAGGTCCCGCCAGGAGTCGACATCCGGTCGCCGACGCAACAGCGCTCGGCGTTCGCGCTCGGTCATCCCGCCCCACACCCCGAACTCGATGCGATTGTCCAGCGCATCGGCGAGGCACTCGGTCCGGACCGGGCATCCTCGGCAGATCAGCTTCGCTCGGTTCTGGGCAGCACCCTGAACGAACAAAGCGTCAGGATCCGCACCCTTACAGGCCGCACGGGAGGTCCAATCCGTGATCCACATTCGACCCCACTCCCCTTTAGGTGGTCAGTCGTGACTTGGGCCGACGGGCGCGGGCGTCAGGCCTCGGTATTCAATTGCTGCAGAAAGAGAACGTACGCAACCAGACGTTCGGGCCGACAGACCCCGGCGGGACCAAATTCTCACATGGTCATCCACGGCCATCTGGCCGGGAATGACTAGTCACCTGCCCGAGATACGGGACAAACCCAAGCTAAGATGGCGTTCCGTTACCGTTTCGGCCATCCGTCCGACGTACCCTTGGACTCGTGCAAGCTCAAGGCAAAGACCAGGGGTCTGTGATCGGCGCGGCCGGTAATGTGCTGAAGTTGCTCGGCGCGGCGGCTGTCACGGGCGTGCTTGTCGCCGCCGTGGCGCTTCCGGCGGTGGGTGGCGCGGGGATGACCGTGAACGCGGCGACGAACGAGCTGCGTCTTCTCCCCGAAGAGCTCAAGGAGCCCCCGCTCGCGGAGAAGACCACCCTGCTCGACGCCGACGGCAAGCAGTTCGCCCAGTTCTACTTCGAGAACCGCGAGTCGGTGAAGCTGGACGAGGTCGCCGACGTCATGAAGACGGCGATCGTGGCGATCGAGGACTACCGGTTCTACGAGCACGGGGCGATCGACCTGGAGGGCACCTTCCGCGCGGCCGTGAAGAACGTCTCGGGCGGCGGGGTCGTCCAGGGTGGTTCCTCCATCACGCAGCAGTACGTCAAGCTCGTGCTCCTCAACGCCGCGGAGACCAAAGAGGAGCAGGACGCCGCGATCGCGCCGACCTTCCCCCGGAAGCTGAACGAGCTGCGCTACGCGCTGGCCATCGAGGAGAAGTACACCAAGTCGGAGATCCTTGAGCGCTACCTGAACATCTCCTACTACGGTGCGGGCGCCTACGGCATCCAGGCCGCGGCCAGGCGCTTCTTCAACAAGCCGGCCTCGAAGCTCACCCTGTGGGAGGCGGCCACCCTCGCCGGAGCCGTGCAGAACCCGAGCGTGACCGACCCCGGCGCGGGCAAGGCCGCCCGCGACCGGCTGGTGGATCGGCGCAACACCGTGCTGTACCGGATGGCCGAGCTCGGAAAGATCACGCCGCAGGAGGCCGAGGAGGCCAAGAAGAAGAAGCTCGGCTTCAAGAACATCGAGGCTCCCGGCGGCTGCGAGGAGAGCCCCTACCCGTACTTCTGCCTCTACGTGCGGCAGGAGATCGCGACGAACGAGGACTTCGGCAAGACCCGCAAGCAGCGCGAGAGGCTGCTGCAGCGGGGCGGCCTGGTCATCAAGACGACGCTCGACCCGAAGGCGCAGAAGGCCGCGGAGCAGGCGATCAAGGAGTACGTCAAGACCAGCGACAAGCCGGTCGCCTCGCAGGCGATGATCGTCCCCGGCACCGGAGCGGTCAAGGCGATGGCCGCCAGCCGCAAGTTCGGCAGGAACAAGAAGAAGAACGAGATCAGCTACAACCTCGTCGGCGACAGGGCGCACGGCGGCGGAGCGGGCTTCCAGGCGGGCTCCACGTTCAAGCCCTTCACCCTGCTGACCGCCCTGGACCAGGGCATGAAGCTGGGCGACGGCTTCGGCACCGGTTCCGGCTACCGGGCGCCCAGCAACGGCGCGTTCCGCGACTGCAAGGGCAACGGGGTCGGCGAGCCCAGCCACGAGGTCAAGAACTCCAGCGAGGGCGGCGGCGGCTTCAAGACCCTGACCACCGGCACCTTGGGCTCGGTGAACACCTTCTTCATGCGCCTGGAGCAGGAGGTCGGCCTCTGCGAGACGGTCAAGATGGCCAAGAGCCTGGGCATCAAGCGCGCCGACGGCAGGCCGCTGAAGGAGTTCGAGACCTTCACGCTCGGCATCAACGAGATGGACCCGGTGACGGTCTCCGCCGCCTACGCGACGGTCGCCGCCCGCGGCACCTACTGCAGGCCGATGGTGATCACCGAGAGCACCGACCGCGAGGGTAAGAAGACCTCGTACAAGCCGAAGTGCAAGCAGGTCCTGGACGAGGAGGTCGCCGACGCGGCCACCCACATCATGTCCGGGGTCTTCACCAAGGGCACGATGACCGAGGTCGGCGGCATCGGCCGTCCCGCGGCGGGCAAGACGGGCACCACCGACGCCTACACCGCCGCCTGGTTCGCCGGGTTCACCCCCGACCTCGCCTCCGCGGTGAGCCTCGGCGACCCGCGCGGCGCCTTCAAGTACGACCTCACCGGCGTGACCATCGGCGGGCGCTACTACAACTACGTGTACGGCGCCTCGATCTCCGGGCGGATCTGGAAGGACTCCATGCTCGGCGCGCTCAAGGGCGTCGAGGCGACCCCCTTCACCCCGGTGAACATGGAGCGCTTCGGCGGCTGCTCCGGCGGCCGGTGCGCGCCCAAGCCCCCGCCGAAGCGCGAGGGCGAAGGTCCCCGCGACGGCCGGGGTGACGACGGCGACAACGGTGACGGCCCCTTCGGGCCGGACCGCGGCGACGACAACCGGGAAGTCAACGGCGGCGCCCCGTTCGGGCCGGCCGGTGGCGCCCCGATCGCCCCGGCCGTCCCGTAGCGGCACCGGAGCCCCAGGAACGCCGGAGCCCTCCTTACCGGACCTCTCGAAGGTCCGGTAAGGAGGGCTCTCGCCGTACGGGCCCCCGCACCGGGGGCCGCGCGTCCCAACGGGGCGGGCCGGTAGCGCCGGCGCGGCCTCGCACTCGTTCCCGGACCGGCCGGGTTCTTGCCGGCTTCAGCCCGATCGGGAGGCCCGAATCAGGCAGGCTCTGTCAACCTCGGTCCGATCGGGAGAACCGGACGGCCGAGCTCTGTCAGCTTCAGCCCGATCAGGAGACCCGGAGCAGCCGGGCCCTTGCCGGCTCAGCTTGGTCGGGAGACCCGGACCAGGCGGATCAGGAGGACGCCAGGCGGGCCCGTACGGCCTGCGCGACGCGACCGCCCTCGGCGCGTCCGGCGACCTTCGGATTCACGATCTTCATGACCTGGCCCATGGCCTGCGGCCCGGTCGCACCGCTCTCGGCGACGGCCTCCTCCACGAGCCCGGCGAGCTCCTCGTCGGACAGCTGCGCGGGCAGGTACGCCTCCAGCACGGCCTGCTCGTCGACCTCCGCCTGGGCCTGCTCCACCCGGCCCGCACCGCTGAACGCCTCGGCAGCCTCGCGGCGCTTCTTGGCCTCCTTGGCCAGCACCTTGACGACCTCGTCGTCGCTGAGCTCGCGTGCCGTCTTACCCGAGACCTCTTCGACGTTCACGGCCGCGAGGGCCATGCGAATCGTGCGGGTGCGGATCTCGTCCCTGCTCTTCATGGAGGCCGTGAGATCGGCCTTCAGCTTGTCCTTCAATGCGCTCATGCTGTCCATCTTGCCGCCTCACCAGCCCAGCTGTATCCCGAGTTTCCGTTCGAGGGCCCGATCTCGGGCATGATGAGAAGGTGAGGAAAGCAGCCGCGGTGCCCCTGTCCCTGTTCGGTATCGGCCTGGCCGGCCTCGCGTACGCCTCGGTCATCGAGCGCAACGCGTTCCGGCTGCGCCGTTTCGACGTGCCCGTTCTGGAGCCCGGACAGCGGCCTGTGCGCATTCTCCACCTGTCCGACCTGCACCTCACCCCCGGCAGGCGGATGCTGATCGACTGGGTGCGCTCGCTGGGAGCCCTCAACCCCGACCTGGTGGTCAACACCGGCGACTCCATCTCGCACCCCGATGCGATCACGCCCCTCATGCATGCCCTGGAGCCCCTGCTGTCACGACCGGGCCTGTTCGTCTACGGCTCCAACGACATGTACGAGCCGCGGCCGAAGAACCCCGCACGCTACCTCTGGCGCACCTCCAAGGCCGACTACGGCCAGAAGATCCCCACCCTCCCCTGGGAGGAGCTGGGCGCCGCCATGGCCGCCGAGGGCTGGCTCGACATGAACAACACCACCGCCCGCCTCAAGGTCGGCGATCTCGACGTGGCCGTGGGCGGCATCCACGACTCCCACATCAACCTCGACCGCTACGACCTGATCGCCGGCCCCGCCCCGGCGGCGGCCGACCTGCGCCTGGGCGTGATGCACTCGCCGGAGCCCCGCAACATGACCCGTTTCGCCGCCGACGGCTACCAGCTGCTGCTCGCCGGGCACACCCACGGCGGCCAGCTCTGCGTCCCCTTCTACGGCGCCCTGGTCACCAACTGCGGCATCGACCGGGCCCGCGTCAAGGGCATGAGCCGCCACGACTCCGCCTACCTCCACGTCTCCGCCGGTCTCGGCACCAGCCCTTACGCCCCGGTCCGCTTCGCCTGCTACCCCGAGGCCAGTCTCCTGACCCTGATGCCCCGCCGCCGTGGCGACGCAAGCACCCACGAAGTCCGCTAGACTTTTCCAAGCACGAGCAAGACCGGGCGTGTGACCGGGGTGTGGCGCAGCTTGGTAGCGCGCTTCGTTCGGGACGAAGAGGCCGCAGGTTCAAATCCTGTCACCCCGACGTTGATTTTCCCGAGGTAAAGGGCCGTTCCTGAGAAATCAGGAGCGGCCTTTTGCGTTCACTGAGTGACTGATCCGAAAACTCCGGCGCGTCGGGCCGCATCGCTCTATCTGCGCGAAAGGCTCCGCGGCCTCACCCTGGGCATCCAGAAGGGCCGCCGCCCGGGTGTTTCAGTCCATCGCCCTTACCGCCAAGGTCACAGCCGTTTCGAGGCGCGCGCCCGGCGCAGGCCGATGATGACGTCCACCGGAGTGGAAGAAGGTACGCCTTCCCGTCCGAGATGTGATGATCGTCCGCGTTCTAGACTTCGGTGGGTGCTCGTGACGCTCGCCTCGGGCGTGCGCCCTGGGTCTACACCGATTCCTGAGCCCCGGCTCCGGAAAGCCGTGCACGCTCGGCGGAGGGGGCGTTCGCATCGCGGAAAGGATCACATCGATGACCACCGCTCCCGCGGGAGACTTCGACTACGACACCCACGGCCACGGATACGCCGTACAGCGCCGCACCGACCCGCGCGTCGCCGCCTATGTCCACGCCGCGCTGGGCGAGGCCCGTACCGTCGTCAACGTCGGCGCCGGGGCGGGCTCCTACGAGCCGGACGACCGCTACGTGGTGGCCGTCGAGCCGTCGGCGGCCATGCGGGCGCAACGTCCCGCGGGTGCGGTCCCGGCGATCGACGCGACCGCCGAGCGGCTGCCCTTCGACGACGACTCGTTCGACGCCGCGATGGCCATGGTCACCGTCCACCAGTGGCAGGACCTCGCCCGGGGGCTTGGCGAGCTGCGGCGGGTCGCCACCGGGCCGGTCGTGGTGCTCACCTTCGACGGCGACGCCCTGGACCTGCTGTGGCTGGCCGAGTACGTGCCCGAGATCATCGCTGTCGAGCGCCGCAGGTTCCCGCCCATCGAGACCGTCCGCTCCCTGATCGGCCGCAGCAGCGAGGTCATCCCGGTGCCGATCCCGGCCGACTGCGTCGACGGTTTCGCCGAGGCCTACTACGCGCGCCCGGAACGCTTCCTGGATCCTCGGGTCCGCGCCTCGCAGTCGGCGTGGGGCTTCGTCGACGACGCCGACGAGGCCCGTGGCGTCGACCGCCTGAGAGACGATCTCGCCTCCGGCGCCTGGGACGCCAGGTACGGCGTGCTGCGCGACCAGCCGGAGTTCGTCGGCTCGCTGCGGCTCGTCGTCGGCCACCCCTGAAGGAAGGGGCCGACAGGCGGACGGCGACGACCTCGACGCGCGGGCCGTACCTGGTGGTGCCCGGAGATCGGGGCGGCGGGCGGCACATCAGCGAGGTCGTCGAGATCCGCGTCCGCGCGGACGCGCGCCTGTGGGGCCACTCCCTCCAGGGAGGGCACCCGCGCGGGCAGGACGAGCCGGACGGCTCGGAGGGGTCGGCCCGGTGCGGGGCGATGAACGGCCCGGTGCGGCAGGGGTGGCGCACCCGTTCGCGAGTGAGGCGGTAGCGGGCTCTTCGGGTAGGCCCCGGGCGTCACCGAACCGCGTCGCCCGCCATGCCTACCGGGACGAAGCCCTCCGGCAGGTCCCGGAGGTGGTGGCCTCCGGCCGTGACACGCACCGGGCCTCCGACGGCGAACATGATTTGGTGGGCGCTGCGGACCAGTACCCGCCCGACGGCCGAGTCGATCGCGCCCGCGAGATGGGGAACGCTCGTGCTGTAGTTCACGTCGAACACGACCTCACAGCCGTCAGGGAGGTCCGTACTCGTCCACGCTCCCTTGAGGTGCTGGAAATCCCCACTGACCTGCTCGAATTCGATGCGGTACGGCTGCGGGCCGCCTCCGGGCCCCTGACTGCGCTGCACCCACCTCACCGTGCCGCCGCGAAAGGCCAGCACCCACCGGCGGAGCCCGTCGCCGGTGTCGGAGACGGAGACGATGTCACGGGCGTACGCGGTGAATGCCGGCTCGTCGCCGAGCCGCTCGATCACCTCGGCGGCCGTTGCCGACACCGTGGCTTTCAAAATACGGGACGTCATGACGTGCGCTCCTTGTCAGTCCGCCGTCTCTCCACTGTCACCCCGCCGTGAGTCCGCCGGGCGGATGACGCTGACACCCTGCAGACGCGTGGTGCGCAGCATGGGGTGGCTCGCCTCTCCGAAGGCACCGCCGGTGAGACCGGGCCCGCCCTGGTTGGGCAGGAAGGGGAGGAAGGTGCTGTGCGAATCATTGATCTTCAGGTTGCCGCCGTTGGTGGCCCTCTCCAGGAACCGCTCGATCGTCGAGGTCCCGGTTGACCAGAAGGAGTTGCGCAGGCCGTACGCGTTGGTGTTGACGAAGGTCAGCACCTCCTCCAGCAGGGCGTCGTCCCCTGATCCGGCCTCGGGGACGATGACCGGCAGAAGCGGGAAGAACGTCTCGTCGCGGACCACCGACAGCGACCTGGCGTCTCGGAGCCCGTCGACACGGACGATGCTCGGCTCGACGAAGAACCCCGTGCCGGACGGCGATCCGTCCACTTCGAGGCGACGGCCGCCGTGGACGAGCTTCGCGCCTTTGGCGAGCGCCTCTCCCAGGCACCCGAAGAACCAGTCGACCCCGAGCACCGGGGTGAGCACCACACCGGCCTCGTCCGGATATCCGGGCTGGATCTTTCTGGTGGCCACGACCAGCCGCTCGATGAGCTCGTCCGCGATCGCCGGATGGGCGATCACCTGGTTGGGCACGTTGCAGATCTGGCCGGAGTTCATGAAGAACTGGGTGAGGGTCTCCACCGCGGCGTCCAGGTCGGCATCGTGCCACACCACGCAGCAGTCGTTGCCCGCGAGCTCCAGGATCGGCTTCTTGCCCGCGGCGATGCAGTCGGCCTCGAACTCAAGCCCCTTCCTGCTGCCCCCGAAGTAGAGGACGTCGTCGACGTGCTCGCTGGCCATCCAGGCGTCGAGCATGGGCGGCCCGCAGAGGGCGTTGAGCGTTCCCGGCGGCGCTCCCGCCTCTTCGAGCACCGGCGCCACGATTTCCCGCATCGCGTACATACAGCTGAGAGCGACCCCGCGCGGCGCCCGCACCACCACGGCGTTACCGGCCAGGAGGGCGGTGAGGCCGTTCAGGGCGTTGACCGCCGCGGCGTTCTGGGGCGGGTTGATGCAGACGACCCCGTCGGGAACCCGGCGCAGGATCATCTCGCGGTCGCCGTCCGTCCGGCGGAACTCCATCTGCTCGGCACACCATTCGAGGGTCTCCCGGCTCCAGCTGGTGAACGGGAGCGCGCCCATCATGTCTTCGGCCGCGGAGCGCGGTGTGCCCTCGGCGACAAGGATCTCGACGAGGGGGTCGAGGTGCTCAAGGAGCCGTTCCGCGATGCGGCGTCCGATCTCGATCCGCTCGGTGAGCGGGACGCGGCTCCATTCGGGAGCGGCGCGGGCGGCCGATTCGAGGGCCAGAGCCGTCATGCCCTCGTCGGCGACGACGCACGCCCCCACGACACGTTCCCCCGCCTCATGCGGATCGACGACTCCCAGGTCGAGGTCACGCTTGAGCCGCAGGCTGGGGAAGGTGTCCTCGATAAGGGCCCGAGCGGTGATTGTGTGAACAAACCGGGCGTCGTCACCGGTGACATCCTGGCCGCAGATGTAGGCAGGATATATCCCGAATTTCACATTTCCTCCTCCGCTCGATCCGACCACGGCTGATATTTACGCTAGGTGTGGCAATAGGCTGGAGCAACGGCCGCCCCATAAGGGCTCCTTATCGAGCCCAAGAGCCATTCCTTATTGGGCTCGGGGCCGTTTCTCCCCCGCGAGCCGGGGACGTCGGTGAGGCATCACCGGCGACGGGCGGCACCCGGCCAGCCGATCACCCGATCCCCCGGCCCCGCCCGCTCCGCCCGCTCCGAGCGGGATCGTCGGCCGGAGAGCACCTGGCCACGGGACGGGCCCTGGCACGCGTGACCACGAACAAAACGGCCGTGGCCGGCCCGGCCCCCTCCTCGGCGACCTGTTCGAATCACTTGATTTAATGACGTCACCCGCTTAGATAAAACTAAGTCACCCGGCTTAGAAGCAGCGTCGTCCCAGCTCGGGAGGTATACCGTGAGTGATCTTGCGCCGGAGTACCCGCTCCGGAGCCCGGCCGCGCCGGAGCCCCCACCGGAGCGGGCGAGCATGCGTGAGGGGAGTCCGATGCCGCGTCACCTGTCACGGGAGGTCCGGGTCGCCGGTGGGAGACCGCCGGCGGGCACACCGGTGGTGTGCGGCATGGCCGCCGTCCGCGAAGAGCCGGTCGTCGGCAGCCCACGGCAGGTCCCCTTCAGATGGTGAGCATGCCCGCCGGTACGGCCGCCAGACCCGGACGCGGCGGGGAGACCCGCGAGCTGATCCTGTCGACCGCCGAGCGGCTGTTCGCCGAACACGGCATCGCCGCCGTCTCCAACCGGCAGGTCAGCGAGGCCGCGGGGCAGGGCAACCATTACGCCGTCGGCTATCACTTCGGCACCCGGGCCGACCTCGTCCGCGAGATCGTACGCCGCCGCGGCACCGCCATGGAACAGCTGCGGACGCGGATGCTGGACGGCATCACCGACGCGGCCGACCTGCGTGCGTGGGTCTCCTGCCTGGTCCGGCCCGCCACCGACCACCTGGCCTCGCTGCCGGCACCGACCTGGTACGCGCGCTTCGTCGCGCAGGCCGACACCGAACCCGGCCTGCGCCGCATCGTCGTCGACGAGGCGACCGCCACGCCCTCCATGACCCGGGCGCTGGAGGGCCTGTTCCGGCTGCTGCCCGACATGCCGGAAAATGTCCGCCAGGAGCGCGCCGACATGTGCCGCGTGCTCGTCGTGCACATGCTGGCCGAACGCGAACGTGCCCTGCAGGAGGAGACCGCCGACCCCGGGGACGTGTGGGAGGCCACCGCGCGCGGGCTGATCGACGCGCTCGTCGGGCTGATCCTCGCCCCGGTCATGACCGTCCGATGAACCGCGCCCGCGCGGGAACGCCGCACAGGCCGACGGGCGGCCCCCGATCCGCCGACGGGCTGTTCACCACGCAGGGGAACCGGGGAAAACGAGGAAACGGGGAAAATACGGGCCGGTCGGCCCTCCTGTCCGGCAGCCGGGGTCAGCGGCCGGAGTCCCCGGGACCGGCGTGCCGCAGCCAGACGTAGCCGACCGGCTGGGAGACGTTCCACTCCGCCGCCAGGTGCGCGTCGACCGGCAGGAAACCCGCGCCCCGGTAGCACCGCAGTGCCCGGTCGTTGTCCGGGTGCACGCGCATGAAGACGTTCGCGTAGCCCGCGTCCCTAGCCAGCGCGGCCAGCCCCCGCACCAGTTCCCGCCCGATCCCCCTGCCTCGGGCACCGGGGGCCACGATGATCCGGGCGAGCTCGATCTCGTCCTCCTCGGTGTCGATCCACAGTTCCCCGTAGCCGAGCAGGGCCCCGTCCGCGAGGAGCACGTGGGAGCGCACGTCCTCCCCTCGCTGCCAGTCGTCGACGACCCGTGCCGGCAGGGGGAACTCTTGCCGTCCGCACCACATCGCGACCTCCCGCGACGAGGCGGGCCAGCCCGCGACCGTGGCCGCGTACGTCGCGGCGAAGGGCAGCAGATCCATTCCTGATCCATTCATCCCGGCATCCGGTGGACACGACGGTCACGATAGTGCGGCATGACATCATCCACCGGCGGGTCACCGTCGTGAAGGCCTCCCCCCCGCGAGGTCCCCGGCACCCCGGCCGTGCCTTCCCTTCCCTCGGACGCCGATCCGCTCGCCCGGCCCCCGTTCACCCGGCCCCCGCTTCGTCCGGCCTCCGTACGCCCGGCCCCCGTTCACCTGGCCTCCGTACGCCCGGCGACGCACCGCCCGCGGGTTTCTCCGGATCAGACCGCTTTCCCACCGTCGGATCCGGTGGACCGGCGGTGGTGGTCGTCTAACGTCGCGGTATGAGCGAGCGGTTCCGCGACACCGGGGTGTCCTGGTACGACCTGCTGGCCGACGAGATCCTCGTCCGCTGTCCCCGGTGCGACGGCCGCGCCCTGATCCCTCCCCTGCGGGACGGCGCGGGAAGCGGCGTCTTCGCACCCCGCAGGCTGCTGTGCCCGGCGTGCGGGCACGGCCGTGACTGGGAGGGCGATCGGGTCGGCCGCTACGACGAGCCGGAGGACCCCTACTTCCGCCTCCCCCTGTGGCTGCAGTCGCCGTGCTGCGGCCGGACGCTGTGGGCGTACGGCCGCCGACATCTGGATCTGCTGGAGGGGTACGTGGCCGCCCGGCACCGCGAGCGCGGGCTCTCCCCGGACGGCTCCGGCTCCCCGGTCCGCCGGGACCGGGGAGCGTCGCGGACGCTGGTGGAGGCCCTGCCCGCGTGGGTCAAGAGCGCCAAGCACCGCGACGAGATCCTCCGGGCCGTCGCGCGCGTGCGCGCCACCCTGGGCGATGACCGGACGACGTGAATCCGCCGCCCGGCCGCCCGGAGGGACCAGACCCCGTTCGCGGAGAGGGCCACTCACCGTCACGAGTCGACGGGCCGGCCAGGCCCCGCCTACCCGTGGTCCTTGGCGACGGAGTAGGAGTGGGCCCCGGTTCCGGCGAGCTTCCCGCCCTGGACGATGAGGTATTCCGGGCGTATGGGGGTGCCGTCCAGCCAGGATTCCAGGATCTCGCGGGTTCCCGCGGCGTAGCGGGCCTGAGCGGAAAGGGAGGAACCGGAGATGTGCGGGGTCATGCCGTGGTGGGGCATGGTCCGCCAGGGGTGGTCGGGGCCCGCGGGCTGGGGAAACCACACGTCACCGGCGTACCCGGCGAGCTGCCCGCTCTCCAGGGCGCGCACGACGGCGTCGCGGTCGCAGATCCTGGCGCGGGCGGTGTTGATCAGGTAGGCGCCGCGTTTCATGGTGGCGATCAGCTCGTCGTCGAACATCCCCTCGGTCTCGGGGTGCAGGGGCGCGTTGACGGTCACCACGTCGCAGGCGGGGACCATGTCGGCGGTGGTGGGGTGGAAGACGAGGCCGAGCTCCTCCTCGACCTCCGGCGGCAGCCGGTGGCGGTCGGTGTAGTGCAGGTGCACGTCGAAGGGCTTGAGGCGGCGCAGCACGGCCAGGCCGATGCGTCCGGCGGCGACGGTGCCGACGTGCATGCCCTCCAGGTCGTAGGAGCGGGCCACGCAGTCGGCGATGTTCCAGCCTCCGTCCAGGACCCGCCGGTGGGAGGGCAGGTAGTTGCGGACCAGGGACAGGATCGTCATCGCGACGTGCTCGGCGACGCTGATGCTGTTGCAGAAGGTCACCTCGGCCACGGTGACGTCGTGCTCGATGGCCGCGTCCAGGTCGACGTGGTCGGAGCCGATGCCCGCGGTGACGGCCAGCTTCAGGTTGGCCGCCCTGGCGAGCCGCTCGGGGGTGAGGTACGCGGGCCAGAACGGCTGGGAGATGACCACGTCGGCGTCGGGGAGCTCGCGGTCGAACGCGGAGTTCTCGCCGTCCTTGTCGGAGGTGACGACCAGCGTGTGACCTCGGCTCTCCAGGAAGGCGCGCAGACCCAGCTCTCCGGAGACGCTGCCGAGCAGGTGACCGGGGGTGAAGTCGATTCCCTGGGGAGCGGGCAGGGACTGGCCGCCGGGGTAATGCGCGATGTGGGGAAGGTCGTCGCGGGCGTAGGAGGTCGGGTAACCGTTCTCCGGGTCGTCGTACAGGACGCACAGCACCTTCGCCATGACATTTACTCCTCGTCTTTTTTCATACGGTTTTCGTGCAGCTGTTTTTCACCTTCCTCGCCATTGACATAAAAGGTCAAAACGAAAATACCTATGAATAGATAGACGGCGTCTATGTGCCGTGTCTATGTGCCGTTTTTCCGTGCGGACGGTCCCGAGAGATAGCCGTGCAGCAGCCGATCGAGGACGGCGCGCATGTCGACGCCGCGGGCGGCGTCGAGAAGGGCACGCGCCAGCACGGGTTCGGGGGTACGGTCGGCGACGACCAGGCCGACCCGGGGTGCCCGCGACGGACTCTCCAGCCGGACCACCCGCATCCCGTCGGGCACGCCGAACATGTGCAGCCAGGCGTGCGCGATCACGCTGGACCAGCGATGGGTGGCGACGTGGGCGTACAGCGCCGAGACGGTGTCGGTCTCGATCGCCGGTACGACGACGGCGCCGGCCTCGGCGAAGATCTCGTCCAGGATGCGCCGGTTGCGCATCTGCGGTGCCAGCAGGCACAACGCCAGCGTGGCCACCTCGGCCCAGCGCACCACGGCACGACCGGCCAGTTCGCCGTCGTCCGGGGTCAGCAGCAGGTAGCGCTCCTCGTACAGCGGCGTCGTCCGCACGTTTCCCAGGCTGTCGCCGTCCAGGTAGGTCATGGCGATGTCGAGATCGAACTCGGCCAGCCGCCGGGTGATCTCGTGCGACGACAGCGATTCCAGCGACACCCGGACGTGGGGGTGGCGTTCGCAGAACGGCGTGGTCAGCAGCGGCGCGACGGTCAGCGCGGTGGGAATGGCCCCCATTCGCAGCGTGCCCGACAGGCTGCCTCGCATCGTCGAGAGGTCGTCGAGCAGCCCGTCGCGCTCGGCGAGGATCCGGTGCGCCCACAGCAGCACGCGCTCCCCCTCGGGGGTGAGACCGGCGAACCGGCGGCCCCGGCGCACGATGGGGACGTCCAGCTCGCGCTCCAGTTTCCGGATCGCCGCTGACAGGGACGGCTGGGAGACGTGGCAGGCGGCGGCGGCGCGGGCGAAGTGCCGCTCGCGGGCCAGCGCGACCAGATACTCCAACTGGCGCAAAAGCACGACACAGCATGCTCCCGCCGCGTACGCCCCGTCTACACCGCTCCGCGACGCGCCTTCACCCGCCGGGCGCCGCCCGGGGGCGCCCGCGCCCTCGGGTCCGTGGCCGGTGCGGAACGTCGACTCGAAGCCGCAGATGCCATGACAGAACAGCAGAAGGTTTCCGTGTTGCCATGGAGACTGCCCGTTGAGGCCTGAATATGCGAAGATGGCGTGATTGGTCACGACGACGTTTCGGGTCCGCTCGGTGAGCCGGTAAGGAGCCCTTGTTGTTCAGGCGTGTTTCCCGGTGGGCCGTCACGGCCCCCCTCGCCCTCACCCTGGCCGCCGCCTTGTCGGGGTGCGGCTCCGGCGGTCCGGCCTCCACCGCCGCCTCTTCCGGGGGTGGGGCCACGACGTTGACGGTGCTGGCCGCCGCGTCGCTGACCGGCACGTTCACCGAGCTGGGCAAGACCTTCGAGGCCGCGCACCCGGGCACGACGGTACGGTTCAACTTCGGCTCCAGCGCCACCTTGGCCCAGCAGATCGTCCAGGGCGCTCCCGGCGACGTCTTCGCCGCCGCCAGCCCCGCCACGATGAAGATCGTCACCGACGCCTCCCTGGCCACCACCCCGGCCGTCTTCGTGCGCAACTCCCTGCAGATCGCCGTCCCGGCCGACAACCCCGCCACGGTCGAGGACCTCGCGGACCTGACCGACCCGAAGGTCAAGGTCGCCCTGTGCGCCGAGCAGGTGCCCTGCGGCGCCGCCGCTACCAAGGCCCTGAACGCCGCCGGGCTCGAAGTCACCCCCGTCACCCTGGAACAGGACGTCAAGGCCACCTTGACCAAGGTCGAACTCGGCGAGGTCGACGCCGCCCTGGTCTACAGGACCGACGTCCTCGCCTCGGGCGGCAAGGTCAAGGGCATCGACTTCCCCGAGGCCGAGAAAGCGATCAACGACTACCCCATCGCGGTCCTGTCCGGCGCACCCGCCCCCCAGGCGGCCCAGCAGTTCGTCGACCTTGTCCTGTCACAACAGGGCAAGGAGATACTGACCAAGGCCGGCTTCCAGACCCCCTGACCGGCCCGCACTCTCCGCGACATCGCCGCGCGCGTGCCCCCGCCCGCACCCTGCGGGTGGAATGCGCTCGGCCCCGCCCGTGCGCGGCGCGGCATCCCAGCGACGTGGCGTCTCAGCGGCGTGGCATCCCAGTGACGCGGCATCTCAGCGGTGCCGGGCGCCCTCGTGGTCGGCGTGGCCCGCGGGCTCCAGCTGCAGCGTGGAGTGCTCGACGTCGAAGTGACCGGCCAGGCACTCGTGCAACCGGTCCAGCACCGGGCCGAAGGAGCCGTCCACCAGGAGGCCGTCCACGACCACGACGTGGGCGGACATGACGGGAAGCCCGGAGGTGATCGTCCAGGCGTGCAGGTCGTGGACGTCGATGACGCCCGGCGTCTCCAGCAGGTGCCTGCGGACCTCCTCCAGGTCGACGCCCCTGGGCACGGCTTCGAGCAGGATCTCCACGGCCTCGCGCAGCAGGCTCCAGCTGCGCGGCACGATCAGCAGGGCGATGACGACGGAGACGATCGGGTCCGCCGTCGTCCAGCCGGTGAGCGCGATGACGATCGCGGCGACGATCACCGCGACCGAGGCCAGCAGGTCACCGAGGACCTCCAGGTAGGCGCCCCGCAGGTTGAGGCTCTCCGCCTGGCCGGGACGCAGCAGCCACAGCCCGATCGCGTTGGCGACCAGGCCGGCCGTGGCCGCGGCGAGCATCACCGTCCCGCCGACCGGCTCGGGATCGGCGAAGCGCCGGACGGCCTCGTACAGGATGTAGAGGCTCAGGGCGAGCAGGACGACCGCGTTGATCGCGGCGGCGAGGATCTCCGCCCGCTGGTAGCCGAAGGTCCGCCGGGCACTGGCCGGCTTGCCGGCCATCCAGACGGCGAACAGCGCCAGCGCGATGCCCGCGGCGTCGGCGGCCATGTGCCCGGCGTCGGCGAGCAGCGCCAGGCTGCCCGACAGTGCCGCGCCGATGACCTCGACGACGAGCACGCCGACGGTCAGCAGCAGCACGACGACCAGGCGACCGGTGTGTGCCGCCGCCGCAGTCGGCCCCATGTGCCCGTGCCCGTGTCCGTGCCCCATGACGCTCCATCCCCGTCGGTACAGTTCCCAGTGTTTATACAGCAACTGCTGTATATACAGCAACTGATGTATTGTGATAACCATGCTCACCGCCGCGACGCGTCTTGACGCGATGGCCCGCCTTGGAAGGGCGCTGGCCGATCCCAACCGCTGCCGGATGCTCATCGCCCTCCTCCAGGGACCCACCTACCCGGCGCGACTGGCCGACGAGCTCGGGCTGACGCGCCAGAACGTGTCCAACCACCTGTCCTGCCTGCGCGGCTGCGGCCTGGTGGTCGCGGTACCCGAAGGGCGCCAGACCCGATACGAGCTGTCCGACCAGCGCCTCGCCCACGCGATCGAGGACCTGCTCCACGTCGTGCTCGCCGTCGACCCCGACCACCGCGATGCCCACGAGGCGGATCCGACGGGATAGCTCTATACCGGTATCACCCAGCTCCACGAGCTCCTAACTGCTCATCTAGTGCTCTTTAATGGCATAAAGTAACCCCTCCGAAGTCGAGTGATGACAGACGGTAATGTACGTTTGTGGTCATGATCGCGTCGATGCGGCGAGTCCCGCAGCGCGGAGGCATCGCCCTCGCGCTAGGGCTGGCCGTGCTCGGCGCCGTCGTGTTGATGCATCTGGCGCTGTGCGTCGTGGCCCCCGCGCACCGGGAACACCTTCACGCACCCGGCCACTGGTCACCGGCCACCGCGAACGCCGGCACGATCGCCGACGCCGCCGGGCGCCTCACCGTGATCGGCGCGGAGACGCCCGCGGACCACGTACCGTGCCCGGCACCGCCCGCCGGTGAGGACCATCACCTGTGCGGCGCGGCGGCCGGAGCGCAGATCACCGGTGCGCGCGCGCCGGTGCCGACCGGCCCGGTCATCGGTGACCCGGTGGCCGCCGAGGAGGCCCCGGCAGCCTCACCGCCGCCCGCGCGGCGTCGCGCGCGACCGGTCCGCCCGCCCCCCGGGGCGGCGTTACTCCTTCTCAAATCCGTTTCCCGCATATAGCCCGCCCCGCGGGCCCGCTCGTCAACGACTCCGCGCTCCTCACGAGCCCCCGGTGGGCTTCTCATGAGCTTCCGGTAGCCCCTTCATGAGCGATACGAGCCGTCGCTCGCGCGTGCCCAGAAGCGAGTTGATCACATCGCATCCAGGGGAAACGAATCATGACATATACGCTTAATTCACCGCAGATCGACGCCACCTCGCTCAGCCAGCTGATCACCGGGGCCACCTGCCACACTCCCGAGCACATGGTCGGCAACACCCCGGTGCTCTGGGTTCCCGAGATCGCCTCGGGGCTGGGACGCGGATTCTGGGCGAAGCTGGAGGGCGGCAACCCCGGCGGGATCAAGGACCGCTCCGCGCTCTACATCGTCGAGCGGGCGCGCGAGCGCGACCTGCTGCGGCCAGGTGCGCCCATCGTGGAATCCACCAGCGGGACCTTCGGGCTGGGCCTCGCGCTGGCCGGCATCGTGCACGGCCACCCGGTGACGCTGGTGACCGACCCGGGCATGGAACCGCTGATGCGCCGGCTGCTGTCGGCCTACGGGGCCCACCTCGTCATCGTCACCGAACCGCACCCGGTGGGCGGCTGGCAGCGGGCCCGCCGGCAGCGCGTGCGGGAGCTGCTCGGCGAGTACCCGGACGCCTACTGCCCGGACCAGTACAACAACCCCGACAACGTCGCCGCCTACGCGGGACTGGCCGTGGAGCTGGCCGGCCAGCTCGGGCGGATCGACGTCCTGGTGTGCAGCGTGGGCACCGGCGGCCACAGCGCCGGCGTCTACCGCGCGCTCCGGCGTTTCTACCCCGACCTGCGGCTCGTCGGCGTCGACACGATCGGCTCGACCATCTTCGGCCAGCCCGCGCGCTCGCGGCTCATGCGCGGCCTGGGCAGCAGCATCCACCCGCGCAACGTGGCGTACGAGGCCTTCGGGGAGGTCCACTGGGTCGCACCCGCGGAGGCGGTCTGGGCCTGCCGGCGCCTGGCCGCGCTGCGGTACGCCACCGGCGGCTGGAGTGTCGGCGCGGTGGCCCTGGTGGCGTCCTGGCTGGCCCGCGCGCTGCCCGGCTACACCCGGATAGCGGCGATCTTCCCCGACGGCCCGCACCGCTACTTCGACACCGTGTTCAACGACGACTACTGCGCGGAACGCGGCCTGCTCGGCGCTCCCCCGGCGACGGACCCCGACGAGATCGCCCATCCGGCCGAGCGCGAGCTGACACGCTGGACGCGATGCGCGACCGTGCTCGACCCGGCCACCTTCTCCGGAGACGGCGTCGCGGGAACGCCCTCGGACACCACGGAGGACGGCGTCCGTGCCGAGGTCACCGCCGTCGAGGAGACGCGCGGGGAAAGGACGCCGCGGTGAGAAGCACCCTGGCCCTGGCACGCTCCTTCGACCGGCCGGTGAAACTGCTGCTGGTCAACCAGCTCACCATCAACATCGGCTTCTTCATGCTGATGCCCTATCTGGCCGGTCACCTGTCGGGAACGCTGGCGCTTCCGGCCGCGCTGGTCGGCCTGGTCCTGGGCATCCGCAACCTCAGTCAGCAGGGCATGTTCCTGGTCGGCGGCACCCTCGCCGACAGGCTCGGTCACAAGCCCATGATCGTCGCGGGGTGCGGGCTGCGCACGGTCGCGTTCCTGCTGCTGGCCGTGGCGGACTCCCTGCCGATGCTGGTGATCGCCTCGGCTCTGACCGGGTTCGCCGGCGCGCTGTTCAATCCCGCCGTACGGGCCTGCCTCGCCCGCGAGGCCGGAGCGAGGAAGGTCGAGGCGTTCGCCGCGTTCAACGCCTTCTCCCAGGTCGGCATCCTGATCGGACCGCTCATCGGCCTGCTGCTCAACGCGGTGGCCTTCAGGCTCGTCTGCCTGGTCGCGGGTGTGATCTTCGCGGCCCTGACGGTCGCCCAGACGCGAACTCTGCCCGCGGGGACCGCTCCGGGGGATGCTTCGGGGAACGGGGGCGGGCGGGGCGTGCTGCCGGCCTGGCGCGGGGTGGTCGGCAACCGGCCGTTCCTGCTGTTCTCCCTGGCCATGATCGGTTCCTACGTGCTGAACTTCCAGGTCTACCTGGGGCTGCCGCTGGAGATCCGGCGGGTGACGGGCGGCGAGCTGGGGGTCACCCTCGTGTTCGCCGTCTCGGCGGTGATGATCATCGTCGGCCAGGCTCGTCTGACGGCGTGGGCGACCAGGCGATGGCGACCGCCGCAGGCCATCGCCCGGGGCCTGGTCCTGATGGGGCTCGCCTTCGCCCCCCTGGCCCTGGCCGCCCCCCGGGCGGGCACCGCCGTCGTGCCGTCCGGCGGCGGTGCCCTGATGCTCGCACTGGTCCCCGTCCTGGGGACGACGGTGCTGCTCAGCCTGGCCACCATGATCATCTATCCGTTCGAGATGGCGACCATCGCCTCCTTCGGCGGCCGGCACATGGTGGGCACGTACTACGGGCTCTACAGCACCCTGGCCGGGATCGGCACCGCCGCGGGCAACCTGCTCACCGGGTGGGCCCTGGACCTGGGCGCGCGAACCGGCCTGCCGAGCCTGCCCTGGCTGCTCCTGGTGCTGATCGGCCTCGGCTGCGCCGCGGCCGTCGCCGCCCTGGATCGGTCGGGACGCCTGGCGACCTCGGCGGAGGACGCTCCGACGACGGCGTGAGACGTCACCCGCCGGTCCTGACGGTCGGCGGGGGCGGGGCCGCCTGTCCGGTCCTGACGGCCGGCGAGGGCGGGGCCGCCTCACCGAGGTGACGGTATCCCGCCGCCCCCGCCGTTCGTCAGGGACGGCGCGCGGCGGCGACGAACAGTGGCACCGCCAGGAGGAGCCGTCCGGTACGCGCGCGCTCGGCCTGTTCCGCCATCCACGTACCGGCGTCCTCCGCGGTGATGGCGCCGGCGTCACGGGCGGCATCGGCGGTCCCCGCGAGCATGGGCAGCACCATCGGGCCGGTGAGGACACCGGTGTGGACCTCCACGGTGACGTCGTCGAATCCGGCGTCCAGCAGGAGGGCGCGATAGGCGCGGGCGGAGCGAGGGGCGGGGATGAGGTCGGCGCGGGCGTGCACGATGGTCCGGGTGAGCGCCGGGATGTCGGAGTCGATGACGAAGGTGTCCCAGTCCTGCCCGATCAGGACGACGCGCCCGTCCGCGGCGAGCACCCGTCGCGCCTCGCCGAGCGCCCCCGAGGGATCGCCGAACTCGTGGTAGAGCTTCTCGGCGCGATACCCGGCCAGTTCCCCGTCCTGGAACGGCAGCTCGCGGGCGTCTCCGACGCGGAGATCCGCGCCGGGCTCGCGCCGGCGACCCTCGGTGATCATCGACTCGCTGAGGTCGACACCGGTAGCCCGCGCGCCGCGCCCGGTCAGCTCCGCGACGGCCAGGCCAGTCCCGCAGCCGACGTCGACCACGGGTGCCCCCGGTGTGAGGTGGAGCAGGTCGTAGGAGCGGGCGCGCATCCGGACGGAATCGGGGAGGGCGTCGAGCGCGTCGAGCAACCGGACCAACCCGGCGACGGCGTCGCCTTCCGGCTTTTCCCCCGCTGCTCGGTCTTCCCGGTTTTCCCGTTTCTCCTGGCCTGCTCGGTCCGCATGGCTCGCATGCTCTTCCCGGCCTGTCTGGTCTGCTCGGTCTGTAGTGGTGTTGTTGGACATGTCATCGAGAATGCGACTTAATGCCGACATGAAGTCAAGCGATGATGGCGCGATGATGAGCATCGGCGAGATCGCCCGTCGGTTCGGCCTGCCCACCCATGTCCTGCGGCACTGGGAGTCCATGGGACTTCTGACCCCCGCCCGCGTCGAGGCCGACCGTCGCCGCTACGACCGTGACCACCTCTGTCGTGTCGCGGTGATCCTGCGCGCCAAGGAAGCCGGGTTCTCCCTCGCCGACATCCGGGAGATGGTCGCCACCGGCGATCCGGAGGCGCGGCGCGACATCCTGCGCCGCAGGCACGCGGACCTGACGCGACGTGTCGCCCAGGCGCGGTCGTCGCTCCACATGATCGAATGCGCTCTTGACTGCGACCACGAGGACTTCACCGGCTGCGCCCACTTCCAGCGCACCCTGGCGGAGAAGATCGGCGTGTGACCGCGCGCGACGGGCTCGGTGACGGCGACGCCCGTCGCGACGGGCTCAGGAGCGGACGAGGCGGGCGATCGCGTCGGACGCCTCCTTGACCTTCTCCTCGGCCTCGGCCCCACCCTTGGCGGTGGCCTCGGCCACGCAGTGGGCCAGGTGCTCCTCCAGCAGGGCCAGCGCGAAGGACTGCAGGGCTCGGTTGGCCGCCGACACCTGGGTGAGGATGTCGATGCAGTATTTGTCCTCCTCGACCATCCGCTGCAAGCCCCGCGTCTGACCCTCGATCCTGCGCAGCCGCCGCAGATGGTCCTGCTTGTTGGCGGTGTATCCGTGCATCTCTCCCCCTCCGCTCGGCCTCCCCACCAAAGAATACCCCCCGATAGTATTTATGGCAGCCTCGCGAACCGGGCCCCGGCTACACGCCGCCGACCACCTCGGCTGACGGCGACACGGACTCCCACCCGCGCAACAGCCCCCGGGTGACGGCCGTGACCGCGCAGCGCTGTGCGGCGTACGTGAGGGCCATGGCGTGGTGTTCCGGGGAGAAGTCGGCGACGGCGTCGGCGACGAGGAACGGCTGGAGGTCCTGCATGAAGGCGTCACAGGCGGTCATGAGGCAGCCGATGTGGGCGTAGACACCGCAGACGATGATCTGGTCTCGTCCCATGGCCTCCATCCGGGCGCGCAGGTCGGTTTTGCGGAAGGCGCTGTAGCGCCACTTGGTGAGCAGGATGCCGGGCTCCACGGGAAGGAGGCTCGCGACGATCTCGCTCTCGTGGAGACCGGGGATGCCCGAGCCCCAGAAGTCCTGGAGCAGGCCGCGCTCGTGTCTGCTCTGGCCGCTGGGCTGCACCGAGTAGACGACGGGAACCCCCAGCCGGGCGCAGGCGTCGCGCAGGAGACCGATATTGGCGATGAGCCCGGTCAGCGGTGAGACACCGGCCGCGAAGGGGGCGAGAAAGTAGTTCTGCATGTCGTGGACCAGCAGGACGGCGCGGCGCGGATCAGGGCGCCAGCTCACCCGGTTCTCGGGAAGATCGTCCTCCCCCGGCAGCGGGTAAGGGGCGATCTGGGGAAGGGCCACGGACACTGTCTCCTTTCCTGAGGTGGCGAATCTTTCCTGAGGTGGCGAACCGTTTCTCGCGCCGGCCGACCGTTTCCCGCGGTGGCGAGTCGTCTCCCGCGGCGAGTCGTCCGCCGTACCGGCAGGTCGCCTCCCGCATCGGTGGGTCAGCGGGCCTGGTCCAGGCCGACAGCGCGGAGCATGGTCTGGAACTTGGCGGTGGTCTCGGCGAGCTCGGTCTCCGGTACCGACCCCGCGACGATCCCCGCGCCCGCGAACAGCCTCAGGGTCTGGTCGGCGATCTCGGCGCAGCGGATGGTCACGACCCACTCGCCGTCGCCCGTCGCATCGCCCCATCCGACCAGGCCGGCGTACAGGCCGCGGTCGAACGACTCGATCTCCTCGATGGCCCGGCGCGCGGCGCCCGCGGGCGTACCGCAGACGGCGGGGGTGGGGTGCAGCATGGTGGCCAGCTCCAGCGACGTGACCGCCGGGTCGTCCAGCACGCCGGTGATCCGGGTCGACAGGTGCCACATGGAGGCGGTGGACAGCAGCGAGGGCCCGGCGGGAACGGACAACTTACGGCAGTACGGGCGCAGTGCCTCCACGATGCTCTCGATCACGAGGGCGTGCTCGCGGAGGTCCTTGTCCGAGGCGAGCAGGGCGCGGGCCCTCTCGCCGTCGACGACGGGGTCAGGGTGGCGGGGCGCGGACCCCGCGAGCGGGTTCGTCGTGATCCGGCGGCCCGAGCGGGAGACGAGCAGTTCGGGGCTGGCCCCCAGGAGGGTGCGGGCCGTGTCGTCGCTGGACGGCAGGTCGACCGCGTACCCGTAGGCCTGCGGGTCGCGCCGGACGAGGTTGCGCAGGATACGGCCGACGTCGACGGGGGCACCCAGGGTGATGTCCAGGGTGCGGGCCAGCACGATCTTCTTGAGCTCTCCGGCGGTCAGTTTGGCCAGCGCCCTCTCCACACCGCGCACGTAGTCGCCGGGGTCGGAGACCGGGCCGAACCCGGTGAACGTCCCCGTGATCCGTTCGGGGGCGGCGGAGGGGCCGGTCGGCGGGCTCGTCCAGCAGACGGCGGCGGGCACCAGCAGGCGCGCGGGCCGGTCGTCGCGGAAGGGAATCGCGCCCACCACGACGGGGTGGGGGTGACCGGAATCCCGCGCGTCACGCAGGGCGGAGGCGACACGACCCCGCAGACTCGTCGTCCCGGAATCGGGGACCTCCTGGAGCACCCCCCTGGCGAGCAGAGTCCGGGTCGGCGAGGTGAAGAAGAAGGTGCCGGGCTCGTAATCCCCCAGAAGATCGGGCATTCGAGACATGGTGAGGGCGTCGTTCGACGACATGGTTAAGAGGTCTCCTGTCAGGAGGGATCCAGGAATGGGAGGGTGCCGCGCTACGACCGGAGCGTGGCGCCCCCGTCGACGTACAGGTCCTGCATGGTGATGTGCCTGGCACGGTCGGAGGCCAGGAAGAGGACCGCGTCCGCGATGTCGGCAGGATCGGCCAGCCTGCCGAGGGGGATGCCCACCCGGAAAGTGGCCGGTGATCCGTCGATGGCCGTCCGGGCGTCGTGGCCGCCGGTCCACAGGGCACGCTGCATGGGGGTGTCGGTGGAGCCGGGCGACACCACGTTGCAGCGGATGCCGTACGGCGCCAGCTCCAGGCCGAGGCACTTGGTGAACTGCGCGGCGGCGGCCTTGGAGGCGGCGTAGGCCGACATGTTCATCCGGGGCACGCCGGCGGCGTTGGAACCCACGGTGACGATCGCCCCGGATCTGCGGGGGATCATCCGGCGGGCGACCGCGCGGGAAAGGTGGAAGACCCCGCCGGTGTTGACGGCGAAGGTGCGTGCCCAGTCGTCGTCGCTGATGGCGACGGCCGGTCCTGAGCAGAGCACTCCGGCGACGTTGACGAGCAGCTCGATCGGGCCGAGATCGGCCTCGACCCGCTCGACCACGTCGTCGACGGCGGCGCTGTCGGTGATCTGGCAGGGGTAGGCGACCGCGACACCGAGGTCGGCGGCGACCCGCTCGACCAGCTCCGCGTTCACGTCGAGCGCGGCGACGCGCGTGCCGGTCGCAGCCAGGGCTCGCGTCACCGCCTCACCGATGCCCTGTGCCGCACCGGTGACCATGGCCACCGCGCCTTCCGTCACCATGTCCTCACCGTCCTCGCCGTCCTCGGCGCCTGTGCGTTCTCGCCGCTCTCGCCACAGTCAGCCTGTGCCGGTAGGCAGGTTAGCCTCATCACTTTGGGTCGCGCAGCAAAAACTTATAGTTACTTTTCACAGATCAGGAGGACATCACGGAGGTTAGTAGGAACACTCCGGACTGCGGGACGCTGTGATACGGGGAGACCTCGGGTGGCGGACAGGCCCCCGGCGGCAGCCCTCCGAAGCGGGGCCGGCTCCCGTGCTCCCGCCCAGTTGAGGGACGAATCACCGCGTTTATGTTTAGTCAACGCCCTGTCAACCGCTATGACTTACCATCGTCCTTCGTGACAAGTCAGGATATTTCTGGGCGACAGACCTATATTCCCTCTGCGCCCCCAGTCGAACCCCCCGCAGAGCCTGTGGAGCCTGTGGAGGAGGAGAACAACAGCGGCGTCCTGGCGATGATCGAGCGCATCGGCTCGGTCGTCGTCCCGATCGGCGTCGCGCTCTACGCCGTCCTCTACCTCGGCGTGGAACAGATGTACGGGGTGTTCAACATCAGCCCGCAGCAGGCGGGGATCGACCAGTCCGTCCTGCTCGGCCGGTTGATGGGGACACTGATCCTGCTCCTGCTGATCGTCCTGCCGCTTCTCGGCCTCGTCGTCGGGCTCGGCTGGCTGGCCGACAAGATGACCCGCGGCGCGATCGGAAGGTCCACGGCGGCCGTACGGCGGCGGCCCTGGGTGGCCGCGCTGATCGCCGCGCTGTGGTGCGGCGCGACCTACTGGGGCCTGCTGGACCTCATGGGCGGGCTCGACCTCGCCGCCATGGTCATCGTGGCGGTGGGACTGGGCGTGCTGACGTTCCTCGTGCCGTTCCGGCTGCTGCGCCGCAAGCCCGTCGGCCGCGCCGGCATGAAGGTGCTCACCGGAGCTCTCACGGGCATCGGCCTGGGGTTCCTGCTGATCCTGCAGATGATCACGGGAGCGGTCGAGGTGCAGGAGACGGGCCAGGCCAACGACCTCCTCCCCTTCGTCGGATTCCAGGACCAGTGGACCGTCATCAAGAACGCCGAGGACGACAAGCCCCTTTATGAGGGCCGGTGGATGATGCTGCTCGGCGAGAGCGAGGGCACGTACGTCTTCTACGACTGCGACAAGCTGGATACCTTCCGGCGCCCGATCGAGACCACCAACCTCGGCAGCATCCAGCTCCAGCCCGAGCGAGAGGCGGGCTACAAGTGCGGCACGCTCGCCGAGCAGGAGGGCGAGGAGCAGGCGAGCGGGAGCTGAGGCCGGCAGGCACGTCCCCGAGGGCGTTCACCGGTTTTCCCGCGACACCCGCCGGCGGCGGGACCCGATGTTCCGGGTCCCGCCGCCGGGGGACGGCACGGGGGATCGGTGCGGAGGTCGGCGGCCCCCGCACCGGTGCCGTCGGAATGAGACGCCGGACCGCACGCCGCTGTCAGGACGGGACGCGAGTCCGGCACTCCGGCGTCAGGACGGGGTACCGTCCGCGCCGCACTTGATGACCGGGCGGATGCAGTCACGCACGCGACGCTCCATCTCGGCCACCGGCCAGGCGTTGAAGAAGTCGCCGTGCATGGTGTATCCGGGACCCGACGCCAACCGGAAGTTGGCCGGGTTCCCGCTCACCGGGTAGCGCAGCACCTGGCGCAGCTTCGGCACCGGCACCGGGTGCGAGGCCGGGCAGGCCTGGCCGACCGGGTAGGCCATGTGGCTCTTGTGGTCGGCCGAGTCCAGGTCCCTGCCGTTCCAGCACTGCGGGAAGTCCAGGTAGGACTCCAGCATGGTGCCCGCCGGGCAGTTCACGAAGTCCTTGGACGGCGGAACGTGACCGGCGTGCAGGCACGACCAGCGGGCGTTGCTGCTCGGGTCGTTGGGGCTGGTCGCCTTGGCGTTGCCCGCGACGATCCGCAGGCCCAGCGGGAGCGACTGGGTCCGGGCGACGATGTCGGCGCGCACACCCTCACCCAGGTAGTAGAACGTGGTGCCGGTCGGCTCCACCGGGGTGTTGCCGTTGTACAGGGTCGGCACCCAGTACGACGACAGGTCGGTGCGCGGGTTGCAGTTGGTGGGGGAGCTCTGCAGGGACGCCAGGGTCGAGTGGGCGTTGGTGGTGGTGCTGCCGAAGAAGCTGTGCATGTGCGACGCGCCGGGCAGCCCCGGGAAGATGATCGGGTCGTCGGGCAGCCGGTGGCTGAACGGGCAGTCGGCGAGGAACTCCGACACCCGTACGACCGCGGCGGACGAACCCCCTGACTGGGCCTTCGACGTCGCGCTTGCCTGGGTGCTTTGGATGACGAGGGACGTTCCCAGAAGCGCCACGATGGCGGCCACCAGGGTCAACGGGCGTAACCGGCGTCGTAGGCGGGCTGGGGAGAGTGCCGGGTGCATGGATGGACTCCTTTTTGGGGGGACTCCGGCCGTTGGTGCTCCGGTTCTGGGGAGGCTCCGGCACGGCTCGGACGAGCCGCGCCGGAGCGGAGGGGATTACTTGTAGACGCGCACGTAGTCGATGACCATCTGCTTGGGGAAGCCGGTGCTGGCGTCCGGCGGGCCGGGCCAGTCACCGCCCACCGCGAGGTTGAGGATGATGTAGAACGGGTGGTCGAAGACCCACGGTCCCCGCGTCGCCTCGACCTGCGCCTTGCTCAGGGTGAAGACCGTCCGGCCGTCCAGGGTGTAGACGATGCCCTTGCTGTCCCAGGTGGCGGCCCAGACGTGGAAGTCGTCCGAGAAGTCCGCGCCGTTGGGCAGCGTGTACGGGGTGCCGATGCCACCGCCGCCGTTGTAGGCGGGAGCGTGGACGGTCGAGTAGGAGGTCTTGACGTCCTTGCCGAGCACCTCGAGGATGTCGATCTCCCCGTTGTACGGCCAGGGCCTGCCGGTGAGGAAGTCGGCGCCCATCATCCAGAACGCCGGCCACAGGCCGTTGCCCTTCGGGACCTTGACGCGGGCCTCGACCTTGCCGTACGTGAAGGTGAACTTGCCGCCGGTGTTGATGCGGCCGGAGGTGTACTGGCAGGGTCCGCCCGGGCAGGACGATCCCGCGGTGGTCTCCTGCCGTGCCGTGATGACGAGGTGGCCGTTGCCGTCCATCGCGGTGTTCTCGGGCTTGTAGTACTCAAGCTCGTTGTTCGGGCCGGTTCCCGGGTCCTGGGTCCACTTGGCCGTGTCGGGCCTGGTGCCCGCGCCACCGTTGAACTCGTCACTCCAGACGAGCGTCGTCGGCGGGTTGGCCGGGTCCGGCGGGAGCGGCGGCGGCGTGATCGGGGCGCCACCGGTGCCCCAGACCTGGAACTCCCACAGCGAGTAGCCGTACGGGGTGGCGCGCTGGGTGCCGTACATGCGCACGTAGCGGCCGGTGCCGTCGACGGTCAGCGTCTGCTTGAAACCGGTGCCGGTGGTCGTGGAGTAGATCGGCGTCCAGGTGGTGTTGTTGTCCGAGACCTGGATCTGGAACGCCCTGGCGTAGGCCGGGTCCCACTGGAGGACGACCTGCTTGATCTGCGCGGTGGCGCCGAGGTCGACGGAGATCCAGCCCGGGTCGACCCAGCCGGTGGTGGAGCTGGTCGCCCAGCGGGAGGCGGGGTCGCGGTCGAACGCCCTGGCCGGGGTGCACTCCCAGCAGTTCCCGTCGCTCTGGGAGGTGGAGGCGGCGCCGGGCTTGCCGTAGGACAGCAGCTTGAGCGCGCCCGGGTCGGGGGTGGGGGTCGGGGTCGGGGTGGGGTCGGTGCCCCCGATGGTCCCGTAGACCTGGAACTCCCAGAGCGAGTAGCCGTACTGGGTGGCTCGCTGCGTGCCGTACACGCGCACGTAGCGGCCGGTGCCGTTGACGGCCAGCGTCTGGTTGCCGCCGGTGCCGGTGGTCGTGGAGTGGATCGGCGTCCAGGTGGTGCCGTTGGGCGAGGTCTGGATCTGGAAGGCCCTGCCGTAGGCGGCCTCCCAGTTCAGCGACACCTGCGTGATGGTCGCGCTGGCGCCGAGGTCGACCTGGATCCACTGCGGGTCGCTGAACCCGCTGGACCAGCGGGTGCCCGCGTTGCCGTCGACGGCCGCGGACGCGGGGAAGGCCACGTTCTCCGAGGAGGAGGCGGTCGCCGTCTTGCCCTGGGAGAGCAGAGCGTCGGCCGCCGCCGCAGGCATGATCGCGAGACAGGACGTGACGAGGGTGACGGCCGCGGCTATCAACAGGGCCATACGGCGGCCGGGACTTCGGGACGAGGGCATCGCGTCTCCTCGGGGGTGGGGGGTGCGTACCGGTAGCGGGTCGGGGAGCGCTCTCTCAACCAGAGATTGCTCTCGTCCGACAGGAGCTGTCAAGTGTCCGTTTAACCAGGATGAAACGGACTACACATGATCTGGCAATCAACCGCACATCCGAGGGAGCGCTCCCGGACAATCGGTTGCATCGTTACAAACGGTTGTGAGCTGGGCCTAAGGAGATCCTTTTCGGGGAGCGCTTTCCCGGATTCCCTCCACGGGTCTTCGCGAGGGAAAATCCGGCTCCATTCGAGGCATTGACAGAAACCCTCCTTCCGGTCACCCTTTGTGAGGGAGCGCTCTCTTCATGATCACCGAGATAAGCTTGGGAAAGGGTGGGACCGCACGTTCAGGACCACCGGACCAACGGCGGTACGAACTGCGGGAGAACCATATGAGACGACCCACCCTGGAGGCTGTCGCCACCCGGGCCGGCGTGTCCAAGTCGACGGTCTCCCGGGTGGTGAACGGCGAACCAACGGTCGCCTCCGACATCCGCGACCTTGTCATGCGGGTGGTGAACGAGCTGGGCTACATCCCCAACCCCGCGGCGCGCAGCCTGGTGACCCGGCGCACCGACTCCATCGCGGTGATCGTCTCCGACCCCCCGGCCGGACTCGTCTCCGACGACCCGATGTTCTCCACGGTCGTGCGCGCGGCCAGCCGCGAGTTCGAGGCGGCGGGCAAGCAGGTCGTGCTCATGCTCGCCGGTTCCGACGACGCCCGCGTGCGGGCCCGGCAGTTCGTGGCCGCCCGCCATGTGGACGGGGTCATGCTCGTGTCGATGCACGGCGCCGACCCCCTGCCCGCAGCGCTCTCCGCGACGGGCGTCCCCCTTGTCTCCCACGGCAGGCCCGCCTCCCGGGTGGACGTGCCATGGGTGGACAACGACAACACCGGCGGGGCCGCCCAGGCGGTGCGGCACCTGCTGGAACGGGGACGGCGCCGGATCGCCACGATCTCCGGGCCGCTGGACATGTCCGCCGCCCAGGACAGGATCGGCGCCTACCGCGAGGTCCTGAGCGAGACCGGACGGCGCTCGATCGTGGCCATCGGCGACTTCACCCGGATCTCCGGAGCCGAGGCCATGGCGCAGCTGCTTGAGGACGACCCCGCGCTGGACGCGGTGTTCGCCGCCAACGACCTGATGGCGATCGGCGCCATGCGGGCGCTGCGCCGGGCGGGCCGGCGGGTGCCCGACGACGTGGCGGTGGTGGGGTACGACGACATAGAGGCGGCCCTCTACACCGATCCCCCGCTCACCACGGTACGCAGCCCCATGGGCGAGCAGGCCGCCGCCTCGGCCCGCCTGCTGCTCGGCCTGCTGAGAGGCGAGCCCGCGACCCCGGTGATCCTCCCGACCCATCTCGTGGTCAGGGAGTCCAGCTAGCCGGAGCCCGGCCGAGGACATGCGGTGCCCGTCCGGTTCCGCCGGCGCGAAAGCACCGGGAGGCATCGGACGGGGGCCCAAAACCGGTGGCTAAAACCACACAGCCCGCACCGCGGACTTTTGTCCGAACAATCATCCCAAAAATCCTTACGGACAATAAGTGGCCCCCATCTCGGATATGCGAACCAGGGGAACGGCCGTCCGTCGAGCACATGCCATGCGAAAATCAAATAATTTGGACATATCCCCGTCATTGACGAATCCGTTTAAACCTCGTTAACGAGGGTTGCGCTTTGCCGTGTCGATCATCGGGTAACTCCTGCTTGCCGCCACTATCGCGGTTTGAGTAATCCGATTCCCTTGAATCACAAAAGACATGGAATGCGATGACTTCTAGCGGCAGAAGACGGACTCACGTTAATTCCGGCAAACGCCCTCGAAACTGGTCTGTCGCGACAACAGCAATCAGCACTATTCTGGCGCTTTCCTGTCAGGCTTCGGCCGACGCCGTCGCCCACATCACGGGAATACCTTTCCTCAGCATGGGGCCCAGCGGCAACGAGACCGCTCCCGTTCGCAGGGCGACCGGCAAATTCGACCATTCGCGCATCCATGTGATCGGGGACCCCAGGCGAAAGGGCTGCAAGTGCCGGAGGAATCGCTGCTGCCGTGACGGGCGGGACGGCCGAGACGGCGAGGACGGGCTGCCGGGAATCGGGCTGCCCGGCCCCTCCGGTCCCGCAGGTCCTCGCGGCCCGGTCGGCCCCGTGGGTCCAGCGGGAGCGGACGGAGCAACCGGACCAGCAGGACCGGCCGGACCAACCGGAGCAGACGGACCAGCGGGACCGGCAGGACCAGCGGGAGCGGACGGAGCAACCGGACCAGCGGGACCAGCAGGACCAGCAGGCGAGGTAGGCCCCATCGGACCAGCAGGACCCACGGGAGCAGACGGCGCGGCAGGACCCGTCGGACCAGCGGGACCAGCGGGACCAGCAGGCGAGGTGGGCCCCATCGGACCAGCGGGACCGGCAGGACCGGCAGGACCGGCAGGACCCGCGGGAGCCATCGGGCCCATCGGACCTGTGGGCCGGCCAGGCCTCATCGGGCCTATGGGCCGACCGGGCCTCATCGGGCCCATGGGCCGACCGGGCCTCATCGGACCGGCAGGACCGGCAGGCGAGGTGGGCCCCATCGGACCAGCAGGACCAGCAGGAGCCGACGGAGCAGACGGACCGGCAGGACCAGCGGGACCGGCCGGCGAGGTGGGCCCCATCGGACCAGCAGGACCAGCAGGAGCCGACGGACCGGCAGGACCAGCAGGACCAGCAGGAGCCGACGGCGAGGTGGGGCCTATCGGCCTGACCGGAGCCCCCGGAGCGACTGGACCCGCGGGCGCGGACGGCGCCCCAGGACCAACTGGACCCGCAGGACCCATCGGACCCGCAGGACCAACCGGCCTGACCGGAGCGACCGGACCCGCGGGGCCGAGCGTCCTGATCACTATGCAGGTCGCAGCGGGAACGCCGACCGCCGTTCCCGTGGGCACGACGGTGACCATTCTCGGCGGTGTATGCCCGGCGGGAACGCTCGCCGTCGGCGGAGAATGGAGTGGCAGCGCCCTGGGGGTCGACGTGACGGACTCCGAGTCGGTGGTCGGCAACCGATGGAGCGCCACATTCGCCAATGGCGGAGCGCTCGTGCCGACCGTGACGGTCTCCAGCTCGTGTGTGGGACCTGCCTAAAGGCTCGTGTTCTCCGCGTGGCGCATGATCCGGTTCTCCGTACGAGAGCGTGCGAGGATTCTCTCGGGCGGTGTGAGCGAGCTCGGTGGCTCACGTTGACGGATCGGCCGAGACGGCGGGATGTCGTCCGGATACCGGATGGCTGTAGCCGTATCACGCCATCACCAATAGGCGGCGAGACCCTCGACGGAAACCACGATCGACGATGATCACCCCGTCGGGGGTCTCGTCTTCCGTTCACCCGCGGTGCGCCGGACCGGCCTGCCCTTTCCCTGTCCGGCGGCCGTCCCGCCCGGTCCCGGTTCGGCGGTCGCCCGGAAAGATGATCGCCGGAAACAGGCTCGGGGGCTTGCCGCGAGGTTCTCTCACTCCGACTCGCGGCAAGACCCCCGGGCAGCCGGAAATCCGACCGGCCCCAACAGCGCGGAAAGCAGTGAGGAACGTCGGATCCGGATCGGAGAATCGCCGGCGAAACCGCGCCGCTCTCACCGCGGATCACGATCGGCGAATCACACCAAAATTCTCGCGACGCTCACGAACTCCACATTCCGGCCATTAATCACAGGGCAGGAAACCTCTGGAACACATGGTTTTCAAGCTCAACAACTTGGACACATTCCCGTCGTTGACGAATCCGTTTAAACCTTGTTAACGGGGGTTGCGCTTTGCCGTGTCGATCATCGGGTAACTCCTGCTTGCCGCCACCGTCGCGGTTCAAGCAATCCGATTCCCCGGAATCACAAAAGACATGGAATGCGATGACTTCTAGCGGTAGAAGACGGGCTCAAATTATTAATTCCGGCAAACGTGCTCGAAACTGGTCCGTCGCGACAACAGCAATCGGTGCCGTCCTGGCACTTTCCTGCCAGACGCCGGCCGGCGCCGTAACCGACACCACAGAAATCGTTCTCCTCAACATGCGAGACGCCGGTGTCGAGACCGTTCCGGTTCGGAGAGCGACCGACGCGCGAGACGATGCGCGTGCCTCCCTGATGAGAACCCTCAGGCGGGAGTGCAAGTGCCGGGGGCAGCAGAACTGCGTATGCGACCGTGGCCGTCCCGGCAAGAACAACCGTGGCGGCGGGAAGGGCGGCGGCGGCCGCGACAGCGGAAAGAACCCGTCGAGCCTCGGACTGCCGCCGGATTCCGCGACCTCGGCGGCCCCCGCCAAAACCGACCTTCCAAACGACTCGCTCGGCCCCCTCGATCCGGCGAAGCCCGCGGGGCCCGAAAAACCGGCAGGGCCGGTAGGCGCCATGGGCGTGCCAGGTCCGGCCGGACCAACGGGAGCGACAGGGGCGAAGGGTGACACCGGCGCTCCCGGCGCGCCGGGAGCGCCGGGCCCGGCAGGCGCGAAAGGACCCGCGGGTGCGACGGGCGCCACCGGCCCGGTAGGACCGATGGGTCCGGCCGGACCCATCGGCCCGACGGGCGCCGACGGACTCACGGGACCGATCGGGCCTGCCGGGCCCGCGGGAGCAACGGGCCCCGAAGGACCGGTAGGACCGATCGGACCGGAGGGACCGGCAGGACCCATCGGCCCCCAGGGACCCGCCGGTGCCGCCGGGCCCGCGGGCGCGGACG
This sequence comes from Streptosporangium sp. G11, assembly GCF_051192615.1. Lineage (NCBI taxonomy): Bacteria > Bacillati > Actinomycetota > Actinomycetes > Streptosporangiales > Streptosporangiaceae > Streptosporangium > Streptosporangium sp. G11. The sequence continues at coordinate 69,530 of NZ_JBPJUQ010000015.1, forward strand.
GCGCGCCGGGACCCGCCGGCCCCGCGGGCGAACCGGGCACCACCGGACCGATGGGACCGACCGGCGCCACGGGAGCCCCGGGCGAACCGGGCGAACCCGGCCCGGAGGGACCCGCCGGGCCCGCGGGCCCGGCGGCGCCGATGTCCGCCGTGTCCGTGTCGTACCTGCTTCACGAACCGATCACCACGTCGGTCCGCAACAACGGGACGACACAACTCCGCGACCCGCGGACGACTCCGCGCTGGCACGACCTTTCGAGGATCCCCGGTCATCCGGCCGACGTGGTGGACGTGGCGACAACGGTCCTCCAGGAGGGCGCCCTTCCGTACCTTCACCTCTCGGTTCAGAATTCGGCCGGCCAGGTCGCCTGGACGAAGTGCCTTCTCGGGCGACCGGCTCCGGTGACGGGAGGCTTCTTCGCTCCCGGATCGCCTCTCGGGCCTCCCGCGTACCCGGCGAACTGCGACAAGTTCACCAACGACACACCGCCGATCTAAGCTTCTTCAGAGCCTGACCGGATACAGGAAATGCCGTGCCCGGCACCAGCCGGGCACGGCATTCGCCATATCGAACCCCTCGAACGCGCGTGGTCACCCATGCCCCGCCCGGCCGGATGGGCCAAATAAACCGAATGATCCGGATGAGCCAAGCGAGCCGAACGAACCGGATGGGTAGTGTCCCCGACTCGACAATCTCCCGTTCCCGCTCGGGCCGTGAGGCGCGTCAGTTCCGGACGAGGACCAGCCGCGAGGGGTCTTCTCCGGGCAGCGGGACGTGGAGGCGGCGCCTGGCGACGATCGCCCGATACGCGGCGGCGCACGCGTTCGCGCCCAGCGCGACGACGACGAACAGGCCGAGGCGGAGCAGGTCGGGCCTGCCGAAGCTGAGCTCTCCGGCACCGTTGACCAGGAATCCGGTACCGAAGAACCATGCCATGACGGCCGTCGCCAGCGCGACCCCGGCGCGGACCCCGCAGGCGGCGTAGGCGCACACGGCGATCACCATGATCAGTACGCGGCCGGTGACCTCCGCCGAGGCGAGGAGCAGAGAGGCGGTCGCGGCCGTGGCGACAACGGTGACGAACCCTCCGGCGAGCGAGAATCCCACCGGTTCGGATCCGAACATCGCAAACACTCCTTTCGCAAAGCAGACATTCGTTGCGGAACAGACATTTGCCGGGGAACAGACCTCTGCCCCTCCATGAAATCCCGGGAAACGCCCGCAAGCCAATGTCGATATGTTTTCTTCACCCTTTCCCTACGTTCATTTACGCCACTCCTCGCCCACCGCCACCCCCGGGTGCGATCCCTACAGGCCCACGTCGCGGCGCATCAGGTCCTGTTCCACTTCCCTGCGGACGAGCAGCCTCGCCCGGCCGTCGCGCACGGCGACGACCGGAGGCCGGCCCATGAGGTTGTAGGCCGAGGCCATCGAGTGGTGGTAGGCCCCGGTGGCCGCCAGCGCGATGAGGTCACCCGGTCGCAGGTCGGCGGGGAGCGGAACGTCCTCCGCGATCGTGTCGCCCGTCTCGCAGTGGTGGCCGACGACCGTGAACGAGCGCGGCCCCTCGCGGGAGACGCGTCCGGCGAGCCGTACGGTGTAGCGGGCCCCGTACAGGGCCGGGCGGGGATTGTCGCTCATCCCGCCGTCGACGGCGACGAACGTCCGCGAGCCCCCGCGCTTGACCGCGACGACACGGTAGAGCGTGGTCCCGGCGGTACCGGCGATCGCCCGGCCCGGCTCCACGATGAGCCGGGGCATCGGCAGGCCGAATCCGGCGGCCCGCTCCGTGATCGCGGTGACGACCGCGTCCGCGAAACGCTCCAGGCCGAGGCCCTCCGTCCCCGGCAGATAGGCGATGCCGTGCCCGCCGCCCAGATCGAGCTCGGGCAGGATCACGCGGTGGGTGTCGCGGATCCCGGCCATCTCCCCGACCAGGATCCTGGCCGCCCGCTCGTACGGCTCGACGCCGTCGATCTGCGAGCCCAGGTGGCAGTGGAGCCCGACCAGTTCCAGCCGGGGCTGGCGCAGCACTCTGGACACGGCGTCCCCCGCCGCACCGCTCACGATGGACAGGCCGAACTTCTGGTCCTCGCCCGCGGTACGGATCTTGGGGTGGGCGCCCGCCTCGATGTCGGGCGTCACCCGGACCAGGACCTTCTGGCGCCGGTCGATCGGGACCAGCGCGGCGAGCCTGTTGATCTCGCCGACGTTGTCGATCACGATCCTGCCGACGCCCTCGTCCACCGCCCTGCGCAGCTCGGCCGGTGTCTTCGCGTTGCCGTGCATGATGACGCGCCTCGCGGGGAACCCGACGGACCTGGCCACCGCCAGCTCGCCCGCCGAGCAGACGTCGAGGCTCATCCCCTCGTCCCGCATCCAGTCGGCCATCGCGCGGCAGAGGAACGCCTTGGCCGCGTACGCGATCTCGGCGCCCGGGAGCGCGGCCCGGTAGGCACGGCAGCGCAGCCGCACGTCCGTCTCGTCGACCACGTAGCTGGGGGTGCCGAACCGGTGGGCGATCTCGGTGAGGGACACCCCGCCGATCGTGACGTCTCCGGTGGCCGTGACGCGCGTGGTCGCCGACCACGGGGCACCGGCGGCCTCGCCGGGTGCGGTCGCTCCCCGCCCGGGAGAACCGATGGAAGGGGCCGGAATCCCGGGACCCGGGCGGACGGGTAGCGGCAACGGGGTTTCACTCGCGTGCGAGACGCCCATGCTTCCTCCTGCTTGCGTCGCCCGGCGGGATGGCCGGACACAGGGGACGCTAGGACGGCGAAGGGCGGAACGAGCGGTTCTGGACGGGACCCTGACGCTCCTCCGCCCTACCCTGACACCTCCTTGACGGCCGGACACGAAGCGTGAGATCCGCACCGCGGAACGTCCCCCGGCGCGGAGAGGCGCCGGGGGACGCGCGGGACCTCCGGTGACGGGCCGATGAGCCGATGGGCCGACGGGACACCTAGCGGGCGTCGGCCAGGAGCTTCTCGGTGGCGACGAGGCGCACGCAGGTGGCGAGACCGGAGATGGCCGGCTCCACCTCGGCCGGCTCGGGGTAGGTGGGGGCGATGCGGATGGTGCTGTCGCGGGGGTCCGTCGCGTACGGGTGGGTGGCGCCCGCGGGGGTCAGGGCGATGCCCGCCTCTCCCGCCCGCCTGACCACCTCCCGCGCGCATCCCTCCAGCACGTCGAGGCTGACGAAGTATCCGCCCAGGGGAGTGGACCAGGTCGCCAGGCCGGTGCCGCCCAGCTCCTTCGTGAGGATCGTCTCGACCGCGTCGAACTTCGGCCGGAGCAGCTCCCGGTGGCGGCGCATGTGCTCGGCCAGGCCGTTCTCGTCGCGGAGGAACTCGACGTGACGAAGATGGTTGATCTTGTCGGGGCCGATGGTGCGCTTGGCGGTGTACCCGAGCAACCAGGCCACGTTGGTCGGGGACGACCCGAAGAAGGAGACACCGGAACCGGCGAAGGTGATCTTCGAGGTGGAGCCGAAGACGAAGACGCGGTCGGGGTTGCCGTACTCGGCGCACAGTGCCAGGACGTCGGCGATCTCCACGGGCGTGTCGGTCAGGTGGTGCACGGCGTAGGCGTTGTCCCAGAAGATCCGGAAGTCCGGGGCGGCGGCCGGCATGGCGGCCAGGCGTCGAACCGTCTCGTCACCGTAGGAGACACCGCTGGGGTTGCTGTACTTGGGCACGCACCAGATGCCCTTGACCTGGGGGTCTTCGAGCACGAGACGCTCGACCACGTCCATGTCCGGCCCCTCGGCGTTCATCGGCACGGGGATCAGCTCGATGCCGAACCGCTCGCACAGGGCGAAGTGGCGGTCGTACCCGGGAACCGGGCACAGGAACGCGACCCGCGGCTCGTCGGCCCAGCGGCGCTCGGCGCCGGGCAGCGTCCCGAGCAGGGCGTGGACGATCGAGTCGTGCATCAGCGAGAGGCTGGAGTTGCCCGCGGCGACGAGCTGCGCGGCGGGCACCTGCAGCGGGCCGCTGAAGATCTCCCTGAGCTCCGCGAGGCCCTGGAGCCCGCCGTAGTTGCGGCCGTCGGTGCCGTCCGCGGCGGTGTGACCGCCGGGCAGGTCCAGCAGCGCCTCGGAGAGGTCGAGCTGCCGCGCCGACGGCTTGCCCCGCGTCAGGTCGAGGGACAGGCCGCGCCGGACGAGCGCGTCGTAGTCACGCCGGGCGGCGTCTCGCTGGGCGATCAGCTCGTCGATGGTCAGGGCCGGAGAGGTCACGGGAGTTCCTTCGCCTGCTGGTGATCGGCTCCGGAGACGGCCGGCTGGTAAGACGGTGGAGGAGCGGCTCCGAAGGTGCCTGGGTCAACTCCGAAGGATAGAAGACCGCTGCGCCCGATCGGAAGCGGGACCGTTCGCGACGCACCGGTCCGAGGCGATTCGGCCGCTCGATCACGCGCGTCACGCGGCCGTCCCACCATACGATCGCCGTATGGCGGAGGTCATGGCGCGTGACGGAACCTGGACGTTCGACGGCGAGATCCTGCGGATCGTGCCCGGCCGCGACCGGAGTGTGAAGAAGCTGCGGCAGCTGCTGGGCGAGATGCGGGTGCCGCTGGAGGCGGTGGCCGGCATCGCCTACGAGCCCGGCAAGAAGGGCGGCAGGCTGCGGCTGCGCCTGCGGGAGGGCGCCGACCCGTTCAACCAGGCGGCACGGGGGCGGATCGCCGACGCCGCCGACCCCTACCAGCTGGTCGTCGACGCCGACCGCACCGGCGCCGCCGAGTATTTCGTCGACGAGGTACGCAACGCGCTGGTGATCGAGCAGGTGCCGGACGGCCCATCGGAGCGCTACCTCATGCCGGGCCCGGCACTGCCCGTGGTGGTCCCGGCGGGCGACGGCACGGCGACGTTCGACGGCGAGTCGATCCGCCTCGAATGGAACTGGGCCACGGAGGAGGGCAAGAAGTCCGCCGGTCCCCAGCGGCTCGCGCTGAAGGACCTGAACGGCGTGGAGTGGTTCCCGACCGCGGGCCTGGAGAACGGCTATCTCCGTTTCCACGTGAAGGGCGCGGCACCGCACAAGCTCGCTCCCAAGCACGACCCGAGCTGCCTGGTCCTGTGGGGTTTCGACAAGGAGACCCGCACGACGGCGCTGCTCGTCGCCACGGTCCTCGCCAGGCTGCCGCACCCCTCGGACGCCCGCCTGCCCCCCGCCGTCGAGCCCCCGGTGGTCGAGGCCCCCGCCGCGCCCGCTGGCGGCGACGACCCCGACTCGCTCCTGCGCCGCCTGCGCGAGCTCGGCGACCTGCACAAGGACGGCATCCTCACCGACGAGGAGTTCACCACCGCCAAGCAGGCGCTGCTCCGCCGCTTCTGAGCGACACCCGGCTTCCGGGCGGCGCCCGGCTTTCGAACGAACGCCCGCTCCCACCCCCGCTCACGAACAGCCCCCGCTTATGAACAGCCCTCGCCTCCGGGCGTCCGCGCGGAGGTCACCGGCACTGGGCGAGCATGACGTTCTTGTCCGCGCGGGTGACCGGCAGGTCATATTTCACGGCCACCTGGGCGAAGCGGACGACGTAGGCGCAGCGGACCCTGCGGACGGGAGGGAGCCAGGACGCCGGTCCCGAGCCGCCCTTGGCCTCGTTGGCGTCGCCGTACACCGGGAGAAGGTTGAGCGGGTCGTTGGCGATGCGCTTCCGCTTGGACAGCGGCCAGCGGGAAGCGCCCATCCGCCACTCGTAGGACAGCGGGACCACGTGGTCGACCTGGATCTCGTCGGAGCGCTTCTTGGTCCAGCGGACGATCCGGCCGGTGTAGGGGTCGCGCAGCTTCATGGAGACGACCACGCAGTCGGATCCGCGGCGGTAGCGCACGTCCTCGCCGTCGCGGGCCAGCAGGTCGTCGCGGGTACCGCAGCCGTTGCGCGCGTACGGCACCCCTTTGGCGGTGTCGGCCCAGTTCTCGCCGAACCTGGCCCGGGTGTAGCCGGCCTTGGAACCCATCGGCCTGACCCGGAGCTTCCCGATCAGCCTGACGGCGATGTCCTTGTCTCCGGCCGATCTGACGGGCGCCAGACCGGGGCCCACGCCGTCCGGGTTGTCCAGCGGCGCGACCCGGGCCGGCGCGGCCCTCGCACGCGTGTCACCCTGCGTCGACAGTGAGAAGAGCACCGCGGCGCCGAGCATCACGGTGACCACCCCCCGCGTGCTCACCCATGCCTCCAGAAGGGTCTACAGGCTTATTCTTGACCGATTCCCGGTAATCCCCTGGTTGACACGAGGGTGTCCGCTGGTTGAGACCGTACCCGGAGATGACCCGGTCAGGGCTGGAAGCGGTAGCCCATGCCCGGTTCGGTGAGCAGGTGGACCGGGTGGGCGGGGTCGCGTTCCAGTTTCTTGCGCATCTGGGCCATGTACTGGCGAAGGTAGTTGGTCTCCTTGCTGTAGGAGGCGCCCCAGACCTCGTTCAGCAGGCGGCGCTGGGTGATCAGCTTGCCGGGGTTGCGGACCAGGATCTCCAGCAGGCGCCACTCGGTGGGCGTCAGCCGCACGCCGCCGGAGACGGTCTTGCCCGCCAGGTCCACCTCGTGCTCGCCGATCACGAACCGGGCGGGCTCCTCCTCGGGGACCGCGGCGCGACGCGACACCGCGCGGATCCTGGCGAGCAGCTCGTCGACGCCGAACGGCTTGATGACGTAGTCGTCCGCGCCCGCGTCCAGGGCCTCCACCTTGTCGCGGCCCTCTGCCCTGCCGGACAGCACGATGATCGGGACGGTGGTCCAGCCGCGCAGCCCGTGGATGACGTCCACCCCGTCCATGTCGGGCAGGCCGAGGTCGAGCACGACCAGGTCGGGGTGCCAGTCGGCGGCCTGGCGCAGGGCGACGGCGCCGTCGGCGGCCACGGCCACCTCGTACCCGCGGGCGGCCAGGTTGATCCGCAGCGCCCGCAGGAGCTGGGGTTCGTCGTCGACGACGAGGATGCGCGTCACAGGTCCTCCACGGGCGCGGGCGCGGCCCGGTGCCGCGGGAAGACGGGCAGGGTCAGGATCATGGTGAGGCCCCCGCCCGGCGTCTCGTCCGGTACGAGGGTGCCGCCCATGGCCTCCGCCAGCCCCCGGGAGAGCGCGAGGCCGAGACCGACGCCGGTGGCGTTGTCGCGGTCGCCGAGCCGCTGGAAGGGCATGAAGACCCGGTCGCGCGACTCCTCGGGAATACCGGGCCCCCGGTCGACGACCCTGATCTCCACGTGGTCGCCCTCCACGCTCGCGCCGACCAGCACGCCGACGTCCGGCGGGCTGTGGCGGACGGCGTTGGAGACGAGGTTGGCCAGTACGCGTTCGAGCAGCACGGGGTCGGCGGCGATCTCGGGGAGGTCCCCGGGCAGGCGGTTCCGCACCCGGTCGCGCAGCGGTCCCAGGTCGTCGACGACCCGGGGGACGACCTCCTCAAGCGCCGTCGGCTCCAGCGTCAGCCCGAGCACCCCCGCCTGCAGGCGGCTCATGTCGAGCAGGTTGGCGACGAGGCGGTCCAGCTTGGCCAGGGACTCGTCGGCGGTGGCGAGCAGTTCCTCCCTGTCCTGCGGCGACCAGTCGATGCCGGTGTTGCGCAGGCTCTCCACGGCGGCCTTGGCCGAGGCGAGCGGGGTACGCAGGTCGTGGCTGACGGCGGCGAGCAGCGCGGTGCGCATCCTGTCGGCCTCGGCGATCGGGCGCAGCCGTTCCGCCTGCTCGGCGAGGCGCTGGTGGCGCAACGCCACCGCCGCCTCGGCGGCGAACGCCTCCAGCACCCTGCGGCCGGACGCCCCGGGCAGCCGCCCGCGTACGGCCAGCACCAGGTCGTCGTCGACGACCACGTCGGTGTCGGCGACGCCGGGACGGGTGGACGGCTCCCCGCCCCCGGTCGCCACGATCCGCCAGCCGTCCGAATCATCCGAGTCATCCGGCCCGCCAGAGCCGGACGAGCCAGCGGACGAGCCAGACGGCCCAGACGAGCCGGACGAGCCAGACGGCCCGCCGGGCCGGCGTTCCAGCAGGGTGACGGAGGCCAGCCCGAAGGTCTCCCTGAGCCGGGAGAGCAGGGACGGCAGCGCCGCCTCGCCCCGCAGCACGTACCCGGCGAGGGTCGCCAGCACCTCGGCCTCCGCGCCCGCGCGGGAGGCCTCCCTGGCGCGGCGGGCCGCCAGGTCGACGACCGCGCTCACCATGATCGCGACCAGCACGTAGACGAACAGGGCGAGCAGGTTCTCCGGCCGCGTCACGGCCAGCGAGTGGAACGGCGGCGTGAAGTACCAGTTGAGGAGGGCGAAACCGGCCACCGCGGCGGTGATCGCGGGCCACATGCCACCGGCCAGCGCGACGCAGACCACCATCAGCAGGAACAGCAATATCACGCTCGGCAGCGTCGCCGCCTGCCTGAACTCCAGGAGGGCGGCGGTGAGCAGCGGAAGGCCGAGCAGCGCCGTCCCCCAGCCCGCCAGCCTGCGGGAGCGGGTGAGCGCGGCGCGCGACGGGGCGCGACCGCCGAACTCCCCCGCCTCCCCGTGGGTGATCATGTGAACGTCGACGGTCCCCGAGTACGCAGCCGTGGTCACGCCGACCCCCCGGGAGAGGATCCGCGCGAGCCACCCGCGCCGGGAGACCCCCAGCACCAGCTGCGTGGCGTTCACCCGCCGGGAGAACTCCAGCAGCTCCCGCGACACGTCGTCTCCCACCACCTGGTGGTAGCCGCCGCCCAGGCTCTCCACCAGCGCGCGCTGCCGGGCCAGGTGCGCCGGATCGGCACCGGTCAGCCCGTCGGCCATCGTCACGTGCACCGCCAGCAGCTCCGCCCGCGGGGACCTGGCCGCGATCCGCGCCGCCCGGCGCACCAGGGTCTCCCCCTCCGGGCCCCCCGACAGCGCCACCACCACCCGCTCCCGGGTCTCCCACACCCCGGCGACGCGGTGCTCGGCGCGGTAGCGGCCGAGCTGTTCGTCGACACTTCCCGCCACCCACAGCAGCGCCAGCTCGCGCAGCGCCGCCAGGTTGTCCGGCTGGAAGTACCTCGACAGGGCCGCGTCCGCCCTCTCGGGTGCGAACACGTTGCCGTGCGCCATCCTGCGGCGCAACGCCTCGGGGGTCATGTCCACCAGCTCCACCTGCCCGGCCCGCCGCACCACCTCGTCGGGCACCGTCTCGCGCTGGACCACCCCGGTGATCTCCTCGACCGCGTCGCGGAGCGACTCCAGGTGCTGGACGTTGACGGTGGAGATCACGTCGATCCCGGCCTCCAGGATCTCCTCCACGTCCTGCCAGCGCTTGGCGTTGCGCGAGCCCGGCACGTTGGTGTGGGCCAGCTCGTCGACCAGGACGACCTTCGGTCTCCTGGCGATGACGGCGTCCACGTCCAGCTCGCCGAACACGGCCCCGCGGTGCTCCGCCGCCACGCGCGGGACGATCTCCATCCCCTCCAGCAGGCTCTCGACGCGCTCGCGCCCGTGTGTCTCCACCAGCCCGATCACCACGTCGGTGCCGCGCTCCCGGCGCCGGTGCCCCTCGGCCAGCATCGCGAAGGTCTTGCCCACCCCGGGGGCCGCCCCCAGGTAGACGCGCAGCCGTCCGCGTGCCATGCAGTTCGTCCTTCGCCGATCGCCGATCCCTGCCGGATGCCGGGTCGGACCCGGCGCCCGGAGGGCCGGTTCTCCCCCTGAGGCCAGGCTACGGTGGGCGACCCCCGGCCGACCGGGTGACCCGGCGAGCGACGGGGGACGACGACCTGGTCAGAGCCAGTTGCGCTTCTTGAACGCCCGGTAGAGCAGAATGGTGCCCACGATGATCATGATCGTGGACGTCCAGAACCCGATCGACTGGTCGTAGCCGGGATAGGGCACGTTCTGCCCGTAGAAACCGGTGATCATCGTGGGCACCGCGATGATGGCCGCCCAGCTGGTGATCTTCTTCATGATGTCGTTGAGCCGGAACCCCTGCTGGTTCATGTGGGCCTCGCGGACGTTGCCCACCAGGTCCTGCAGGGACTCGCTCCACTCCGCGGTGCGCAGGGTGTGGTCGTAGATGTCCTGGTAGTACGGGGCCAGCTTGGGGTCCAGGACGTCCTGCCTGCGCAGCAGGCTGCCCACGACCTCGCGCGTCGGCACCGCCAGCCGCCGGAAACGCACCAGCTTCTTGTGCATCTCGAAGGTCCGGCGCTGGATGTGCGGCATGTCCCCGGGATTGTCCTGGAAGAGATCGTCCTCCAGCTCCTCGACGCGGTCGTCCACCCCCTGCAGCACCTCGAAGTAGCCGTCCACGATGTAGTCGAGCAGGCCGTGCAGCAGGTACGGCACCCCGAACTTGACCATGATGGAGTTGGCGTCCCAGCGCCTGAGCACCTCGTCGATGTTGAACTCGGGGTTCTCTCTCACGGTGACCAGGGCGTTCTTGGTCGCGAAGATCGAGACCTCGATGAAGTCGATTCCCTTGTCCGCCAGTCTCGCCGCGTAGGCGGTGATGAACAGGTGACTGTCGTAGGTGTCGAGCTTGGGGCGCTGGTGGCTGTGGAGGGCGTCCTCGACGGCCAGGGGGTGCAGGCCCAGCTCCTCGCTGATCTTCGCCAGGTCCGCCTGCGTGGGCGAGCAGAGGTCGAACCAGACGATGGCGGACTCGTCCTCCACATACTCGGAGATGTCGTCGATGGGAAAGCCCTCGGCCTCCAGGACGCCGTTGCGATACAGGCGGGTACGGTCCATGGGCGTCAACCCTAGACCTCCGCGACAGGCCCGAAATCTCCCGGAGGTCCGCGCCTCCGCTCTCCGCGCCGTCCCGCGCCGTGGAGGGGGCCGGCCGCCCGGTACGACGCCGCGGAGGGGACCGGCCGCCCGGTACGGCTCGGGAGGCATGCACCGAAGAGGCCCGCCCGCCCCACGCCGATGACGTCGGCGACGCTGACGTCCGTGGCGTCTTCCGGCGGCCTGTCCGTCACATTCCCCGGCGAGCATGGGGATTCGAGGAATAATCCCGCGCGCCGGGGGCAGCAGTGGCTACCACAACAGCCAAAGCCTGAGGTGAGGTCACATGATAGTGCTGGGACTTCTCTTGATCGTACTCGCGGGTGCGACCGTGATCGCGGTCTCCTGGGACGAGACCGCAGCATCGACCACCACCGCTTCGTTCACGATCTTCGACCGCCTGTTCCAGCTCACCCAGCTGGAACTCTTCTTCGCGGGTGTCGCCACGGGAGCGGTTCTCCTGCTCGGCCTGGGAATGATGTTCTCCGGCATGCGGCGCTCGGCCGCGCACCGTCGCAGGCTCCGTGCCTCGCGGACGGAGGCGCGTGACCGCGTCACCCGTCTGGAGGAGGAGAAGCGGGAACTGGAGCGCAAGCTTGAAGAGACCCCTGCGGCTCCCGCGACCGCCACGACCGCCACTGCCCCCGTGGTCGACCGCGACCGCGACGGCGTCGACGACCGTGTCGAGGACACCGCGCCCCACCCCCGGGTCGAGGTGCCCCGCCAGTCCGCCACCGACCAGCTCGTGGCCGGTCGCCACGGCCGCTCGGACCACCAGTAGTCACGTCTCGCCTCAGCCGGTGCGGCCCGCGGGCCGCACCGGCTGAGGCGTGTCCGGCCCCTCTTCGCCCCCGTCCGGCACGGCCTCTTCCCCGTACGGCGGGGTCCGGGGGGTGTTCACGCGACGGCGGTGCAGGAGTGTCATGAGCCCGCCCGCGACGAGTCCCCAGAAGGCGGCGCCGACACCCAGGAACGTCAGTCCCGACGCGGTGACCACGAAGGTGACGGCCGCGGCCTCCCTGCCCTCGGGGTCGGTGACGGCGGAGGCGATGGCCGAGGCGAGCGCGCCGAGCAGGGCGAGACCGGCGACGGCCTCGACGAGCAGCGGCGGGGAGAGCAGGACGAGCGCGGTGGCCAGCCCCGAGCCGATCCCGAGGACGATCATCGACACGCCCGAGGTGACCGAGGCGATCCACCGGCGGGCCGGATCGGGGTCGGCGTCGGGCCCGGCGGACAGCGCGGCGCTGATCGCCGCCAGGTTCACCGCGTGGCCGCCCAGCGGGGCACCCAGCGTGCTCGCCAGGCCGGTGGAGACGAGGATGCCGCGCAGCGGGGGACGGTAGCCGTACCCGGCGAGGACCGCCATGCCCGGCACGTTCTGCGAGACCATGGTGACCAGGAACAGCGGGAGCGCGACGCTGACCATCGCCTGGGCGCTCCAGGACGGGACGGTCACCTCGAGCACCGGCCGCACGTCCACCGCCCCCAGCTCGGGACCGGTCAGGGCGATGGCCGCGACGGCGACGAGGAGGGCCGCCGGGATCGCCCACTTGCGGGCGAACCTGCTCAGCAGCGCCCAGGTGAGCACGACGGGGCCCGCCATCAGCGGTATCTCGGCGAGCGCCCTGACCGGCGCGACGCACAGGTCGAGCACGACCCCGGCGAGCATGGCACCCGCGATCGGCGTGGGGATGGCCGCGATCCACCGGCCCAGGGCCGGGAAGAGCCCGGCGGCGGTGAGGAGGAGTCCCGAGACCGCGAACGCCCCGACCGCGGCGGGAAAACCACCCTCCACGGTCCCGGTCGCGACCAGCAGCGCCGCTCCGGGGGTGGACCAGGCGACGATGATCGGGACGCGCTGCCGCAGGCCCAGCCAGACGGCCACCACGCCGTTGGCCACGCAGAGGGCGAGCAGCCCCGACGCCGCCTGCCGCTGGTCGGCGCCCACGGCCCTGAGCCCGGCGAGGACCACGGCGAAGGTACTGGCGAAACCGACCACCGCGGTCACCACCCCGGCCAGTACGGGTTGAAGCAGACGTGTCATTTCTCGGTCCTCGTGGGGGATGGCGCGGCCTGTTCCGTAAACGGAACGGGTCTCGTGCTGCACGATAGCCCCATGGACTCCGGAGCACAAAGCCCCAGGCCCGCCGGGGAAACCGGCCCACCCGACCGGCCCGCCGCGGCCACCCACGCGTCCGGCGGCCCCTCGGCGGGCGCCGGCACACCCGACCGGCCGGCCACCGGTACCTCCGGCCGGGCCGCCGCGGTCACCGGCGCTCCCGGCCCACCCGCCGTGGACGACAGCGCACCCGACCGGCCCGCCATGGACGGCGGCACGCTCGACATCGGGCGGCGGATCCGCAGGCTGCGCGAGGAGCGCGGCATCTCCCTGTCCGCCCTCGCCCGCGGCGCCGGTGTCGGCAAGGCCACGCTCTCCGGCCTGGAGAACGGCACCCGCAACCCCACCCTGGAGACCCTCTGGGCGATCACCGCCGAGCTCGGCGTCCCCCTGGCGATGGCCATCGGCACCCCGCCGGTGGAGGCCGCGGGCGGCGGCGAGCGGGCCGAGGTGGTCCCCGTCGTCCACGGGAGGGCCTCCGAGGGGACACTGCTCCAGGTCTTCGAGGACGAGGAGGTCACGTACGAGCTCTACCGGCTGGTGATCCGCGCGGGGGCGACGCAGGTCTCGCCCGCCCACCACGAGGGCGTCACCGAGCACGTGACCGTCTTCGCCGGGACGCTCAGCGCGGGACCGGCCGGGGCTCCCCTGCGGGCCGGTCCCGGCGAGCACATCTCCTGGCGGTCGGACGTCCCGCACACGTACACCGTCCTCGGCGACCGGGATGTGCACGCGAGCCTGCTCATCCGCTACCCGCGCCGCTGATCACGACGAGCCCCGTGGACCCGATCGCATAGCTAAAACACCTAAAAAGTAATATTTGCCCCATGACACCACGGTCCATGGCGATTCTCTTCTGGGCCACAGGTGTACTGGCCTACGTCGTCGCCGTCTTCCACCGGCAGTCGCTGGGTGTGGCGGGCATCGAGGCGGCGGCGAGGCTCGACGTCGGCGCGGCGGGGCTCTCGTTCCTGGCCATGTGCCAGCTGCTGGTCTACGCGGGCATGCAGGTGCCCGTCGGGATGCTGGTCGACCGGCTCGGTTCCAAGCGCATGCTGGTCCTGGGTGCCGTGGTGATGGCCTGCGGCGAGCTCGTCTTCGCCCTGGCCGAAGGGCTGCTGCCGGGGATCGCCGGGCGGGCGCTGATCGGGTGCGGGGACGCGATGACGTTCATCAGCGTGATCAGGCTGGTCGGCCTCTCCTTCCCCGCCCGCCGCAACCCGCTGATGGTCCAGCTCACCGGCCTGCTCGGCCAGCTCGGCGCGATCGCCTCCGCGGTGCCCCTCATCTACTCCCTGCACACGTACGGCTGGACGCCGACCTTCATGGGCGCCGCCGTCCTCGGCGTGGTCTCCGCGTTCCTGCTGATCACGGTGCTGCGCGACCCCCGCCCCGAGCGCACGGGGGAGCCGCCGAGCCTGAAGGCCGCCTGGGCCGAGCCGGGCACCCGGCTGGGCATGTGGACCCACGCGGCCACCCAGTGCTCGGCCGCGGCGTTCCTGATGCTGTGGGGATACCCGTTCCTGGTCCAGGGTCAGGGGTTGACCCCCTCGACGGCGGGCGTGCTGCTGACCACGCTGACCCTGTGCGGCATGGTGTGCGGGCCGCTGCTCGGCTATCTCGCCGGGCGGTTCCCCTTCCACCGCTCCCGGATCGTGCTCATCGTGATCGGCACCACCGCCGGGGCGTGGACCGTCGTGCTGGCCTGGCCGGGACGGGCACCGCTCTGGCTGCTGGTGGCGCTTGTGGTGGTGCTGGCGGCCAACGGCCCCGGGTCGATGATCGGCTTCGACTACGCCAGGACCTTCAACCCGGCCACCCGGATCGGCGCGGCCACCGGCATCGTGAACGGCGGAGGCTTCGTCGCGTCCGTGGCGGTGATCGCCCTGATCGGCGTCACCCTCGACCTCACGGGCGACAGCGGCCTGGACGCCTTCCGGTGGGCGTTCGCCACGCAGTACCCGATCTGGGCACTGGGCGCCGTCCAGGTCCTCCGCTACCGGGGCAAGGCACGGCGGAGCCGCGCCCTCTCGTCTCCCCTCACCGCACAGTCTTCGTGAAGTCCCCTCACACGATCCTCGTGAAGGGTTCGGCGAAGTGGGCGGTGCCGATCATCCCGCCCTCCGCCCTGACCCGGTCGAGCAGCTCCACGCGCGTGGCCGCGGCCAGCTCGGGGTCGGCGTCGTAGAGGTAGGGCACCCGCGGATCCTCAAGCTGCACCGGATGCAGCACCACGTCGCCGGTCAGCACCAGATCGCCGACCTGGACGACCTGGTGGCCGGGGGTGTGCCCCGGCGTGAGCAGCACCCGGATGCCGGGCAGCACCTCCGCCCCGCCGTCCACCGCCTGCACCCGCTCGCCCAGCGGCCGGACGACGTGGCCGAGGATCGCCCCGCCCGCCGCGTCGATCTCGGCGCGCTGCAGGACGTGCCGGGCGTTGGCGAAGACCGGCGCCCCCGCGACCACCGCGCCGCTCGCGTGGTCGCTGTGCAGGTGCGTGATGACCACGACGTCCACCTCGCCGGGAGCCGTCCCCACCCGGGCCAGCTCGGCGCCCAGGACGCCGGGCACCGGCGCCCAGCTCGCCGCGGGCGAGTCGCGGGGGCCGATGCCGGTGTCGACCAGCACCGTGCGGCCCGCCGCGTCGCGCAGCAGGTAGCAGTGGAAGTGCAGGATCCACTCGTCGGACCCGCCGTGGCGGCCACCGGGGAACATCTGCGACATCGGGCGCCGGATCGACTCACCCATCGGTCCCACCGCGTCGCACAGCGGGAACACCTCGACCCCGGCGACCGTTATGGACTGATGTAGCATCCGCTCTCCTGTTCGGGATGGGGCAACGGTGCTACCGTGATACCGGGCGTGACGCACCGCTGGCTAGGCCGCGTGCGATGATCCGCCCCCGTTTCTCGCTTTTTCTCTCAGCACCGCCCCTGTCTCAGGCATGCGGTCCTCATCTCCCGTGAAAGGTCATTCATGACCGCGGAACCCGTTTTCAAAGAACCCACCATCGAAAAAATCACCGCCAAGAAGGTGCCGCGTCCCCGCGGAGGCGACGCGAACACCTCCAGGAAAGCCCCCCGGGGAAACGGCGCGACCACGACCGGGCGGTCTCCCGGGCGCGACACCCCCGTCGAGACCGTGACCGGCCTGCTCGACGTCCGTGACCGGACCGGACACATCCGGACCGGCGGCTACCTGCCGTCCCCGCGCGACGTCCGCGTGCCCCACTCCCAGCTCTCCGAGTACGGCCTGCGCCCCGGCGACCACGTCGTGGCCATCGCGCGCGCCCCGTACGAGAAGCTGGAGGGGGTGGAGAGCGTGAACGGCGCCACCGCCTGGCGGAACAGGCCCGACTTCGCGGACATGACCCCGATCCACCCCCGCGACCGGCTCCGCCTGGAGACCGGGTCGCTGACCGGCAGGGTCGTCGACCTGTTCACGCCGGTCGGCAAGGGCCAGCGCGGCCTGATCGTCGCCCCGCCCAAGGCGGGCAAGACGATGGTCCTGCAGGACCTGGCCGCCGCGATCACCGCCAACCACCCGGACTGCCACCTCATGGTCGTGCTCGTCGGCGAGCGCCCCGAGGAGGTCACCGAGATGCGCGAGTCCATCCACGGCGAGGTGGCCGCGTCCACGTTCGACCGTCCCGACCGCGACCACACCGCCGTCGCCGAGCTCGCCGTCGAGCGCGCCAAGCGCCTCGCGGAGGCCGGGCACGACGTCGTCCTCCTGCTCGACTCCCTCACCCGGCTCGCCCGCGCGTACAACAACCTCGCCCCCGGCGGCGGGCGCACCCTCGCCGGAGGCATCGACGCCACGGCCCTGCTCCCCCCGCGCCGTTTCTTCGGCGCCGCCCGCAACCTGCGCGACGGCGGCTCGCTGACCATCCTCGCCACCGCGCTGGTCGAGACCGGCTCGCGGATGGACGACAGCCTCTTCGAGG
Source organism: Streptosporangium sp. G11 (assembly GCF_051192615.1). Taxonomy (NCBI): domain Bacteria; kingdom Bacillati; phylum Actinomycetota; class Actinomycetes; order Streptosporangiales; family Streptosporangiaceae; genus Streptosporangium; species Streptosporangium sp. G11. The sequence goes on from NZ_JBPJUQ010000015.1 coordinate 86,321, forward strand.
AGTTCAAGGGCACCGGCAACATGGAGCTGCGCCTCAGCCGCGCCCTCGCCGACAAGCGCCTCTACCCGGCCGTCGACCTCGACGCCTCGAGCACCCGCCGCGAGGAGATCCTCCTCGACCCCCAGGAGCGGCAGCTCACCTGGCGCCTGCGCCGCACGCTGGGCGGCCTGGAGAGGCAGCAGGCCCTGGAGCTCCTCACCGGCAGGCTCAGCGAGACCCCCTCCAACGCGGCCTTCCTCCAGCAGATCCAGCAGACCGCCTGACCTGTCCTCCCCCCCGCAGGTCCCGCGCCCATCATGACAATTCGGCCGCGGCGGGACGCGAGATGATGGGGAGATGCTGGACGATGTCGTCGAACACCTCGCCTGCCCGGTCTGCCGCGGCTCCCTGACGCTCGAAGGGCGGGTCCTGCGGTGCGCCCTGGGGCACGGCTTCGACGTGGCCAGGCAGGGATACGTCAGCCTGCTGACCGGGTCGCGGGTGCCGGGAACGGCCGACAGCGCGGCCATGGTGGCGGCCAGGGACGCGTTCCTCGCCGCCGGGCACTACGCCCCGCTGGCGGAGGCGGTCGCCGGAGCCTGCCGCGGCGGCGCGAAGGTGGTCGCGGACGCCGGGGCCGGGACGGGCCACTATCTCGCGCGGGCGCTCGACGGGCTGCCGGGGGCCACGGGGGTGGCGCTGGACGTCTCCAAGCACGCGATCAGGCGTGCCGCGCGGGCCCACCCCCGGCTGGGGGCGGTGGTGGCCGACGTATGGAGACCGCTGCCGCTGGGAGATGACACGATAGATGTACTTCTCAATGTGTTCGCCCCCAGAAATGGGGCAGAGTTCGCACGAGTGCTCAAGGAGGACGGTGAGCTCGTAGTGGTCACCCCCACCTCGCGGCATCTCGCGCCACTGGTGGAGCGGCTGGGGCTCCTGTCGGTGGACGAATCGAAGGAGCGGCGCGTGGCGGAGAGCCTGAACGAGCACTTCGTCGAGACCGGCCGGAGCACTCTCGCGTTCGAGATGGCCCTGGGGCATGATGCGGTCGAGGCGGTCGTGGGAATGGGGCCCAGCGCGTGGCACACGGATCCGGAAGTTATGCGAAGAAAGATCGCAGAACTGCCAGAAATGAGCCCTGTAGAGGCCTCTTTCCGTATGTCTATCTTTAAGCACCACCTCTGAGCAAGCTGTGTGCTTGACAGCCACCTTCGGGACACCTGTTACTGATGTGACTTTTAGTCCGAAATTCCCAGACATTACTCAAGCAATTAGCCGGTGAAGACGACATACTGGACCGCAATCCGGCGAGCCCGCGCCTGGACGCGTGAAGCTGACGCCTTGACGGAGGGAAGCGCCATATGAAGGCGGAGGAGCGCTGGCAGGCCAGGTTCCGTGCGCCGCGCGCGACGTTGCCCGTGTGGGCGGGCCAGGCTCCCAGCCGGTCCGTCTACCGCAGCAACGCCTCGGGGGCGTGGGAGGTCTACGCCTGGGACCGCGCGGGCGGTTCCACCCGCCAGGCGACCTCACGGCCCAAGGGCACCTCGCACGGCGCGATCGACCCCACCGGCCAGTGGATCTGGTGGTTCGAAGACACCGACGGCGACGAGTGGGGCCGGTGGATGCGCCAGCCCTTCTACGGCGGCCCCGACCAGCCGATCGACCTCGCCCCGGGCTTCCCCGCCGGGCTCGGGCTCTCGGCGACGGGCGACGCGGTCATCGGCATGGCCAGGCCGGGGCAGGGCTTCACCATCCATCTCGTACCGCAGGGCGAGCCCGCCCGGACCATCTACGAGCACACCGAGGCGGCCGCCGTCTCCGCGGTCTCCCTGGACGGCTCGCTGATCGCCATCAGCCACAGCGAGCGCGGCGACGCCCGGCACCCCGGGCTGCGCGTGCTCCGGCGCAACGGCGAGGTCGTCGGCGACCTGCACGACGGCCCCGGCAAGGGCGTCGTCGGCCTGCGCTTCGCACCGGTGTCCGGAGACCGCCGGCTGCTCACCCTGCACGAGCGCAGGGGCCGCCGCGAGCCCCTCGTCTGGGACCCCGAGACCGGCGACCAGCGGGAGATCTGGCTGCGCGACCCGGGCGAGATCACCGCCGACTGGTACGACGACGGCCGCTCGCTGCTCGTCGTGCGAGGCAACCGGGGCCGCACCTATCTGACCCGCTACGACCTTCCCGGCGGCGGGTTCTTCCCGATCGAGACCCAGCACGGCGTGATCGACGCCGCCGCGCCCCGTCCCGACGGCTCCGTCGAGTACTCCTGGTCCAGCGGGGCCCACCCGCCGCTGATCCGGTCGACCAGCGGCCACGTGGTGATGAACCACGGCGGCCCCACCTCGCCCCCGTCGGTCCCGGTCGAGGACGTGGACGTGGAGGGGCCCGGAGGCCGCATCCACGCCCTGGTCTCGCGCCCCGAGCGCGGCTCGGGCCCCTTCCCCACGGTCTTCATGCTGCACGGCGGGCCCACCGCGCAGGACGACGACTCCTTCGTACCGCAGGTGGCCGCCTGGGTGGACATCGGCTTCGCGGTCGTGCGGGTCAACTACCGGGGCTCCACCGGCTACGGCTCGGCCTGGCGGAACGCCCTGCACGGCGAGGTCGGGCACATCGAACTGTCCGACGTGGCCGCCGTCAGGGACGCCCTGGTCGACCGCGGTGTCTGCGACCCCGACCGACTGGTGCTGTCCGGCGCCTCCTGGGGCGGCTATCTCACGCTGCTCGGCCTGGGCACCCAGCCCAAGATGTGGGCGGCGGGCATCGCCACGGTGCCGATCGCCGACCACATCGCCACCTACGAGGAGGAGACGGAGGCGCTGCGCTCCTACCACCGCGCGCTGCTCGGCGGCTCACCCGAGGAGCAGCGCGAGCGGTACGTGAACAGCTCGCCGATCACCTACGTCGACCAGGTCGAGGCGCCGCTGCTGATCCTCGCCGGGGAGAACGACCCGCGCTGCCCGATCGGGCAGATCGAGGCCTACGTGGCCCGGCTCCCCGAGCACGACCACGAGCACAAGGTGTACCGCTACGACGCGGGCCACGGCTCCCTGGTCGTCTCCGAGCGCATCGCGCAGATGTCGGCGCAGCTGGACTTCGCCCGAAAGCACGTGAAGACCGACATCTAATCCGTGCTACCCCGTGAAGGGGTGACGGCCCCGCCCGTACCGCCCCGCCGGGGCGCGGGGTGGGGCCTGTCCGGCCGGCAGGCACGCGGTCGCCAGGTGGACGGCCCCGTTCAACGGGCCCCAAGAACCACGATCATCAGGTGGACGGCCCCGTCAACGGGCTCTCAGGACCACGATCGCCATGTCGTCGGCGCTCGGCTCGGGGGCGAAGTCCTGGACCGCGCGGCGGATCCGCTCGGCGACCGCCCGCGCCGACAGCCCCGCGCACTCGGCCAGCAGCTTGGCCAGCCCCGCGTCGTCGTCGAGCAGCCGCCCGTCCCTGCGACGCTCGGTGACCCCGTCGGTGACCGCGAGAAGCACGTCGCCGGGGTCGAGGTGGACGAGCTCCGCCTTGAAGGTCGCCTCGGGGAAGACGCCCAGCAGCGACTGGGAGGTCACCACGGCCTCCACGACACCGCTGGGCCGCAGCCTCAGCGCCTCCGGGTGCCCGGCGGAGACCATCGCCACGTCCAGGCCTGTCGGCACGGGCGTGATCTCCCCGTGCAGCAGCGTCAGGAAGCGGGCACGCTCGCCCTCTTCCAGGATGGCCTGGTTGAGGCGGTCGAGGACGGCGGCCACGCCGTACCCCTCCCGCGAGAGCAGGCGCAGGGTGTGGCGGGCCAGGCCGGTGACTGCGGCGGCCTCGGGGCCGGTCCCGCAGACGTCGCCCACCGCGAACCGCCAGGAGCCGTCACCGGCCGCGAAAAGATCGTAGAAGTCGCCGCCGACCTCGTTGGTCTCCCCCGCGGGCTCGTAGACCACCGCGGGGTCGAGGCCGGGGATCTCGCCCGGCTCGTTGGGAGGGAGCAGGCTGCGCTGGAGCGCCCGGTTGGCCGCCGCCTGGGTGGCGTACAGCAGGGCGTTGTCCAGGGCGAGCGCCGCGCGGCGGCCGATGTCCTCGGCGTACTGGAACACGTCCTCGGCGAACCGGTCGGGCCGCCCCAGGCACATCGCCCCCAGCGTTCGCCCGCGCGCGAGGAGCGGGATGACCAGCACCTGCGAGTCGGCGAGCTGCATGGACCCGCCGGCCTGCGGGATCTGGACGCTGGCGAGCTCCTCCCGGAGTTCGTCGATGCGCCTCTCGTCGGTGTGCCAGAGGTAGGCTGGACGCTGCGGGCCGCCGCCGTTGCTCCATGTGTAGACGGCACACCAGGTGGCCAGCCGCGGCACCACGATCTGCGAGATGATCGCGGGCACCATGTCGGGGTCGAGGGTGCCCGCCAGCAGGTCGCTGGCATCGGCGAGAAAACCCATCCATATCGGCCCGCGGCTGGGTTCCTCGGTGGCCCACTCCGAGGACGGCCGTCCGGACGATCCGGGCAGCCGGATCCTGGCCCAGTGCGTGCGCTGCTGACCGGCGAAGGTGACACCCCACTCCTCCACCGGCACGGACGGGGCGCCGGGGCTCTCCTCGGGAGCCTGCTTCTGGCGCACCTCGATCTGCAGCCCGTCGCCCAGATGGCTCCAGACGATCTCGAAGGGGACGTCGGTCACCTGTGACGACAGGTCTGCGGCCAGCCGCTCGGCGACCGCGAGAACGGACGCGGCGGCCCAGGCGGTCATCACCTCGATGGTGAACCGCCTGGCGGCAGGGACGGCCGTCTGTCCTGGGGCGAAGGTCGCCGCCAAGACGGCACGTGGAGCACTGGTCACTGTTCCGTGACTACCACACTTCCCGTTGACATGGGGTGAATCGAAGGTGGGACTACACATTGCGCACCGTGACAGACTGGGGTGACTCACGGCTGCGCCCCCGGGAGTCAAGGAGGTCATATGACCACGGTCAACACCGTGCCCGACGTCGAGGAGCGACGTTACAGCGAATCGGACCTGCAACCGATCCTGCAGACGCTCATCACCTGGCGCGACGGTGACTTCCGCCGCCGGGTCCCGCACGCCCCGCCGGGAATCCTCAGCGAGATCCGCCTGCTGCTCAACGAGGTGGCCGACCGCCGCGAGCATCTGGCCAACGAGCTGCACCGGGTCCGCCGGGAGGTGGTCAAGGAGGGCCGCTTCGGCGAGCGCCTCACCCCCGGTCCCGGCGTGGGCTCGTGGGCCGAGAGCGTCGATTCGGTCAACACGCTGATCGACGCGCTCGTGGGCCCGGTCAGCGGGGCCGCGGACGTGATCGACGCGGTGGCCAAGGGCGACCTTTCCCGCCGGATCGACCTCGACCGCAGTGCCAGGGGCGAGGTGCGCCGCCTCGGCAAGGCGATCAACGGCATGGTCGACCAGCTGTCGCTGTTCACGTCCGAGGTGACGCGGGTGGCCAGGGAGGTCGGCACCGAGGGCCGCCTGGGCGGCCGGGCGAACGTGCGCGGCATGTCGGGAAGCTGGCGCGACCTCACCGAGGCCGTCAACACCATGTCCAGCCGCGTCTCCGCGCAGGTCCGCGACATCGCCGCGGTGACGACCGGGGTCGCGCGGGGCGACCTGAGCCGCAAGGTCACCGTCGACGCGGTCGGCGAGATGTTCGAGCTGAAGAACACCGTCAACACCATGGTCGACCAGCTGCTGGCCTTCGCCGAGGAGGTCACCCGCGTCGCCCGCGAGGTCGGCACCGAGGGCCAGCTCGGCGGCCAGGCGCAGGTGCGCGGCGTGTCGGGCGTCTGGAAGGACCTCACCGACAACGTCAACGTGATGGCGGGCAACCTGACCACCCAGGTCCGCGCCATCGCGGCGGTGTCCACGGCCGTCGCGCAGGGTGACCTGTCCAAGAAGATCACCGCGGACGCCCAGGGCGAGATCCTGCAGCTCAAGGACACCCTGAACACCATGGTCGACCAGCTGTCGATGTTCGCCGACGAGGTCACCCGCGTCGCCCGCGAGGTCGGCACCGAGGGCCAGCTCGGCGGCCAGGCCCGCGTACGCGGCGTCTCCGGGGTCTGGAAGGACCTCACCGACAACGTCAACTCCATGGCCAACAACCTGACGTACCAGGTCCGCAACATCGCCGAGGTCACCACCGCCGTCGCCAACGGAGACCTGACGCGCAAGATCGACGTGGACGCGCAGGGCGAGATCCTCGCGCTGAAGACCACGATCAACACCATGGTCGACCAGCTGTCGTCCTTCGCCTCCGAGGTGAGCCGCGTCGCCCGCGAGGTCGGCTCGGAAGGTCAGCTGGGCGGCCAGGCGCAGGTGCCCGGTGTCTCCGGCACCTGGAAGGACCTCACCGACAACGTCAACGTGATGGCGAACAACCTGACCACCCAGGTCCGCCAGATCGCCGCGGTGTCCACGGCCGTCGCGCAGGGCAACCTGTCCAAGAAGATCACCGCGGACGCCCAGGGCGAGATCCTGCAGCTCAAGGACACCCTGAACACCATGGTCGACCAGCTGTCGATGTTCGCCGACGAGGTCACCCGCGTCGCCCGCGAGGTCGGCACCGAGGGCCAGCTCGGCGGCCAGGCCCGCGTACGCGGCGTCTCCGGGGTCTGGAAGGACCTCACCGACAACGTCAACTCCATGGCCAACAACCTGACGTACCAGGTCCGCAACATCGCCGAGGTCACCACCGCGGTCGCGTCGGGCAACCTGACGCGCAAGATCGACGTGAACGCGCAGGGCGAGATCCTCGCGCTGAAGACCACGATCAACACCATGGTCGACCAGCTGTCGTCCTTCGGCGCGGAGGTCACCCGCGTGGCCCGCGAGGTCGGCTCCGAGGGCAAGCTGGGCGGCCAGGCCCGCGTCGAGGGCGCCGAGGGCATCTGGAAGCGCCTCACCGAGAACGTCAACGAGCTCGCCGCCCGCCTGACCACCCAGGTGCGCGCCATCGCCGAGGTCACCACCGCCGTGGCCACCGGCGACCTGACCCGTTCCATCACCGTCGACGCCGAGGGCGAGATCGGCGAGCTGAAGGACAACATCAACATGATGGTGGCGGTGCTGCGCGACACCACCACCGCCAACCAGGAGCAGGACTGGCTGAAGTCCAACCTGGCGAGGATCTCCCGCCTCATGCAGGGCCACCGCGACCTGATGGAGGTCGCCAAGCTCATCATGAGCGAGCTGACCCCGCTGGTGTCGGCCCACTACGGCGCCTTCTACCTCTCCGAGCCCACCGGCGACCGCGACCTGCACCTCATCGCCGGATACGGCGCCCGCCCCGGCAACGGCCCCCGGCAGCGGTTCTCGACCGGCGAGGGCATCGTGGGCCAGGCCGCGATGGAGGGCAGGGGGATCATCCTCGGCAACGTGCCCGCCCGCTACCTGACCGTCGACACCGGCCTCAGCACCTCCACGCCCGCGCAGATCGTCGTGCTGCCGGTCCTGTTCGAGACGCAGGTGCTCGGCGTCCTGGAGCTGGCCTCGTTCAGCGAGTTCAGCGAGATCCACCACGACTTCCTGAACCAGCTCGTCGAGACCATCGGCGTCACGATGAACACGATCATCGCCAACTCCAGGACCGAGGACCTGCTGACCGAGTCGCAGCGCCTCACCACCGAGCTGCAGGAGCGTTCCGACGAGCTCCAGCGCCAGCAGGAGGAGCTGCGCCGCTCCAACGCCGAGCTGGAGGACAAGGCCGCGCTGCTGGCCAAGCAGAACCGGGCCATCGAGATCCAGAACTTCCAGATCGAGCAGGCCCGCCGCACGCTGGAGGAGCGCGCCGAGCAGCTCGCGGTCTCCTCGCGCTACAAGTCCGAGTTCCTCGCCAACATGTCCCACGAGCTGCGCACCCCGCTGAACAGCCTCCTCGTGCTGGCCAAGCTGCTCACCGAGAACGCCGAGGGCAACCTCACCCCCCAGCAGGTGGAGTTCGCCAGGACCATCCACGGCGCCGGCTCGGCCCTGCTGCAGCTGATCAACGACATCCTCGACCTGTCGAAGGTCGAGGCCGGGCGGATGGACGTCCACCCCCAGCAGATCTCCCTGCCCAAGCTCGTCGACTACTTCGAGGCCACCTTCGCGCCGCTGGCCCAGGACAAGGGTCTGTCGTTCACCGTCGAGGTCGACCCGTCGATCCCGCAGGAGCTCCGTACCGACGAGCAGCGTCTCCAGCAGGTGCTGCGCAACCTGCTCTCCAACGCGATCAAGTTCACCCCCAAGGGAGAGGTGCGGCTGCGCGTGATCCACGCCAGGCGCGCCGTCGCCTTCGTGGACGACACCCTGCGCGGCGCCGACGGCATCCTGGCCTTCGAGGTGGTCGACACCGGCATCGGGATCGCCTCCGACAAGCTGGAGGTCATCTTCGAGGCGTTCCGCCAGGCCGACGGGACCACCAGCCGCAAGTACGGGGGGACGGGCCTGGGCCTGTCCATCTGCCGGGAGATCGCCCGCCTGCTCGGCGGCGAGATCCACGTGGTCAGTGAGGTCGGCGAGGGCAGCACCTTCACCCTCTACCTGCCCCCGTCGTACGGCGGCCCGCTGGCCTCGCGCGACGGCGGGGCGAGCGCTCCCACCTCCCCCCGCAACCCGGCGCTCGTCGGCGTGCTGGAGGAGCCCGACGACCTGCCGGAGCTGACGCTCAACGACGACCTGCCCCTGCCGCAGTTCCCGCAGGGCGAGGGCAAGCCGTGGAAGGGCGACGACCCGCTGACCGGGGCGAAGATCCTGATCGTGGACGACGACATCCGCAACGTGTTCGCCCTGACCAGCGTGCTCGAACGCTACGGTTCCACGGTGATCTACGCGGAGAACGGCCGCGAGGGCATCGAGCAGCTCGAACGCAACGAGGACGTCGCCCTCGTCCTGATGGACATCATGATGCCGGAGATGGACGGCTGGGCCACCACCTCGGCGATCCGCCGGATGCCCCAGTTCGCAGACCTGCCGATCATCGCGCTAACCGCTAAGGTCATGCGAGGTGACCGGGAGAAAAGCATCGCGTCCGGCGCCTCCGACTACGTGCCCAAGCCCGTGGACGTCGACCGCCTGCTGGAAAGGCTGCGCGGCTGGCTGACGCGGGGCAAGCCGGCCGGCGACTCCAACGAAGGCGTGTGATCGATGCCGGACAGAGCCAAGATCCTCCTGGTCGACGACCGGGAGGAGAACCTGATCGCGCTCGAGGCCATTCTCAGCTCGCTCGATCTGATACCCGTCCGGGCGAAGTCGGGGGAGGAGGCGCTGAAGGCCCTGCTCGGCACGGAGTTCGCCCTGATCCTGCTCGACGTCCGTATGCCGGGCATGGACGGGTTCGAGACGGCGGCCCACATCAAGCGCCGCGAGCGCACCCGCAACATCCCGATCATCTTCCTGACCGTGGTCGACAGCGCGCCCGACTACGCCTTCCGCAGCTACGCGGCGGGTGCCGTCGACTACCTCACCAAGCCCTTCGACCCGTGGGTGCTCCGGGCCAAGGTCGCGGTGTTCGTGGAGCTCTACAACATGAACCGCAGGCTGGCGGAGCAGGCCACCATGCTCCGCGAGCGCCTCGGCACGGAGCTGCCGCCCGGTGAGTCGTCCGACCAGGCCGCCGTGCTGCCCGAGCTGTCCAGGCGCCTGACCGCCGTCGAGGAGGAGCTCGGCCGGGTCGCCGAGCTGGTCCGCAAGAGCGGCGACCCCGGCCTCTCGGGGCCGATGGCCGACCTGTCCAACCGCCTCAACCACCTGCGCGCGGGCTTCGACGCCCTCACCTGACGGGCGTTTCCGCCGGGCGGTTGGGGCGGGCCGCGCACCTCAGCGGCGGGCGCGCTCCAGGGCGTCCCAGAAGCCGCGGCGCAGGGCGTGGCGGACCTCGTCGTGCAGGAGGAAGTCGATCGGCAGGGAGGAGCCCTGGAGCAGGCGCGCCTCCAGGTCCGAGGGCATCCGGGGCTTGCGGGCGAGAACCGCCTCCAGCCACAGGGCGGGCGCGTCCTTGGCCACGGACTCGCCGAAGTCGTGGCCTTCCTTGTGGGCGGCCTGCACCGCGTCGGAGAGCGTCGTCGCGGCGCCGATCCCGGCGCTCTGCGGCGGCACCGGGGCCGCCTGGGGACCGGTGTAGGCGCCCATCTGCGGAGGCTGGTAGCTCGGCATGCTGCCGGTGTTGCCCATCGAGTACTGCGGCGCGACCGGGAGCGGGCCGGTCTGGGTGCTGACGGCGGCGTGTGACGGCGTGGAGGCGGGCGGGGGCGGCGGGGGTGGCGGTGGCGGTGCGGGGGTGGCCGGGGTGACCGGCGACTCCTGGGTGTAGCTCGGGTAGGCGGAGGGCAGCGCGGGCTGGGCGTGGGCCGCGCGGGACGCCTGGACCGCGGGGATGGGGCTGGTGGCCGGGGCGCCGTTGCTCCCGCCGGTCCCGCGTGAGGCGACGGGCTGGCCGTTGGTGGCGTGCTGATGGCCGTTGGTCGCCAGCGCGGGCATATCGCCGCTGAGCAGGCTGACGTGGGGGCGCAGATGGCCGGCGCCGATCTCGATCAGGTCGTCGCACTCCTGGCGCAGCGTACGGGAGACGGCCCAGCTGCCGTCGGCGCTGATGTGGACCACGGTGACCCGGATGCCGAGGTCCTGGGCGTCGCAGACGACCTGCGCCAGGTCCTCGTCGCCGCTGACCACGACCGCGTCGCAGACCGCGCCGTTGCGGGCCAGCGTCATCAGGTCGCGGTGGACCTGGGCGTCGACGCCCTCGCGGCGGCCGGGGCGGATGCGCGAGAGGCGGAGCTTGAGGCCGGGGATGTCGGCCAGCGTGTCGTGCTCCGGTGTGCGGCGGCCCTCCACGGTCGCCTCGTACCAGTAGCAGCGCAACAGCGGCAGGCCGGTGCGCTCTCTCGACAACTTGTTGAGCAGCTGGAGCAGACCCGGGTAGTCCCAGGAGACGGACTCACGGTGGCGGGTACCGTGCACCGCCATCGCGCCGTCGGCCAGCAGGTAGCCGGCGTCCACGAACAGCGCGCAACGATCCACACGACACCGCCCTTCCTACGTAGCCCGATCCTTCGGTTCAGACAAGCCTGAAAGAACCCCTAAGAGACCGGACAGACGGCCCTTCCTCAGGGTAATCAAGCAGCTGACCATCCGAGGGTGAATCCCGACGATTCCACCCGCGCTCGACCACACGCTGGATCGTTCACGCAGACCGTACCAGTTTGTCCCGTTCGTGAACCCCCCTCGGCGAGGCGCTACTCATTCGGGTTTCACACCGTCCCACCACCCGTGCCCCCGGGCCCCGCACGCCCCCTTCACCGCACAGCGGACCCGGGCCGACCGTGCGCCCCTCTCCCACCATCGGGGACACGAGCACCACCGGGGACACGGGCGAAACATCTCTCCTACGGCACCGCGCGCGCCGTCACGGGGCGGTCCGCACGCTCACCGCCGCCGCGCCGAACAGCAGGACGTCCCGGTGCGTGCTGAGCTCCAGCACCGGGTCACGCCCGAGGGGCGACCGGAAGCGGTCCACGTCCGTACCGAAGGTCGTGCCGGTGCCCCGCGCCCCGGCGGCGGACCCGTCGAAGGGATTGCGCGGGTCCCGCTCCCCACCGGCGGGTCGCAGGGGCCGGCCGCCGAGCCTCACCCGATCACCCATGACACCCGCGTCACCCTCCCAGGTCACCAGGGCCATCCTCGCGGGCGCCTCGGAGGGCGTCAGCCCGTCGAGCGGTATCCGCGCCGAGCGGTGCCCCCCGTCCAGCACCGTCGCGGTGTCGACGACGACGGCCTGGCTGTACGGCCGGCGCGGGTCGGCCACGATGATCACCAGGCTCCAGCCGGCGTGGCGCGCCACGCCGGGCCGTACCGAGGCGTCGGCCACCCAGTACGTCCCGCGTACGGCTCCCAGCAGGCGCGTGACGTCGGCGAACGCCTGGTAACCGCGCCCCGCGGGCAGTTCCCGCTCCACCACCCGCGTGGCCCTGACCTGCCGGTATCGCTCCTCGCCCGGCACCTTGAGCTTGATCCGCCCGCTGGGGGGCGCGCTCGCCGACCAGTACAGCCCCGCCCAGACCACCTTGCTCGCCGCCGGCAGGACGAGCCGGGCCGCGCTCGAGGTGCTCGTCGACGGATCCCCGTCACGGTCGAGGGGACGCATCTCCCAGCTGTTGTTGTCGCGCCTGCCGCCCCGCCGCGAACGGGCCGCCTCGCACGCGGGCTCCGAGGGCGCGCAGCTCATCAGGGTGTTGCCGATCGCGGAGACGGCCACCCGGCCGTCGGTGGCGAACCGGGCCGGGGCACCCGTCGCCCGTACCCCGCTGCGCGACCTGGCCGCCACCCGTGTCCCCGCGGTGGAGACCGTGACCGAGGGCGCCGCCCCGTAGGCCGCGTCGCCCGACACCAGGACCCTCAGGAAGACCGCCGTGGCCCGGCCCGCCGGCAGCGGGCCGCGGACGCATCGGGCACCCCGGGTTCGCGCCCGGCAGGACCAGCCGTCGACCGTACCGACCGGCGTGACGCCGCCGACGGCGTTTCCCCGGCCGGACCTGGACGGCAGCGTCACGCCTCGCGGCAGGCCGACGTCGGCGACGACGTCCTCGCTCTGCCCTCGGCCCGCGTTGCGCAGCCGCACCACGACGATTCCGGCCTCGGACCTGACCAGGGCGCCGAGCGCGTCGATCCTGGCCACCAGGCGGGGCGCAAGCCAGGAACCCGTCCGGCCGTCCTGCCCGGTCCCGGCCGGGCCACCCATCTCGGACCCGCCGGACTCGCCTTCGGGGGCCGCCCCGGCGGACCCGGGCGCCGTTTCGGTCTCGCCGGTCTCGCCGGGTTCGCGGTCGGGTCCAACCGGCTGCCCCGAGAGGGTCGACATGGGCGAACCGGAGGTCTTCGGCCCTCCCGAGGACTTCCGCGGGGCGGGGGAATCGGGCACCGGGGCCACGACGATCGGCTCGGAGGCCGTGCTCGGCCGGCGGGCGGGCTCCCCGGCCGACACCAGCACGAGGGCCGCGACCACCGCGACCGCGGTGGCCGTCGCGGCGGCCGCCACGGTGCGCCGTACGGACCGGGGGGCCCTCCGCCAGCGGCCGGACAACCCGCCTCCCGCCGTGACCCCCATCCTGGCGAGCGCCGTCAGGTAGGCGGGGAACGCGGGACCGACGACGAGCGGGCCGATGACGGAGCGGACGTCCCGGCCGATGCCGGTCAGCTCCGTGAGCACCGCGCGGCAGCCGGAGCAGCCCTCCAGGTGCCTGTCGATGACCCTGCTCTGCTCCTTGGCCAGGCCGCCGCGCGTGTAGGGCCCCAGCCTGGTCAGCACGGGCCGGCACTCGGGGGTCGGCGTCTCGGTCAGGTGGACGCGCAGGCACGCCTGGCGCATGCCCTCCCGGGCCCGGTGGGCGAGCGCGGCGGCGCCGTTGACCGTCAGGCCCAGCAGGAGCCCGATCTCCTCGGCTCTGAGCCTCTCGACCTCGGCGTGCCACAGGACGAGTTGCCAGCGCTCGGGCAGGGAGAGGAACGCCCTGGCCACCGGTGAGCGTTCCAGCCCCTCCACCGAGGGGTCGACGAGAAACGCGCGCGGGCCGAAGGAGGCGAATTCCCCATCCGCCCGCTCGTCGATCTCCCCGTCCGCTCTTTCCGAGACTCCGTCCGCTCTTGTTGAAGCTCCGTCCGCTCCGTCCGCGCCCTCGGCGGCCTCTCCGCCCGCCCGACCACGGGTCTCTCCATCCGCCTGCTCGCCGATCTCCCCGTCCGCCCCTCCACCGGCCTCTCCCTCCGCCCGCTCGGCGGCTTCCGGCAGCGGTCGCTCGGCGGCCACCGGGCCGCCCGTCGTGCCGGAGCGGTCGTCGACGGTACGGCGGAGGACGGTGAGCAGGTAGGGGCGGAACGCCTGTTCCGGGCCGTTTCCCTGGGCGATCACGTGGTGGACCCTGGCGAAGGTCCTCTCCACGACGCCCCCGGCCTCGGTCTCGCCCGGCAGGAGCAGGCGGGCCAGGGCGTACGCCGCGGGGGCGTGCCGCTGATGGAGCACCCGGTAGGCGGCCACGTCGCCGTTCCTGGTGGCAGCCAGCAGTTCAGCGTCGCCTTGAGATGTTTTCACACTCATTGTGACCTCACCATTACCCGGAGTTGCCTGCCGGATAATCCCGCAGTACGCGCCGCGAGTAAACCCGGATCGCACTTTTGCCACCCCCGGGCCGAAACCGGCGTTACGGCAGGCCTGTTTCCCGGCGGGGCCCGATCGGGCGGGTTCCGGGGTCGCCCTAACCTTGTGCCATGAGCGATCGAGAGAACCTGCTGGCGGAGATCAAGGGCAAGGCCGTGGTGCACGGCAAGGTCACGCTGTCCTCGGGCATGGAGGCCGACTTCTACGTGGACATGCGCAGGGTGACCCTCGACGGGCAGGCGGCGCCGCTGGTGGGGCGGGTCATGCTGGACATGACCGAGGACCTCGGCTACGACGCGGTCGGCGGCCTGACGCTGGGCGCCGATCCGGTGGCGGCCGCCATGATGCACGCGGCGGCCGGGCGAGGCGGGAGGCTCGACACGTTCGTGGTCCGCAAGGCGCAGAAGACCCACGGCATGCAGCGCCGGATCGAGGGACCGGACGTGGCGGGGCGGCGGGTGCTGGTGGTGGAGGACACCTCCACGACCGGCGGATCCCCGCTGACCGCGGTGGAGGCGTTGCGCGAGGCGGGCGCCGAAGTCGTGGCGGTCGCCACGATCGTGGACCGGGGAGCCGCCTCGGCGATCGCCGGAGCCGGGCTGCCGTACAGGACCGCCTACACCCTGGCCGACCTCGGCCTGGCCTAGGGCCGCGTACGGCCGCTGAGGATCCGGAGCCGGCGGGAGAGGGCGGGGTCAGTCGCGGGAGACCGTGAACTCCTGGCGTTCCCCCGCCTTGCCCGGGGAGCGGACGGCCCCGTTCACCTGGACGCGGACGGCGGCGGAGTCGGCCAGGACCACGTCGACCTTGGGATCGAAGGACTGGAACTGCTCGCCGCGGTCCATCTCCCGGTCGAGCAGCACGTCGCCCCCGGTGACCTTCAGGAAGACCGTGGGGCAGCGCTCCCGCAGGCACTCGACGAGGACCGTCGGGACGCGCTCGGAGGTGGCGGAGGGAGACGGGGAGGCGGCCACGGACGACGCGGTGACCGAGGGGGCGGGCGAAGGGACCGTCTCCGCGTCGGAGCCCAGGCTGCCGATCAGCGAGAGGACCCCGAACACGATCAGGGCGACGACCACCAGCACCGCCAGTCCGACGAGGACCAGGCGCGCGATACCCATGGGGTCAGACCTGTGGCGTCCCACACTGTGGAGATTAGCGGTTCGTGAGGAGATTTCACGACCGACCCGGCGGATCGGCCGGGAAGTCCGTGCCCCGGATGACCGCCCCCACCCGCCCCAGCCGTGTCACGGCCCCCGCAATCCCGTGCCGGGGAAGTGCCGGGGAGGTACCGGGGACGCGGCCGGGAACACATCGGTACGGACCGAAGTGGTATTGGAGCTATCCGGCCGGGAAGGAACCCGGAATACTGGCCTACGGGCTATGTCCTCATAGCCCCGCCAGCTGTTCATAGCCGTCTCCAGGGAGATGACACGATGCCCATCGCTACTCCAGAGGTCTACGCCGAGATGCTCGACCGGGCCAAGACAGGCGGTTTCGCCTACCCGGCCATCAACGTGACCTCATCACAGACCCTCAACGCGGCGCTCAGGGGGTTCGCCGAGGCGGAGAGCGACGGCATCGTCCAGGTGTCGACCGGCGGCGCCGATTTCCTCTCGGGCACCACGGTCAAGAACATGGTGACCGGCTCGGTGGCGCTGGCGGAGTACGCCCGCGTCGTCGCGGCCAATTACCCCGTGACGATCGCCCTGCACACCGACCACTGTCCCAAGGACAAGCTGGCGGGTTTCGTACGCCCGCTGCTCGACATCTCCCTTGAGCGGGTCGCCAGGGGCGAGGACCCCCTTTTCCAGTCGCACATGTGGGACGGCTCCGCCGTGCCGCTGGACGAGAACCTGGAGATCGCCAGGGAGCTCATCGAGAAGACGGCCCGCGCGCGGATCGTCCTCGAGGTGGAGATCGGCGTCGTCGGCGGCGAGGAGGACGGCGTCGTCGGCGAGATCAACGAGAAGCTCTACACCACCACCGAGGACGCCCTCGCGACCGCCGAGGTCCTGGGCCTGGGCGAGCGGGGCCGCTACATGCTCGCCGCGACCTTCGGTAACGTGCACGGCGTCTACAAGCCGGGCCACGTCAAGCTCCGCCCGAGCGTGCTCAAGGAGATCCAGGACGCGGTCGGCGCCAAGTACGGCAAGGAGAAGCCGTTCGACCTGGTCTTCCACGGCGGCTCCGGCTCGCTGCTCGAGGAGATCCACGAGGCCATCTCCTACGGCGTGGTGAAGATGAACATCGACACCGACACGCAGTACGCCTTCACCCGCCCGATCGCCGACCACATGTTCAAGAACTACGACGGCGTGCTCAAGGTCGACGGTGACGTCGGCAACAAGAAGGCGTACGACCCCCGCTCGTACGGCAAGGCCGCCGAGACCTCGATGGCGGCGCGCATCGTCGAGGCCGCCCAGCACCTGAAGTCCGCGGGCACCAAGATCTCCTAAGGTCCCGAAAGGGTCACAGGAGAGATCACGGGATCGGCTTCCGGAAAGACTCCGGGGGCCGATCTTGGCCTGACGTGGGTCCACCGGGTAGGACTGTCGTTATGGAATCGCACGAGAACCTCCTCGCCGGCCCGCCGCCCACCCTCCTTCCGGACCTGCCGGAGGCCCGGGAGGCACTGGAAGCCGGGGCCCAAGCATCCGACGTCGCCGCGCGTTTCCCCGCGTACCCGGGCGCCTGGGCCGTGCTCGCGGACGAGTATTTCGCGGCGGGGCACGCCGTCACGTCGTACGCCTTCGCCCGCACCGGCTACCACCGCGGCCTGGACCAGCTCCGCAGGGCGGGGTGGAAGGGGCACGGCCCGATCCCCTGGGAGCACCTTCCCAACCAGGGGTTCCTGCGCTGCCTGCACGCGCTGGCCCGCGCCGCCCAGACCATCGGGGAGAAGGAGGAGGCCGAGCGGTGCTTCCAGTTCCTGAAGGACTCCAGCGCCGAGGCGTCCGAGGAGCTGACCAACCGCTGACCCGCGGCCGGTCCCGCCCCTGATCCGTCCCTTTGAGCCACCGATCAGCTTCCGACTCACCCCTCGGATCTCCCGCTTCGCCCTCTTTCGCGAGGTGGGAGATCCCTATTTCGGACGCCGTCGGGTATTCTCTCCACGCAAGAGCCCCTGTCGCGATTGCGTCAGGGGTTTTCGTTTTTGTGGTGGGAGACTCACGATGCCGGCTGTCGTTCTCGTTGGTGCCCAGTGGGGCGATGAGGGCAAGGGTAAGGCGACCGACCTGCTTGGAGACCGGGTCGACTACGTCGTCAGATACCAGGGAGGCAACAACGCGGGCCACACGGTCGTCATCGGCGACCAGAAGTACGCGCTGCACCTGCTGCCCACGGGAGTGCTCTCCCCGAACGTCGTGCCCGTGATCGGCAACGGCGTCGTCATCGACCCGGGCGTGCTGCTGAGCGAGATGGACGGGCTCCAGGCCCGCGGAGTCTCCTCCGAGCGGCTGCTGATCTCCGCCAACGCGCACCTGATCATGCCCCACCACAAGGCCCTCGACAAGGTCACCGAGCGCTACCTCGGCAAGGCCAAGATCGGCACGACCGGGCGCGGCATCGGTCCCGCGTACGGCGACAAGATCTACCGGATGGGCGTGCGGGTCCAGGACCTGCTGGACCCGGGCATCCTGCAGAAGAAGATCGAGGTCGCGCTGGGCGAGAAGAACCAGATCCTCACCAAGATCTACAACCGCCGGGCGATCGACGCGGGCAAGGTCCTGGAGGAGTATCTCGGCTACGCCGAGCGCCTCAAGCCGCACATCGCCGACACCTCGCTGATCCTCAACAGGGCGCTGGACGAGAACAAGGTCGTGCTGCTCGAGGGCGGGCAGGGCAACCTGCTCGACATCGACCACGGCACCTACCCGTTCGTCACCTCCTCCTCCCCGACGAGCGGCGGCGCCTGCTCGGGTTCCGGCATCCCGCCGACCCGGCTCACCGGCGTGATCGGCATCCTGAAGGCGTACACCACCCGTGTCGGCGCCGGCCCGTTCCCGACCGAGCTCGACAACGAGATGGGCGAGTGGCTGCGCACCACCGGCGGCGAGTACGGGGTGACCACCGGGCGCAACCGCCGCTGCGGCTGGTTCGACGCGGTCATCGCCCGCTACGCCACCCGGATCAACGGCGTCACCGATTACTTCCTCACCAAGCTGGACGTGCTGTCTGGCCTGGACACGATCCCCGTCTGCGTCGCCTACGAGGTCGACGGCGTCCGCCACGACGAGATCCCGATGACCCAGACCGACTTCCACCACGCCAGGCCGGTGTACGAGGAGTTCCCCGGTTGGAAGGAGGACATCACCGGTGCCAGGAGCTTCGAGGACCTGCCCGCCAACGCGCAGGCCTATGTGAAGGCCCTGGAGGAGATGAGCGGCTCCAGGATCTCGGCCGTCGGGGTCGGCCCCGGCCGCACCGAGACGCTCCAGATCCACTCGATGCTCTAGTTTCCGCCGGCAGGCTCGCGCCCGGCACCGCCGAGGCGCGAGCCGTACCGGACGATCGGCGCGCGGGGTGGATAAGGTCCCTGTGTGCATGCCGAGATTCACGGTCACCGCGGAGCCCGCGGGCTCCGCCCCGAGAACACCCTGCCCGGTTTCGCCCACGCCCTCGAACTGGGGGTCGACGCGCTTGAGCTCGACGTCGCGCTGACCGCCGACCGGCGGCTGGTGCTCACGCACGATCTCACCGTGTCGCCGGTGACCAGCGCCGACGTCCGTCCCGCCTTCCGCGACGACCCCGCCTTCCCGTACGTGGGCCGGCCCGTCGGCGCGCTCACGCTGGCGCAGCTGCGCACGCTGGAGTGCGGGATACGGGTGCCGCGCCACCCCGGCGACCGTTTCGCCCCGACGCAGGTGCCGGTGCCCAACACCCGGATGCCGACCCTGAGCTCCGTGCTGGGGCTGGTGGACGCGTACGGCGCCGACGGGGTGCGGGTGCACGTGGAGCTGAAGTCGGACCCGACCAGGCCCGACCTGAGCGCCGACCCCGCGGAGTTCACCGAGATGGTGGTCGCGGAGCTCGACCGGCACCGCAGGCTCGGCAGGGCGGCGATCCTCAGCTTCGACTGGCGCGTCCTGCGGATCGCCCGCTCGCTGGTCCCCGCGACCCCGCGGTACGCCCTGATCGAGCGCGCCACCATGGACAGCGCCTGGCTCGACGGCCTCCGCCTGGAGGACTTCGGCGGCGACGTCCCGGCCGCCGCCGCCGAGGCCGGGGGCACCACGCTCTCCCCCGAGCACGTGATGGTCGACCGGGAGTTCGCCCGGCTGGCCGAGAAGGCCGAGCTGCCGCTGGCCGTGTGGACCGTCAACGAGCCGGGGCGGGCCGAGGAGCTGCTCGACCTCGGGGTGGCCGCGGTCGTCACCGACTATCCCGACCGGATGATCGCCCTGTGGGCCGGGCGGGGCATGCGCGTCCCCCGGCCGATCACCCCCGCGCGCCCCCTGAGCGCCTGAGGGCCGGTGCGAGGACCCGGGTCACATCCAGCCGTTGCGGCGGAAGCCGCGATAGAGCAGCGTGCAGGCGACGACCATCACGCCGATCACCAGTGGATAGCCGAAGACGGAGTCGAGCTCGGGCATGTGCTCGAAGTTCATGCCGTAGATGCCGGCGATCATCGTGGGGACGGCCATGATGGCGACCCACGAGGAGATCTTCCGCATGTCCTCGTTGGCGAGCGCGTTGGAGCGGGCGAGCGCCGCCTGCAGTATCGAGTTGCAGAGCTCGTTGGACGACTCGACCTGCTCGCAGACGCGGGCCAGGTGGTCGACGACGTCGCGGAAGTACTCACGCATCTCGGAGGGGATCATGCGGCGCTGGGCCAGCGTGGACATCGGCGACTGGAGCGGCATGACGGACCGCTTCATCTCGATCATCTCGCGCTTGAGGTTGTAGATCCGGCCGATGTCGCGGGCGCTGACGTCGGCGAAGACCATGGCCTCGACGTCCTCGAGCTCGGCCTGCATCCGGTCGGCCACGCTGAGATACCTGTCGACGACGTGGTCGGCGATCGCGTGCAGCACGCCGGTGGGCCCCCGGTTGAGAAGCTTGGGCTTGTCCTCAAGGCGCTGGCGCACCTCCGAGAGGGGGCAGTGCCTGCCGTGGCGCACGGTCACCACGAAGTCGGGGCCGACGAACACCATGAGCTCGCCGGTGCCGATGATCTCGCTGGTGGCGGTCAGCACGTCGTGGTCGATATAGGCGACGGTCTTCAGGACCACGAACACCGAGTCGCCGTAGCGCTCGACCTTGGGCCGCTGGTGAGCCTTGACGGCGTCCTCGACGGCGAGCGGATGCAGGGCGAAGACCTCCGCGAGCCACTCGACCTCGGGGGCGTCGGGCTCGTGCAGACCGACCCAGACGAAGGCGTTGCCCCCGTCGGAGGCCGCGTTGTGAGCGCGGACGATCTCCAGGGCGTCGGGGATGCCCAGGGCGTCGATCTTCTTGCCGCCGACGTAGGCGGCGTACTCGACGAGCGAGTCGCTCGGCGGGACGCAGACCCCGGTCATCCGCTCACGGAGCGAGACGGCGGGCGTGTGCGCGGCACGAATCGTGCGTGTGTGCTTGATGCGGGGAAAAAGGAGCGAGGAGCGCATGGCGAGCCTTTCCCGCCCAACCTGGCGGGATCCACACGCGATGCGATGTCACCCCCGGTGGAGGGGGTGATGCGTGTGGCGCCGGTCGGGCACCGAGATGGGGTGGTCGAGAGTGCGCACAGCAGGGGTGCGCGAGCACGTACTGCTGGGATCGCCAGAGGACATCCCGAACCACCTCCAATCAGCAAGAGACACGCAAAGCCACCCAAAAGTTAACACGATCGGGGAGAGGTCTCTCAGTTTACTCCCAGGTTCAACTGTTGATCATGCAGAACCAGACAAAATTCACACGGCCTTTACGGCACCTTCCTCGCATGCGTGCGTTCGGGCCCCGTCCACAGGTTGTGGACAAGCCTGCGGATCCGGGACACGGACGCGGATCCGAGGAGGGTGCCGGGGGGACGATAGGCTCTGACAAGTGCGCGTTCTTGTGATTGGATCCGGCGGGCGTGAACACGCCCTGTGCCGGTCGCTGGCGGCGGACCCCCAGGTCACCGAGGTTCACTGTGCTCCCGGAAACGCGGGTATCGCGCAGGTCGCGACCCTGCACCCGGTGACGCCGACCGACCCCGCCTCGGTCACCGGGCTGGCCGGGAGACTCGGGGCGGACCTGGTCGTGATCGGCCCCGAGGCCCCCCTGGTGGCCGGGGTCGCCGACGCCGTCAGGGAGGCCGGGATTCCCTGCTTCGGGCCATCTCGGCAGGCGGCGCGAATCGAGGGCTCCAAGGCCTTCGCCAAGGACGTCATGGTCGCGGCGGGCGTTCCCACCGGGCGGTCGCACACCTGCGTCACGCCCGAGGAGGTCGCCGCCGCGCTCGACGAGTTCGGCACGCCGTACGTGGTCAAGGACGACGGCCTGGCCGCGGGCAAGGGTGTGGTGGTCACCGGCGACCGCGACGAGGCGCTCCGGCACGCCGCCGCCTGCGGGCGGGTCGTCATCGAGGAGTTCCTCGACGGCCCCGAGGTGTCGCTGTTCGCGCTCTGCGACGGCTCCACCGCCGTGCCGCTCCAGCCCGCGCAGGACCACAAGCGCGCCTACGACGACGACCAGGGCCCCAACACCGGCGGGATGGGCGCCTACACGCCGCTGCCGTGGGCGCCGGACGACCTCGCCGACCAGGTGATGGCCGAGACCGTCATGCCGACCGTGACCGAGCTGGCCAGGCGCGGCACCCCGTACACGGGGGTTCTGTACGTGGGGCTGGCCCTCACGTCCAAGGGCCCGAAGGTGATCGAGTTCAACGCGAGGTTCGGCGACCCGGAGACCCAGGTCGTGCTCGACCGGCTGGAGACGCCCCTGGCGGCCCTGCTGCTCGCCTGCGCGAACGGGACGCTCGACCGGTTCGGGCCGCTCTCCTACCGCGACGGCGCCGCGGTGACCGTGGTGATCGCCGCGGAGAACTATCCCGCGGAGCCGGTGAGGGGCGACGTCATCGAGGGCCTGTCCGACCCCGTCGAGGACGCCTACGTGCTGCACTCCGGCACCGCCCTCGACGGCGACCGGATCGTCTCCAACGGGGGCCGGGTGCTCAGCGTGGTCGGTACGGGGCCCGACGTCCCCGCGGCGCGGGCGGCGGCCTACGAGGCCGTGGAGCGCATCCGGATGCGCGGCTCGCACCACCGCACCGACATCGCGGGCCGCGGCGCCTGAACCCCGGTTTTCCGCGGAGGCGTAGCGCCCGATCGGCATGTCGCGGTAAGCCTGGGGCAGTCGACGCCCGCCGTCCCAGGCCGCTCCCCCCGGAGGAACGATGTCGCTTGACCCCGCGATGCCCCCCGAGCGGATCGGCGACACCGGCGTCCTGCGCTGGCCCGGCACCTGGCGGGTGTACGTGGCCACCCGGAGCGAGGAGATCAGGGCCGACGCCGAGCGGGCCCTGACGATGCGCGACGGGGCGGGCCAGCTGGTCTCGATGGGCGAGGGCATCGGCACGCACCTGGCCCGCGCGGAGACATACGCGCGCAGCAGGCACGGCGTGCGGCGCTGGCTGACCGGCCAGGCCATCGAGGGCGCCTGGTCCAACGTCAACAGCGCGACCGTGATGCTGTACGGCGTGCTGCCGACGGCCGAGCTGTGCGGGCGGGGCCCCGAGGTGGCGGCGATCGGCCGTGCCTACCTGCCCGGCGACGACCCCCGGCTGGTCCATCTCCAGGCCAGGCTCGCCGTGGGGGACCTGGGCGAGAACGACAGGCCGCTGATGCAGTCGGTCCTGCGGGCCGCGTACACCGCGCAGGCGATGGAGACCGGGCGGGTCCGCAGCTTCCGCAACCTGCTGCTCGGCGGGGTGGCCATGCTGACCCTGATCGTGCTGGGCGTGGTGGTCATCGGCGCGATCTGGCCGAACGCCATCCCGATGTGCGGCAACCAGTCGGTGATCCGCGCCCAGGGGCTGATGCCCGCCCAGATCTGCCCGACGGGCGGCCTGCAGCCCGGTCACGGCGACGTCCCGCTCGTGGCCCTGATCGGCATGCTGGGGGCGGCGCTGGCCACCGCGGCCTCGCTGTCGACCCGATCGGAGCTGTCCACCCGCTACTCGCTGGCGGTCGTCCAGAACCTTCTCAAGGCGCCCGCCGGGGTGGCCACCTCCGTGCTCGGGCTGCTGATCCTGAACTCGGGCTTCGTGCCCGGCTTCTCGGGGCTCGGCTCGCAGGCCGCGATCCTGGTCTGGGCGATGGCGTTCGGGTACGGGCAGCAGGTCGTCACCCGCTTCGTGGACCAGCGGGCCGACAGCCTCCTGACGGCCGCCTCGCCGCTCACAGCCGCGGGGAGCGCGAAGGGGAGATGACCCCCGGAGCCGTACGACGGCGGCGGTGGCGCGAGGGCGGGGCCGTACGGCGGTGGCACACGAGACCGGGACCGCACGGCGGCGCCGCACAAGACCGGGACCGCACGGCGGCGCCGCGAGGCTTGATCGGACCGGGCGCCCCTGACGCCACCTCCCCGTTTCACGGCCGGACGGTCATGAGATGATCTTCCGCACGACCCGGTCGCGGGCGGTGCCGGGACACATGGTCGAGGGGGCGCGAAGACACCGGAGAACACGGGCCGGACGGGACGGGGGGCCGGGTGGGCGGGCCGCCGTCGCCCGTCGCCGTGGAGGCCGATGATTATCGGCCATCCGAGGGGTAGTTCCCCTCCTGAAGTGGCCGTTTCAGGGGCATCTAACGGCTACTGTTGGCCGGATAAACCTCGGCTGCCGCCCCGCGCCACACGAATCACTTAAACCTCTTCAAGGAGCATGACGCATGGTCCGTTACCGCGTGCGCGGTGGCAACCCACTTCGTGGAACCGCCTTCATCCAGGGTGCCAAAAACGCCGTGCTGCCCATGATCGGCGCGGCGCTGCTGGCGTCCAAGGGCCGTACGGTCCTGCGCAACGTCCCCATCATCGAGGATGTCCGCCGCGCGGTCGAGCTGGCCCAGACGGTCGGCGCCACGGTCGAGCTCCACGAGGCCGAGCGCACACTGGTGATCGACGCCTCGACGCTCAGCAGCCCGGTCCTGCCCGCCGAGATCGCCCGCCGCTTCCGCGGCTCGGTGCTGTTCGTGCCCGCCCTGCTGCACCGCCTCGGTGAGGCGATCATCGAGGGCGTGGGCGGCTGCAACCTGGGCAGCCGCAACCTCGACTTCCACTACCTGGGCTACAAGCGCCTGGGCGCGATCGTGGACGAGGGCGACTCGGTCATCCACGTCAAGTCGGCGGGCCTCACCGGCGCCACCCTGTACCTGGACACCCCCTCGCACACCGGCACCGAAAACCTGATCATGGCGGCCGCCCTCGGGCGCGGCACCACCGTGATCGAGAACGCGGCGCTGGAGCCCGAGGTCCTCGACGTGATCGACATGCTGACCCGGATGGGCGCGAAGATCAGCGGCGGCGGCACGGGGTTCATCACCGTGGAGGGCGTGGAGGAGCTCCAGGCCGTCGAGCACACCGTGATGCCGGACCGCCTCGACGCGGGCGTGTTCGCCATGGCCGCCGCCATCACCGGCGGCGAGGTCAACCTGGTCGGCGCCGACCTGGACCACCTCGGCGTGGTCCGCTACAAGCTTGAGCAGATGGGGGTGGAGTTCGCCGACCACGGCGCGGTGCTCCACGTGCGCAGGGACCGCCCGCTGCGCCCGATCAACGTGATCACCGACACCTACCCCGGCTTCGCCACGGACCTGCAGTCGCCGATCATGACGGTCGCCTGTCTCGCCGACGGTGCCAGTTACATTCATGAACGCATCTTCGATGGGCGTTTCGCTCTGGCCTCAGAACTGAACAAGATGGGCGCCGATATTGAAGTGAAAGAGAACAGTGCCGTCGTTCGCGGCGCTACTCCGCTCACCGGTACAGAGGTGACCGCTCACGATCTGCGTTCGGGAATCGCGCTCGTGCTCGCGGGTCTGGCCGCCGAGGGGGAGACCGTGATCGGATCGGGATATCTCATCGACCGCGGGCACTCTTATCTGGCCGAGCGTATGCAGGCCCTGGGAGCCGACGTGCGACGAGAGATTTCAGCATCATAATCAGCGGGTTTGAGACACTCAAAAACCGCTCTGACCTGTGTAAACGGTGCCAGTCATGGCTTTAACCCGGAAGTGGCTTCCGGAATTGGCCGCAAATCGGGCGTGACATTACGGCCCTCGCGAGCGATCGTTCCAAAAGAGAGCCGAAAACAAACGGACGGCATGATGGGACGAACATTGGTCGAGCGGGCCGAAGAAGCGCCACGAGTGTCACGCCCGGGTGCCATGACACCGGACCTCACTATCGGTGTGGTGGGCCCCCATGACCTCGTCGAACGGGTGATGTTGATGGGGCATGCGGCTGCCCCATTGCCCTGCCGCCTTGTGGCGGCGGCGTACCGCGACGAGCAGGAGGCCGCAGACAAGGTAACCCGATTGGGAGCCGGGGTGGACGCGTGTCTGTTCGCCAGCCCGGTTCCCTACGATCTGGCCCGGCGATCGGGGGTGCTGACGATGCCCGCGACGTATGTCCAGCTCGGCGGCGCCGCGCTGATCGCCGCGCTGGCGAGGGCCGCGCTGGACGAACGGATAGACCCACGCAGGGTCAGCATCGACGTCCTGAGCAGAGCAGAGGTCGAGGAGGCGTACAACGATCTGAGTCTCCCCTCAGGGGACGTGCAGAGCCGCGACGAACCGGGCGCCACCGGTACGATCGCGGCCTTCCATGAACGCCTCGCCCGCCAGGGCAGCACGAGCGGGGCGCTCACCTGCCTGCCCGCGGTCGCCGACCGCCTTCAGACGGCAGGGGTGCCCGTGGTCAGGATCCGCCCCACCTCCGCCGCGGTGCGCACGGCGCTGCACACGGCGGCCCTGCTGGGCGCGCACCACCGGCTGGAGGAGTCGCAGCTCACCGTGGTCCTGGTGGAGGTGCCCACGCTGCGCGAGCCGGTTCGCCGGGCCGCGCCGCGCTACTGGCGCGACGAGCTCCGGCTGTCCCTGCACCGGTTGCTGGTGCAGGAGGCCAACCGGATCAACGCGTCGGTCACCGCGGTCGACGACCACAGCTACATGGTCACCGCGACCCGTGGCTCGGTGGCCGCGGCCACCGAGGGCTTCCGGGTCCTGCCGTTCGCGGCGCGGGTCCGCGACGAGCTGGGCCTGGCGGTCGAGGTGGGCGTCGGCATGGGCCGTACGACCCACGACGCCGAGTCGCACGCCAGGGCCGCGCTGGCGCGCACCCAGGCGGGCAAGCAGGCTCAGGGCTTCGCGGTCGACCGCGAGGGCAGAGCGCTCATCCCGGCCCCCAGGATGCCCCCACAGGGCGCCGGACCGCTGAAGCCGAAGGGCGTGGAGGTCCTGGCCCGATTGGCGGCCAAATTGGAGGGTGGGGACACGGTGGTGGACGCGGAGGGCGCCGGCAAGATGCTCGGTGTCACCCCGCGTACGGCACGGCGGTTGCTGCGCACGCTGGTAGACGAGGGACTCGCGTGGCCGCTTCCGCCGAACCGGACGCCGCAGCCGGGGCGCCCCCGGCAGCTGTACCGGCTGATCGTGGAGAAGCTCGGCACCCGCTGAGCCCTCCGCCGACGCCTCTACCGACCTGGAGGCTTCCGCCGCACCCGGGCGGCGGAACCTCCCAGGTCACGGCACGCCGATCCCGGCGTGGCGTGGCCTGCCGGGGCGCGGCCGGCTCGTCGCCGCGTGTTCACCGCGGCGTGTTCACCACGGCCTGTTCCTGGCGGCGTGTTCACCGTGGTTTGTTCATTCCGGCCTGTTTATTTCGGCCTGTTCACAGCAGCCTGTTCATTCCGGCCCGGTCATTACGGTCCCCCCCGTCCCGGTACGGCGAGGACCCCCGGGCCGCGATCCCCCGGCGTGCGATCCGCCGGGGGCGGTGTCACGGAATCCGCCGGGCCACGGCCTGCCGCGCCGGATCTCAGGGTCCGAAACCCGCGAGCATAATGTCGGTTTCAGCCGCTATTGTCATGAGCTATGCGTCAAGACAGTACTGACAGCCGCAGGCCGCTCATCGTCTGGGGTGCGCTGGCGATCGTGTACGTGGTGTGGGGTTCCACGTACCTGGCGATCATGATCACGATCGAGACGATCCCGCCGCTGCTCAGCGGGGCTGTCCGTTTCGTCACGGCCGCGCTCGTCCTGGGCGTCGCGGTGCGCTTGCTGAAGGGCCGGGGCGCCTTCCGGATGACCGCGAAGGAGGCGGGCGGGGCGGCCCTGGTCGGCCTGCTGCTGCTGAACGGCGGCAACGGCATGGTCGCCGTGGCCGAGCAGCACATCTCCAGCGGCCTGGCGGCGCTGCTGGTGGCCTCGACGCCGCTCTGGCTGGTCATCTTCAGGATCGCGTTCAGGGACCGGCCGCGGGTACTGACGCTCGTGGGGGTGCTCATCGGGTTCGGCGGCGTGGCGGTGCTGTCGCTGAGCGGCGGGAGCAACGCGGCCGACGGCTCCGGAGTCGTGATCATCCTGCTGGCGTCGCTGTCGTGGGCGGCCGGCTCGTTCCTGGCCTCCCGCATCCCGATGCCCGCGAACCCCTTCTCCGCGAGCGCCGTCGAGATGGCGGCGGGCGGCCTCGGGCTCGCCCTGACCGCCGCCGTGATGGGCGAGCGCCTCGACGTCGCCGCCGTCTCCGCGCGGTCGTGGATCGCGCTGGCCTACCTGATCATGATCGGGTCGCTGGTGGCCTTCACCGCGTACGTGTGGCTGCTGGGCAACGCGCCGATCTCCCTGATCTCCACCTACGCCTACGTCAACCCGGTCGTGGCGGTCGTGCTGGGCGCCCTCGTGCTGAGCGAGGCGGTGACCGGCGCGATGATCGCGGCCGGTGTGGTGATCGTCATCGGCGTGGCCCTGGTGGTCTCCACCGAACGGCGCGGCAAGCCGGAGCCCGTGCCGGAGCCGGAACCCGCGACCGTGTAGGCCGGGCCCCGGCGCGGGGCCCCCGCGGGTTCCGGGAGCGGGTCCGGCATCGGGAGCGGGTTCCGGGGAGCGGGTCCGGCATCGGGTCCGGCGTCGGCGAGAGCCCGGCCGGCGCCCGGACCGCCGCCACGGGAGATCAGCGGCGAGTCCGGCGAGGCAGGCGGGTCGCGGCCAAGCGGGTGGATCGCGGTCGGGCAGGCGGGTCGCGGCCGGGCAGGCGGGTCAGGCGCTCCAGAAGGCCGCCGCGGCGGTCAGGAAGATGTCGTTGGCCTCGGGGTCGCCGACGGAGACGCGGGCGCCCTCCCCGGCGAAGGGCCGCACCGCGACGCCCTCGGTCGCGCACGACTCGGCGAATTCGAGCGTGCGCTCCCCCAGCCGGAGCCAGACGAAGTTGGCCTCGCTCACCGGCACCTCCCAGCCCTGCGCGATCAGCGCCTCGCGGACCCGGTCACGCTCCTTGACCACGGCGTCGACCCGCTCCATCAGTTCGTCCTCGGCGGCCAGCGAGGCGATCGCGGCGGCCTGAGCGAGGTGGTTGACCGCGAACGGCACGATCGTCTTGCGGACGGCGGACGCCACGGGCTCGGTGGCGATCATGTAACCCACCCGGAGCCCGGCCAGGCCGTACGCCTTGGAGAAGGTGCGCAACACGGCCACGTTCGGCCGGTCGCGGTAGACGGTGAGCCCGTCGGTGACCCCGGCGTCCCTGACGTACTCGCGGTAGGCCTCGTCGAGCACGACGAGCACGTTCTCCGGCACCCGGTCGAGGAAGGCCTCCAGCTCGGCCGCGTGGACGACCGTGCCGGTGGGGTTGTTCGGGTTGCAGACGAAGATCATGCGGGTGTGCGGGGTGATCGCGTCGGCCATGGCCTCCAGGTGGTGCGTCTCACCCAGGAGCGGGACCCGCACCGAGGCCGCCCCGGCCAGGTCGGCCAGGAGCGGGTACGCCTCGAAGGACCGCCACGCGTAGATCACTTCGGCGCCCGGCTCGCTCACGGTCTCGAAGAGCTGCTGGGCCACCGTCACCGAGCCCGCGCCGAGCGCGACGTGCTCGGCGGGGACATCGTGTCTCTCGGCGATCGCCTCGGTCAGCTTCGTTGCCGCCGGATCGGGATAGCGGTGCATCTGGGTCGCGGCCCTGGCGACCGCCTCGACGACCGAGGGCAGCGGCTCGTAGGGGGATTCGTTCGAGGAGAGCTTGTAGGACCGGCCGTCGGCGGACACCACGGCCTTGCCCGCCCGGTAGGCGGGCATCGTGTCCAGGATCGCGCGGAAACGAGGCATGGTCTTACTTTATGAGCAGCGGGCGGATAGGGCATCATCCTGTAACACTGGAGGTGAGAGGCATGCCCGACCCGAAGGACGACATGAGCATCGCACCGCTGGCCGACGTTGAGCCCATTCCCGACTGGGCGATTCCCCCTATAGAGGGCTTCACCGCCGATGACCTCGATCGGCTTCCGGGGATCCCCCCTCACACGGAACTGATCGATGGCACTCTCGTGTTCGTGAGCCCCCAGACCCGTTTTCACGCTCTTGTGCTGTTCCTGCTGCACAAAGAGCTTGATCAGGCGGCACCCGCCCATCTCCGGGTAGAGCAGGAGATGACAGTGAAGCTGGGGCGACGTCAACGGCCGGAGCCCGATCTGATCCTCCTCCACGCACACGCGCCCTCCGACCTGACGCGGACCTTCTACGAGGCGGCGGACGTGCTGCTCGCCGTCGAGATCGTCTCCGAGGAATCCGAGGAGCGCGATCGCAACCGTAAGCCCCAGATGTACGCCGAGGCTGGAATCCCCCACTTCTGGCGTGTCGAGAACATCGAGGGCCGCCCCAGCGTCTACGTCTACGAGCTGAATCCGGTGACAAGGGCATACGCGCTCACCGGTGTCCATCAGAATCGGCTGAAGCTCAGTCTCCCCTATGACATCGACATCGATCTGACGGATATCAGCAACCCTCGCGGTCGATAGCCAAGGCGGGTGACCGCGCCGGTGAAACCCCTGATCGATGACCGGCCAGTGTTCCTGGAACACGGTGCGAGGGCGGTGCGACCGACCCCGCGGCCGGATACCCCGGCTACTTTTCTTGAAGGAGCGTGCTCCGGCTACTCCTTGAGGGAGCGCAGCATCGGGGGATGGAGCGCCACGGCGGGGCCTCGGCGGTAGAGCTTGGCGGGGCGTCCACCGTCGCGGGTGGTGGTGCCGCCGGTGGGCACCAGGAAGCCCTCGGCCTTGGTGACCTTCCGGTGGAAGTTTCGCGGGTCGAGGGGACGGCCCCAGACGATCTCGTAGACCCTGCGCAGCTCGGCGACGGTGAACTCCGGCGGGCAGAAGGCCGCGCCCAGCGGGGTGTACTCGAGCTTGGCGCGGGCCCGCTCGATCCCGTCGATCATGATGCGCCGGTGGTCGAAGGCCATCTCGCACAGCAGCGCGGAGACCGGCTGCCAGCTCATGTGCACCTCGGTGGAGGTCGGGAGGTGCGGGGCGAGGCCGAGATAGGCCACGCTCAGCACGCGCTGGCGCGGATCGCGGTCGGGGTAGCCGTAGGTCTGGAGCTGCTCCAGGTGCACGGGGGCACCCGGCAGGCCCGCCCGTTCCGCGAGGACACGCGCCGCGGCCGCGGGCAGGTCCTCGTCGAGCTGGATGAAACCGCCTGACAGGGCCCATCGTCCCTCGTACGGCGGATTGTCACGCCGCCAGACGAGCGCGCTCAGCACCTGGCGGCGCACCGTGAGGACGACGAGGTCCACGCTGACGGGAATGCGCGGCACCATGGCAGGCACGTTACACCGGTCAGACCCGCACGCGGACGTGCAGCGCCTCGGTGGCGGCCCGTCCGTCGGCCGCCGTGACCGAGACCTGGACCCAGGTGTCGTCCGGGACCTGGGTCCAGTCGAACGGGATCCAGGCCGTTCCCATCCGCACCGGCAGGTCCGGCGGCGGTTCCGTCAGGTTCACCCCGGCCACGTCGACGACGCGGGGCTCCTCCTGGCCCTCCCAGGTGATCGTCACCTTGGAACCCATCGGGATGTTGTAGCCGCGGATCTCCATGCCGTCCTGGATGTCGCGCTGCATGCGGATCGCGTCGGCCGCGATGGGCCGGTCGTGGTCGCGGGCGATCTCCTGGGCGAGGGACGGGGAGCCACAGGTGTAGAAGTCGCTCCACATGTAAGAGACGATCTTGGAGACGTAGCGCCCGACCTGCGCCACGGCCGTGTCGAGCCGTTCCTTGTCGGTGCGCCCCCGCCCGGAGCCGGCGGCGCAGGCCTCGGCGCCGGACGGCTCGAAGGCCTCGACGTTGGCCCAGAGCTGCACGTTGAAACCCTGTTCGACCATCCTGGTCCTGGCCAGGGACATCTCGCGGTAGTAGTCGCGGGTCGAGCCGTGGTAGGCGTCGCCGTTGGTCTTCTCCTCGACGGCCGGGCGCAGCCGCTCGTCGACCTCGTCCTCGCGCTGGTCGGGCCAGAACAGCCCGACCTTGCCCGTACCCCGGCTGTCCTGCGGGGCGATGATCCCGACACCGGTCCTGGCGAGGGCCTCGAAGCCCTTGGCGACCTGCTTGGGGGTGGCGCTGAACGGCCGCTGCTTGCGGGCGTCGAGGTAGGGGCTGACGAGGACGGGCCTGCCGGGCATCTCCTGCTCGACGATCTCGTGCTGCGAGGCGTAGACCCTGAGCGTCGGGTGGTCCTCGTCCGCGTCGCCGAGGTACTTCATCTCGCGCATCTGCAACTCGAACGGCTGGTAGAAACCGCCCAGCGAGGTCCGGTCCTGGAAGCGCGCCCCGTAGTCCTGCATGATCCGCCGGGTGAGCGTGGTGAGCGTGTCCGTGCCCTGCTTGGCGGCCCGGGTCTTCTGCGCCGGGTCGCGGGGGGCCAGCGGCAGCGCGGGATAGACCTTCACGCCGAACCGGTCACCGAGGTCGAGCAGTTCGGTGAGGCTGTCCTCGTGCGCGGCCGCCACCAGGATCACGTGGTAGCCGCGTCCCTTGGCCCTGATGTTGGCGCAGCTCGCGTCGTCGGTGCCGTCGTCGGTGGCGACGATCCGGTAGAAGACGGTCTTCTCCGTGACGATCTTCCGCTCGAACTCGGGACAGCGGAACAGATCGGGGCCGAACGCCTCGTCGGTGCGGTAGACGAACGTCCAGCTCACCCGGTTGCCGGGGTTGGCGGCCTTGAGGTCGTTCTCCGCCGCCAGCGCGCACGGCACCCCGTCCTCCTCGCACGGCTCGTAGCGGGCGTCGACCTTCCCCTCGCCGTCGAGGACCCGGCCGTCGTCGTCGAGGCGGCGGGCCTGCAGGCCCCAGCCGATCCGGATCACCGTGTCGCCGCCCACCTCGTGGATGGCGCCGAACTGCCGCCGCCAGGTGCAGTGGTCGGCCGTCGGGATGAGCCAGTAGCCGGTGATGGCGTAGGGCCAGCGCATCGTCGTGTCGAACGTTCCACACGGGTCGGTGAACTCGGCCACCTCCGGCACCGGCACCGAGGGGGTGCCGGACCCCGAGGGGGAGGGAGAGGGGGATGCCGCGAGCGACGAGCTTCCCGCCGTCGGGGAGCCGTTCCCGGCGGGCGTGGTCACCACGAACGCCGCGACACCCGCGAGAATCGCCACGCCCAGGAAAGCGATGAGCCAGCGCACGTTCAGGACACTACCGTTCTTGTGATCAGGCAGACATAAGGAGCCGGGCGGACACCGCGAGCCTCCCCGTACCGGAGATCAGCTCTTGACGCCCGCCCACGCCTCCAGCTGGGCGACGAAACGGCGGGCCGAGTTGGGCCAGTGGTGGTTCGCACGAGCCGCCGCATACCCTCGGGCGCCCCGGGCATACCGCTCCCTGGCGTCGTCTCGCAGGAAAAGCACGGCCTGGGCCACGGCCTTGGGATCCTGCCAGGGCACGACCATGCCGCTGTCGTAGCGCTCGACCAGCTCCACCGCGCGGGGCGACGGAGTGGTGATCACCGGAATGCCGTGCGCCATGTACTCCACGATCTTCGTGGGCATGGAGTGCCGGTAGTTGGGCTCGTCGTGCAGCAGGGAGAGCCCGGCCAGCGCGCCGTCGAGCCGCTTGAGCGCCTCGTCGTTCGGCATGAAGTCGCGCCACTCCAGCACGCCCTCCGCCACCGCCTCGTTCAGCGTCGGCCGCGACTGCGGGTCGGCGTAGCCGATGAGCTCGACCGCCACCCGGTACGGCTGGAGCAGCCGGGCCACCTCGATGGCCTCGCGCACCCCGCGCGCCCCCGACAGCCAGCCGAGGTAGACGACGCGGTCGTCACCCGGCGGGGTCACCTCGTCGGGCACCCACGTCTCGTTGGGCACCACCAGGTGGGCCTGGCGGAACCTTCCGGCGTAGGCGGTCTCGGCCAGCAGCAGGTGCAGGTGCCGCTCGGCCGTGCCTTCGAGCAGGCGGGCCAGGAACCGCACCGGCGGGCGCAGGAACGCGGGCAGCCAGGGCTTCAGCGACAGCGTCGCCGGAGTGTCCTCGTGGACGTCCCAGACCACCGGGGGCCGCTTGCGCACCCCCACCACCGCGAGCAGCAGCTCCGGGTCGTGGATGACCACGAGGTCGACCTGCCCGCGCATGCGCTTGAACACCTTGCGCGCGGCGCGCACGGCGGCGAACCGCTTGCGCTCCGCGGCGCGGGGGAGGTCGACGCCGTTCACCCAGGAACGGGCCATCACGCCCCGCGCCGTGTACGGGGCCGCATACGTGACCTCATGACCGGCGTCCACGAGCGCGCGGATCTGCCGGTGCAGGATCCGGGCGTCCTCGGGGTGATGCACCACCGTCATGACGAGCACGTGCACTGCGCGCAGCCCTTCGTCGCTAGAGCCGCTCGACGCGTTCACCCTCGGCGAGCACGCCTCGGGTGTCGAGCACGAGCTTGCCTTGGTCCTCGACAACCGACAGATCGAAGGCCGCGTGCTGCTGCAGGAGCAGCGTCACGTCGGCCTCGGCCACTGCCTTCGCGAGGTCTTCCTCACGCGGTACCTCGACGTCGTCGACGCGCCACTCCTTGACGTACGGGTCGGCGAAGACGAGTTCCGCGCCCAGTTCCAGCAGCGCCCGCGCGACCGGCAGGGCCGGGGTCTCGCGCTCGTCGGCGATGTCCGGCTTGTAGGTGACACCGAGCAGCAGAACCCTGGAGCCGTTCACGGGCTTCATCTGCCGGTTGAGCAGGCGCTGCACGCGGGCCACCACGTACGACGGCATCCGCTCGTTGATCTCCTGGGCCAGCTCGACGAAGCGGAACGGGTAGCCCAGCTTGCGCACCGTGTAGGAGAGGTAGGACGGGTCGACGGGGATGCAGTGCCCGCCGACGCCCGGCCCGGGGAGGAACTTCTGGAACCCGAACGGCTTGGTGGCCGCGGCCTCGATCGACTCCCAGAGGTCGACACCGAGCTCGTCGCAGAAGATGGCCATCTCGTTGACGAGGGCGATGTTGACGTGGCGGTAGGTGTTCTCCAGGAGCTTGGCCATCTCGGCCTCGCGGGTGCCGCTGACCGGCACGACCTGCTCGATGAACTGGGAGTAGAACCCGACCGCGCGGTCCTTGCAGGCCGGGGTGTAACCACCGACGACCTTCGGGGTGTTGCGCAGGCCGTACTTGGGGTTGCCCGGGTCGATGCGCTCGGGCGAGAAGGCGAGGTGGAAGTCGGTGCCCGCGGTGAGGCCCGAGCCCTTCTCCAGGATGGGCCGCGCGACCTCGTCGGTGGTGCCGGGCCAGGTGGTGGACTCCAGGACCACCAGCGAGCCCGCGCGCAGGTTGCGGGCGACGGTGCCGGTGGCACCCTCGACCGCCGACAGGTCGGGGCGGTGGTCCTCGTCCAGCGGGGTCGGCACGCAGATGACGATGGTCCGGCTGTCCGCCAGGACGGATTCGTCCAGCGTGGCGGTGAAGCCCCCCGCCAGCATGTGCTCAAGGTCGGCATCGGTCAGGTCGTCGATGTAGGACGTGCCCGCGTTGAGGGACTCGACCTTGACGGCATCGACCTCGAAGCCGACGACCCGCAGACCAGCCGCCGTGGCCTCCTTGGCCAGGGGCATGCCGACGTAGCCCAGACCGATGATGGCCAGGTCGTAGGCAGTCACTGGATGACCTTGGAACGCCGGAAACAACACTTCATGGTCGCAAAGGCTATCTCAAGTCCGAACGAGCTACGCCTAATGCGATTGAACGCATCACAAACGGCTGGTATCCCCGTTATCAACACGACACCATCAACCAGCAATCGATCGGTAAATATCACGGTACGTCTCTGCGATGCGGCTCCACGTACGCTTCGCCGCCACCTCCGCCCGTCCGGCCTCACCCATCTCGGCCCTTCGCGCCGGATCGTCACGCAGCCCGGCGATCGCCTTGGCCAGGGCCTCGGGGTCTCCCGCGGGCACCAGAAGCCCGGCTCCCTCGGAGCCCACGAGCTCGGAGAGCGCCGGCAGGTCGCTCAGCACGACCGGCTTGCCGAGGGCCATCGCCTCGACGGGTTTCAATGGCGTAACAAGTCTGCAAACGCGCAGGTCCTCGCGGGGACAGACGAAGATGTCGATCGCCGCCTGCGCCTGCAGGGCCTCGTCGGGGCCGACCCGTCCCGGCAGGATCGCGATGTCGCCCAGCCCCAGCTCCTCGACCTGCTCCAGCAGCGCCGCACGCTCCACGCCGTCGCCGACGAGCAGCACCTTGACCGGCGCGCCCTCGTCCCGCAGGAGCGCGGCGGCGTTGATCATGGTGGCGAAGCCCTCGTAGGCCACGATGCTCGACACCGAGCCCATGACGATCTCGCCGGGCTCGATGCCGTAGGCGGCGCGGAACGCCGCACCGTCGTACTGGGCGCTGAGCAGCGAGTCGTCCACCGCGTTCGGCGCGAGATAGATTCTCTCTCTCGGCACCCCGCGTTCGGCGATCTCGGTGGCCATGGTCTCCGCGAGGGTGACCACGGCGTCGGCGGAGCGCATGATGAACGCCTCACGGTCGCGCTGGAGCACGTGCCGCTGGCTGCCGATGCGCTTGGGGTCGCGGGAGGCCCAGGTCTCCTCCAGGAAGCCCCGCACCTCGTAGACCATCGGCGTGCCGGTGCGCTCGCGCACCGCCAGCGCCACCGACCCGTTGCGGTGGTCGGTCGCGGCGTGCAGAACCTGCGGGCGCAGAGTCCTGACCAGCTCGGTCACCTCTCCGGCGCCGCGGATCATCCGCCCCTGACTCTCGAACGGCACCTCGCCGCTCGGGATCAGCCGGTGGTAGGGGATGCCGTCGATCTCCTCGTACGGCGTCGCGTCGGCGTGCCCCTGCATCATCGGCCAGCCCCAGCTGGTCACGACGTGCGGGTCGAGCCCGGCGGCCTTCTGTGAGGTGACGATGCGGTGCGTGCGTACGGTGTATCCGGCCTGCGTGTACGGCAGCGCGTTGGTCACGCAGTGCAGCACCCGGCCGGGGAACCGCTCGCCCACGATCACCTTGCCCTTGGGCGGGATCGGGTTCGGCTGGATCGCGGCCAGCTCTCCGGCGTAGTAGGCGGCCCGGCGCTTGATGAAGGGGTAGCGCGTGTGGGCCTGCAGCACCGCGGCGGCCTCGCTCATCCGGCCGGAGTCGAAGTGCTCCTTCGCCTCGCTCCACGGGCCCTTCACCAGGCGCATGCCGAGCTTGCGTACGACGATCTTGGCGCGGCGCGCGACGGGCCAGGCGAACCGGCCCACGACGGGACGGACACTCGGCGGGAGCGTCTCGGCCGCCGCCTGCGCCACGCGTACCGGGTCGGACTTCACCTTGGTCGCCACGACCCGGGAGACGATGACCGGGTGCTGGACGAATCCCTTGATCAGCCCGCGCAGTCCCGCCCTGGCGGACTTCGCCGCCACCGGGGTGGCCGGGGCGCCGGGGGGCGTCGAGGTGCCGGGGGGCGTCGAGGGCGCCGGCAGTGACGCGGGGACCTTCTCCTCGTCCTCGTCCGAGGGCCTCGCGGGGACCGGAGGCATGTCGGAGACCGGGACCGTGTCGGTGTCCGGGACCGTGTCGGCGGGAGACGTCTCCGCGACCGGGTCCGCGGTGCCGTCCGCGACGGGGTCCGGAGCCGTGTCCACGACCGAGGGGGTCTCCGCGCTCGGCGGGGGTGGCGGCTCCGTGGGCGTGTCCACGGCGGGCGCCTCCACGACCGGAGTCGTCTCCCTGACGGAAGGGGCGTCCGGCGAGGAGGGTGTGTCCTGCGCGGAAGCGGAAGGTGTCTTCTCGGAACTCTCCGGACCCGGGGTCGTCGCCGGTTGCGCGGCGGACACGGAGGGACCTGCCGGGGGCGTTACCGGTCGCGCGGGGGAACCTGCGGCCGGAGGTGTCGCCGGAGCCGAGGTCTCGGCGGGTGTCTCAACGGCCGGAGGCGTCACCGAAGGGGAGGGTGTCGCCGGCACCGAGGACGTCGCCGGACCCGGGGGCTTCGACGGAACCTTCGCTGGAACCGAGGGGGAGTCTGGCCTGTTGGCATCGGATACCACGCCGTGACCGTACCATAGGCAACGTTTGCCCCACTGCCGCATGAAAGGCGAGGTCAATGAGGGACTTTGCCCGTCCGGGCGCTGCTCAAGGCCCCGAGAATCCCCTCGTCCTGCACGTGCTCGGCGCGCGTCCCAACTTCGTGAAGGCCGCGCCGGTGGTGCGCGCCCTCACCGAACTCGGGGTGCGACAGGGCATCGTCCACACCGGTCAGCACTACGACGCGCTCATGTCGGACGTGTTCTTCGCCGACCTCGGTCTCCCCGAGCCGATCGCCAACCTCGGCGTCGGTTCCGGCTCGCACGCCCGCCAGACGGCGGCCCTGCTGGTCGGCCTGGAGGACGTGGTGCTCGAGCACCGTCCCACCCTGGTCGTCGTCTACGGCGACGTGAACTCGACGCTGGCCGCGATCCTCGTCTGCGCCAAGCTCCACGTGCCGACCGCGCACGTGGAGGCGGGACTGCGCTCCTTCGACCGGGAGATGCCCGAGGAGGTGAACCGGGTCGTCACCGACGGCCTGTCCGACATCCTCTTCGCCACCTCGCCGGACGCGCTCTCCCACCTGGCCGCCGAGGGCGTCGACCCGGCCCGGGTGCACCTCGTCGGCAACCCGATGATCGACAGCCTGTTCTCCGCGCTGGACCACCTCGACCCCGCCCCGGTCCGCTCCCGGCTCGGTCTTCCCGAGCGGTACGGGGTGGCCACCCTGCACCGTCCCGGCAACGTCGACGACCCGGCCTCCGCCAAGGAGCTGGTCGACGCCGTGCTGTCGGTGAGCGAGCGCCTCCCGATCGTGGTGCCGCTGCACCCGCGCGGGCGGACCCGTCTGGCGGAGGCGGGACTGGTGAACGGGGAGAACCTCCTCATCGTCGACCCGCTGGGCTACGTGGACTTCCTGTCGCTGGTGCGGGGCGCGACGCTGGTCGTCACCGACTCCGGCGGCGTGCAGGAGGAGACGACGATGCTGGGCGTCCCCTGTCTCACGGTCCGGCCCAACACCGAGCGGCCGATCACCATCACGCACGGCACCAACCGCCTCGTCACCCCCGCGCAGCTGCCCGCCGCCGCCGACCGGGCGCTGGCGGAGGGCGCGGCGACGCCGTCGGGCGAGCTGCCGCCGCTCTGGGACGGCAAGGCGGGCCCCCGGATCGCCCGGGTCATCGAGAGCTGGCTGCTCGGCGGCAACCTCTCTCCGGCCGGGCAAGCCGTACCGCCCAAATCCCTTTAAAACGACTATTTCGGTACGGCTATGGTCGTACGCTGGCACGACCCCTGACAAAGGCGATTCCCCATGAGCGATGAGACCCCAGAAGAGCCGAAGTTCCAGCGTCTCGGGCCGATCAACTGGCTGCCCGAGGAGCGCAAGGTCGTCGAGCGCCTCGAGGAGCGCGTCCAGGACCTGGAGCGGCGGCTCGCCATCGCCGAGGCGCGTGCCGACTACGCGCAGTGGAAGCTGGAGTCGACCAAGGTGCAGCGCCCCTACCGGGTGGCCGAGGCACTGACGGCGGCCAAGGGGCAGGGGGTCACCGCGCTGCCGGGCAAGCTGCGCTCGGCGATGCAGGCCCGCAAGGGGCCCAAGCCGCCCCGGCCGGTGGCCGAGGTGGTCGAGGAGCTCAAGCACCAGGGGCCGGTGGCCGACGTACCGGAGATCAAGTGGCCCGCCGGTCCGATCCTCCGCCCCGACATGAAGGTCGCGGTCATCCTGGACGACTTCTCCAGGATGGCGTTCAAATACGAGTGGGACCAGATCGAGTTCGGGCTCCGCGACTGGCCGCAGATCTTCGCCGAGCGCCGCCCGGAGCTGTTGTTCGTGGAGTCGGCCTGGCACGGCAACCAGGGCCGCTGGCGCTACCAGATGACCGGCACGAACGCTCCCAAGCCGGAACTGCACGCCCTGATCGACTGGTGTCGTGCCGAGGGGATCCCCACGGTCTTCTGGAACAAGGAGGACCCGCCGAACTTCGACTTCTTCATCGACACGGCCAAGCTGTTCGACTACGTCTTCACCTGCGACGGCGACATGGTCCCCCGCTACCGCGAGGTGCTGGGCCACGACCGGGTCGACGTCCTGCAGTTCGCCGCGCAGCCCCGGGTGCACAACCCCATCCAGGACAAGCGGGGCCGCGTGCACGACGTGGTCTTCGCGGGCATGTACTTCAGGGACAAGCACCCCGAGCGCCGCGAGCAGATGGAAACCGTCATCGCCCCGATCCGCGAGCTCGGGCTGCACATCTTCGCCCGCAACGGCACCGTGGACGAGAAGTACGCCTGGCCGAAGGAGTACGTCCCGCACATCGTGGGCGAGCTGCCCTACGACCGGATGCTGGCCGCGTACAAGATGTACAAGGTCTTCCTCAACGTGAACTCGGTGCTCGACTCGCCGACCATGTGCGCCCGCCGCGTCTTCGAGCTGTCGGCCTGCTCGACGTCGATGGTCTCCGGCTGGTCCCGGGCCATCGAGGAGACCTTCGGGTCGCTGATCCCGATCGCTCGCGACGAGCTGGAGTCGTACAACCAGGTCCTGCACCTGATCAACAGCCCCGAGCTGCGCGCCCGCCAGGGACACCTGGCCATGCGCGAGGTCTTCGACAAGCACCTGTTCTCCCACCGCGTGGACCAGATCCTGGGAATTCTCGGCAGGCCGGTGCAGCAGCGGACCCGGTCGATCTCCGTGGTCCTGCCCACCAACCGCGCCTCCCAGATCGAGCACGCGATCTCCTCGGTGGCCCGGCAGGTCCACCGGCCCGTCCAGCTCGTCATGGTCCTGCACGGCCTCGACATCGACCCCGTCGTCGTCGCCGACAAGGCCCGGATGGCCGGGATCACCGACGTGGTGGTCCTGCCCGCCGACGAGTCGCTGTCGCTGGGCGCCTGCCTCAACATGGGCATCGCCGCCGCCGAGGGCGAGCTGATCGCCAAGATGGACGACGACAACCTGTACGGCGAGCACTACCTGTCGGACCTGGCCCGCGCCTTCGACTACTCCGACGCCGAACTGGTCGGCAAGGGCGCCCACTACGCCTACTTCGAGGGCAGCAACACCACCATGCTGCGCCTGCCCGGCCTGGAGCACCGCTACGCCTTCCTCGTCCAGGGCGGCACCTTCCTCGGCAAGGCCGACATGTTCCGCCACTACGGCTTCGAGGACATCACGCGCGGCGAGGACACCCACCTGGTCCGCCGCCTCAAGGAAGACCGCGTCAAGATCTACTCCGCCGACCGTTTCAACTTCGTCTACTGGCGCAGCGGCGACAAGTCCATGCACACCTGGCAGGCCGACGACATCAAGCTCACCCGCAACGCCCAGTTCTCCTTCGCCGGGCATCCCGAAGCGCACGTCATGATCTGACTCTGGTGGGGCGGTTCCCTATGGCGGGGACGCTTTTCCGGGGCATGGGTGCGACGGATGTCGTCCAGGTGTCCGTCGGGTGCCTGGCCGGTAGGGACCGGCGCTTGAGGTGAGTTCGCGCTCCGGTGGGCGGGCGCTCCGGGCGGCCGTCGTTGGTGGTCGTCCGGTGCGTCAGGCCTCCGGCCTGGCGGGCGCGCTGGTTGCGGATTCTTATAAGCCGCCCGGAGCACCCACCCACCTCCGCACACGACCCGCCTCGCCGTACGTCGTTCGGACCGTAGTCGCTTTGCGACGGGCCGCCCAGTGTGCTCTGGGACGCTGAAGCGATCCGTACGGGGGCGTTCGGGGCCGGGCGCCGTAGCTGAAGCGCCAGTGCGGAAAGGAGCGCAGGGCTCGCTCGCCGTACGAGGCTCATGGGGGCGTGTCAGGAAACGCGCCCCTGTGGTGGGAGCCCATCCGGTGGCCAAGGCCTCCAGCAGGGGTGTGCCACGCCCGCCGTCGCCGTGAAGTCGGCCGCGTCTTTGTCGGCTCGGGTTGCTATAGATGACGCTGTCACCCCCCGACGATCAAGGGATGTACCGATGGCGTTGCTCACCCACCACTTCAGCGGCTCGATCCACTCGGTGAGGTCCGTCGTCGAATTCGTGGCCCGGGTGGGAGGCTGACATGGCGATCCTGGACGAGTTGCCCCCGGCTCAGCGGGCCTGGCTCGACTGCTTGGACGAGGCGACGTTCGACGTCTTCGAGCGGCTGGACGCGGTCTTCGACCCGGCGGAGCACGCGCCGTGGGACGTGAAGCTCTCCGAGACCCCGATGGGGAGGCTCGCCAAGGAATTCGACGGTGCCGAGTGGCGTGCTCTGGGGTTGTGGGGCCAGCTCCGCCTGCACATCAGCGTGGGGAGGGGCGATTACAACCGGGCGTTGACCAGTGTCTTCACCCCCGCACTCCGGCGCGCTCCCCGATGGACCCCGGCGGAGGTCGAGCTGCTGTGGCGCGTCGCCGTCACCCCGCTGGGCAGGGACCGGCAGACGGCGGACCTCTACCGGCTGCCCCTCGCCGCGACCAGACGGCTGCCGGTCGCCGGTCGCGAGCCGTACGTGACGTTCTTACGGCAGGTCAAGGATCATCTGGCCGAGTCGCCGTGGGTGGCGACCGGCTCGGTCAAAAGCGTCATCGACAACCTGCTGGCCGACCACGCGGAGGATCCCGCGGTCGCCGCCCGCGACCTCATCAACGAGCTGGACCCGTTCGCCGTGCTTCTGTGCGAGGAGTACGCCGCCCGGTTCGGCGCTCCCGAGGTGCTGCCGCTGCTGCGGCACTGGACCACGGCCACGAACCCCCGGCCCAACGCCGCCTGGCTCGACCAGGCCGCGGCGCTGCTCACGCCGGACGCGGTCACCCTGGTCAAGGAGGCGCTGGGCCGCATCCCCGGTTACCGCGAGCACGTCGAGTCGCGTTTTCACCGGACCGTCGTCACCTACTTCCACGAGCACACGGCGGTCCTGGTGCGCGGCATGGTGTGGACGTGCGAGCTGATCAACGAGCCGTGGGTGACGGCGCTGCTCGGCGACGTGGCCGTCGCGACCGGCACCGGCGTCGGCGGCTCGGGCCCCAACTCGCGCAACGAGCGTACGACCAACGCCGCCCTCGGCGTACTGGGTCGGCGCGGCGGCCTGGAGGTGGTCACCCAGCTCGCCCGGGTGCAGGCCAAAGTTCGCAGGAAGAGCATCCTCACGCTCGCGGCCAGGACCCTGGACGGGGTGGCCGAGCAGACCGGCCTGTCGCCCGAGCAGCTCCTGGACCGGACCGTCCCGTCCTTCGGGCTCGAACCCGACGGCACCCGCACCGAGCACGGCCTGCGGCTGTCCGCCGACGGCGTGATCACCTTCGTCGACGACGGCGGCAAGGTCCGCAAGACGATCCCCAAGGCCGTGCGCTCCGCCCACGGAGAGCTGCTGGCCGAATTCAAGGCCACCGCCAAGGAGTTGAGGAAGACGCTCCCCGCCGAGCGCTTCCGGGTCGAACGCGCCCTGGCCACCGAGCGGATCTGGCACTGGCGCGACGTCTGCGCCTACTACCTCGACCACCCGGTGACCGGCAGGTACGGCAGAGCGTTGATCTGGGAGATCTCGCAGGACTTCGCCGGTCTTCCCGTCCGGACCGCCGGCGGCTGGGAGCTGACGGACCCGCGGGGACGGAGTGTCCAGCCCCTCCCGGACACCCCGGTGAAGCTGTGGCACCCCATCTCCGCCGCCGCGGACGACGTACGCGCCTGGCGCGACCACGTCCTCGCGATCGGTCTGCGGCAGCCGTTCAAGCAGGCGTTCCGTGAGGTATACCTGCTCACCCCCGCCGAGGAGGGCACCGGCGACCACTCGCGGCGCTTCGCCGGCCACTTCCTCAGATACGGCCAGGCCAAGGCGCTGCTCACCGAACGCGGCTGGACCGGTCTGTCGCTGGGCCACTGGTGGGCAGAGGGCGGATACGACCAGGCCGAGGCCGTCAAGGAGCTCCCGGGGCTGACCGTCCGCTGGGACTTCCACCTGGACGAAGCGTCGGGCGAGCGCGACGGGTACGGCACCGCCTCGGTCTGCGTCAGCGGGGACATCCGTTTCACCGACGAACACGGGCACCGGGTCTCGCTGGCAGAGGTGCCGCCGCGAGTGCTGTCAGAGGCGCTGCGTGACGCCGACCTGGCCGTCGGCGTCACCTCCACCG
This sequence comes from Streptosporangium sp. G11, assembly GCF_051192615.1. Classification (NCBI taxonomy): domain Bacteria; kingdom Bacillati; phylum Actinomycetota; class Actinomycetes; order Streptosporangiales; family Streptosporangiaceae; genus Streptosporangium; species Streptosporangium sp. G11. The sequence continues at coordinate 129,964 of NZ_JBPJUQ010000015.1, forward strand.
GCCTCGCCCCCGAGGGCCATGACGACTACTGGCACTCCTACAACGTCGGCGACCTCACCGAAACCGCGCAGGTCCGCCGCGACGCCCTGACCAGGCTGATCCCCCGTCTGACCATCGCCGACCGGCTCGAACTCACCGACCGTTTTCTCCGCGTCCGGGGCGACCTTCGCACCTACAAGATCCACATCGGCTCCGGCAACATCCTGATGGAGCCCAACGACGCCTACCTGTGCGTCGTCCCCGGCGGCGCCAACGACCCCGTCTTCCTGCCGTTCGAGGAAGACGGCGGCATGCTGTCGGTCATCCTGTCCAAGGCGTTCCTGCTGGCCGCCGACACCACCATCACCGACCCGTCCATCACCCACCAGCTCTGCTGACCCGCCCATGGGGTGAGCCCGGTCCTGTCCGGGATCGCGGCGGTTCGTCGACGACCGTTCGAGTGGGGGGCGCGGTCGTGTCTCCCACCACCGGACCCTCCGCGTCGGGCGTGCTGTCGTACCCCGTCCTCAAGAGGCCCGGCCGGTGGCGGGTCAGGGAACCGATCCCGCCGAGCCGTCCGCCACGTGGAACCAGACGGCGGTGCCCGCCTCGGTGTCGTGGTGGACGCCCCATCCGACGGCCATCGCCTCCACCAGGAGCAGGCCACGTCCGCCGTCGCTGTCGAGTCCGGCCGCGCGGACGAAGGGCAGGCTGGTCGCCGAGCCGTCGTCGATCACCTCGGCGTGCACCATGCCTCCGCCGATGCCCAGGCAGACGGTCACCGATCCTGTGGGGGTGTGTCCGGAGTCGGAGTGGACGACGGAGTTGGTGACGACCTCGCTGAGCAGCAGCACCACGTCGTCGAGGGCGGTGCCGGCGACTCTTCCGTTCAGGAGGTGTCGCGCCCAGGTGCGGACGGTCGCGACCGAGCAGGGGGTTCCCGCGAACTCCGCGTGGCCCAGCGGGTGCAGCACGGCCCAGCGTTCCGAGGCCGTCCGCTGGCGCTCGTACCGGCAGGCCGCTTGGTTAGACGCGTTCACGCGGTCGCCGCCGAGACGATGACGTCGGCCGCGTTGTCCGCCTCGGCCCACACCGCTTCGCCGGGCCGCCACACCCTGGCCCACCAGGGCCGCCAGACGAACACCCACCCGCAGGCGCGACGGACGACGGTGATGCGGACGCGGGTCTCGCCGCCGAACATGACCTCCAGGATCGGCTGCCCTGCCCGGGGAAGCACCAGCGAGGTGCACAACCCCAGACCTCGCAGGTCCCAGCCCAGCCTCATCAGGTGAGTGAACTGCTCACGCGGATCGCGTGACTTCACAGCCCTTCCTTTCGTTGCCGATCGAACTGGCTCGCTCGCGCTTTTGGGGACACCGACGTTCACGGATTGTCATCGGTCGTATGCTCAGAGCATGCAGTCTCTGCAGTCCCATATGCAACCCCAAATGCATATGCACGTCAGGAGACTTCATGGAAAGCTCGCTTGTACGGCCGATCAAACCAACAGAAATCTCACGAAGGCGAAAACATGACCGAAGGTCAGAGCCCTACCGTCCGGCGACGGCAGCTCGGCATGGAGTTGCGTCGGCTACGTGAGCGTGCGGACGTGTCCGCCATCGAGGCGGGTGAGCGCATCGGCCGCTCCGATTCGACGATCAGTCGCTTCGAGACCGGCAGGGTCACCATCCGCCAGAAGGTCCTTGTTCAGCTCCTCGACCTGTACGGTGCGGCCGACGACGAAACTCAGGCCGTGCTCGACCTCGCACGCGCAGCGAGCAAGCGAGGGTGGTGGCACGCTCACGGGGACGCGGTACCGCCCTGGTTCGAGGTCTTCATCGGGCTCGAAGCCGCGGCCGCGTCAATCCAGACCTACCAACCCCAGCTGGTTCCCGGCCTTCTCCAGACCGAGGCGTACGCGCGTGCAGTCATCGAGGCCGACCACCCCGGAACGCCCGAGGAGGAGATCGACAGACTCGTCGCCCTGCGCCTGGCCAGACAGAAACTCCTCACCCGATCCAACCCGCCGGAACTGTGGGCGGTGATGAGCGAAGCGGCTCTACGGCACGCCATCGGTGGCCCGGCGACTATGCGCGAGCAACTCCTCAAACTCCGCGACGCGCGACGGCTCGCCTGTGTCACTCTCCAGGTGCTGCCCTTCGCCGGAGGCGCCCATCCCGGCATGCTCGGCCCCTTCCACCTCCTGGAGTTTCCCCCACCCTCGGAGACCCGTGTCGCCTACGTCGAGTACTTGACGGGCTCCCTATATCTGGAAAAGCCAGAGGAAGTACGCAGGTATAGACTCATTTTCGACCACCTTCGCGCGGCTGCTCTGCCGCCGAACGAGTCCGCAGCGCTAATGAGCGCGGTCATAGAGGAGACGACTTCATGACCGTAGAAGAGCGTGAGCCGCGAGACCTCCCTGATTTTTCTTGCGCTACGTGGCGCAAGAGTAGCCTCAGCGGCAATGGCGGTGCCGACTGCGTCGAGGTCGCCGTCGTCTCGGACCTGGTCGCCGTCCGCGACTCCAAGGACCCCGGTGGTGCCGCGCTCGTCTTCTCGCCGAGTGACTGGGGTGTTTTCCTCGGCCACGTCAAGGCTGGGGATTTCGACACACGCGCTTGACCGTGCGACCGGTTGGAGTACGTCTTCGGGAACCCCTGCGCCTCGGGCTCTATCCGGGGCCCTTGGCCTCTTCTCCCAGGTCAGAGCGATATGATCTTGTCAGGCACGTAAGGCATGTCGACCGATCTTGAAGGCATGTCGCATGGGGCCTAGCCGGGTGTTTCGGCTGACTGCGCGGTGGCGGCGAGGGATGATATCGGCGCTGCGGCCGACCACGTCGGCCGCAGCGCCGACAGCGTCGGACGGGGGCATGCTCGGCGGCGATGCGGGCGAAAGCCTCCTCGCCCAGGCGAACGTAGCGGCCGAGGCCGCCCAGGTTCTGGTGGCGGGATTCGGGCCCCGGTCATGAACTTCGCAGGCTCCGCGGCCAACGGCGCCCAGATGCAGCTCTACAACTGCAACGGCACGAGCACGCAGCGCTGGACCTTCGACTCCGGCAGCGGCCGGATCGTCAGTCCGCAGTCCGGCAGGTGCCTCGACGCGACCGGCGTCGGCTTCGCCGACGGCACCCGGCTGTAGATCTGGGACTGCGGCGGGGCCAACCAGCACCGGACGCGCGGCCGAGTGAAGGGTCCCTTCCGCGAGGGAAAGTCTTGCCTTCCCCGAGAACACGTTCTCTCGACCGGAGCGAGGACGTGCTTGATCACGGTTTGGTGTCGTGCGATCGGCTGATCTTGACGTGGGAGCATCCATAAGACGTTATTAGAACGCATGTTCCCATAAATGTAGGAGGGCCTCGTGCGCCACCCGCTGGTTCGCCGATTAGCCGCTCACTGCGGCGCCGTCGGCCTGATCACCGGCCTGCTCACTGTCGCGGCCCCCGCCGCCTCGGCGGCCGACACCACGACCGACCTCGGGGTGATCTCCGACTCCCACACCGCCGACCTGGCCATCGGCGGCGGCCGGGTGTTCGTCCCCATCGACGACCGGATCATCGTGGCCGACACCGGCGGAAACCCCACTGGCGACGTCGTCACCGGCCTGCCCGGCATCCAAGAGCTGGCCATGAACGCGGACAACACCCGCCTGTACGCGGCGCTCACCGGCTCGCACGAGGTGGCCGAGATCGACACCGCGAGCCTCGCCGTCACCCGGCGGATCGACCTGTCGGCCCACCCGTGCCCGTTCACCCTGGCACTGCTGGGTGAGCGGCTGTGGGTGGGGCACGGGTGCGACGACGGCCATGGCGGCGTCGTCGGCCTGGATCTGAGCGCGGCCACACCGGCGCCGGTGGCGGTCGGGGGCGAGCACCTGCGCGCTCCCGTGCTCGCGGCCGCCGGCGACACGCTCGTGGTCGGCCGGACCGGCATCTACCACGCCGACATGCTGGTCTACGACATCGGAGGCGACACCCCGGAGCCGCGCGGCACGATCGACGGCAAGAAGTGGCGCATGGACTACCTGCGCGACCTCGCCCTGACCTCCGACGGCACCACCCTGTTCGCCGCGGCCGACGCCCCCGGTCACTTCGCCAGGTACGACACCAGGACCCTGGCGGCGACCGGCACCTACGGCAACGGCTGGGACGGGTATCCGTCGGCCGTGGCGCTCGGCTCGGGCGGCGCCTACGTCGCCGCGGGACGCCAGTGGGGCAGCACCGACCTCACGCTCTACGACGCCGCGACCGGCACGGCGATGTTCTCGGCCGACCAGCCGGACGCCGAGCTGCTCCCGGACGGCGTCGCGTTCTCCGGCCCGGACGTCTTCGTACTGCTGCGGAGCCCCGCGAACCGGCTGCTGCTCTGGCGGGTGACGGGCGTCGCGCTGCCGGCGTCCAATCTGACGGTGACGGCCCCGGCGCGCACGTATCTCGGCTCGCCGGTCACCGTCGAGGGGCGGCTCACCCGCACCGACGGCAAGGCGCTCGGGCTCAAGCCGCTCGCGGTGACCCGGCGCCCGATCGACGGGACGAAAGAGCCGATCACCGGCGTGACGACGCAGAAGAACGGCACGTTCACCTTCCAGGACACGCCGCCGGACATCGGTGAGGTGACCTACTTGGTGTTCTGGGACGGCGACGACCGCTACCGCCGAAGCAGCGCCTCCGTCACCGTGACGGTCAGGCACATATCCAACCTCACCATGAACGGGCCGCAGTCAGGCGTCGTCGGCACGGCCATGGAGCTGACCGGCGTGCTGGCGGCGGGTGGCAAGCCGCCCTCGCCGGGGGCCACGCTCACCGTGCAGCGCAGCGTGTACGTCGACAACGTCAGCGGCGGAAGCGTCAAACTGCCGCCGGTGAGCGTGAACGCCGACGGCACGTACACGTTCACCGACACACCCGCCATCGCCGGCAGGTACAGCTACCTCGCGTTGTGGTCAGGGGAGGCCACGGCCGGGCCGGCCAAGGCCACCTATCAGATCATGGTCGAGTGACCTGGCGGTCGTGCCCGGCCGTCGGGCCGGGCACGACCGCCAGCCCTTCGTCGCTCCGCCGAAGTCGAACGCCTACTTGCCTTACGTGGTGCGACATGAGGCCGCACTCGATGAGCAGCTATGACAGGAGGTCCGGCATGAAGCCGTGATCATAGCTCGGACCAGTGTCCAAGATCCGTCCCCACTCTGACGTGCGTCGCGGGTAACTGCGGGGTGCGGAGCTCAGAGGAAAAGCCCAAGAGCACCCGATCCGTCCGGGGGCCACAGGCGAGGGGAAGGCCGAAAGGACGAGCGAAAGCAAACCCTTGTTTCAAAGCCTCGTGAGGCAAAACTCCCCGAGACGGCTTTCAAGTTCGGGGCTAACAGGGACTGGCCGCGAGAATCGGCAGGCGGCGGAGGCTGCATATGGCTGACGTGAGGACACCGCCGTCCCCGGGGCAGAGAGGGCGTCCGACCCGGCCGCATCTCATGAGTGTGGAACATGGCAACCCCGACAGGGTCCCCATCCAGGTGGGGTAGGCCGACCGTGAGGAGAGCTGAATTCCCTGGCGGGCACAGGATGCCCAAGAAGCGAACGCCGGCGGCCGAAAGGCAGCGGGAAAGCGGAGCGCAAGGCCTCTACCTCGGGCCGCCCCGTATAACCGGCCGGATACCGGGCCTTGCTCGCCCGGCCCCGAAAGGGGTGCTGACGTGGGCAGGTGAGCCTTTGACGACGAAGCGACAAGGTCGCTGGAACCGAGGGACAAGTTGGATGCCGTCGCGGTGAACGGACCCGAGGACCTGCCCTTGTCCCTGGACGGAAATGGATGGGATGCCATCCATTGGCCGAGCCAGGACAAGCAGGTACAGCAGCTGCGCCACAGGATCTTCAAGGCGACTCAGGAGCAGGACTGGCCCAAGGTCAGGAACCTGCAGAAGCTGATGCTGCGCAGCCGCGCCAACACGCTCGTGAGCGTGCGGCAGGTCGCGCAGCAGAACGCCGGGCGCAAGACGCCAGGGATCGACGGGCAGGTCGCGCTGACCTCGCCCACCAGGGCCGAGCTGGCCGTGCAAGTGCACGCCTCGATCGGAACCTGGCGGCCCCGTGCAGTCAAGCGCGTGCACATACCGAAGGCCCGTGACAGAACCAAGCTCCGGCCGCTGGGCATTCCCGTGCTGGCAGATCGATGCCACCAGGCGCGGGTACGCAACGCGCTGGAACCCGAGTGGGAGGCGCGGTTCGAACCGCGCTCCTACGGGTTCCGGCCCGGTCGGAGCTGCCATGACGCGATTGGGGCGATCTTCCAGACGCTGTGTCTCAGGACTACGAGACGGCTCTGGATCCTCGACGCGGACCTGGCTGCAGCGTTCGACCGGATCGACCACGATTACCTGTTGTCCATGATTGGGTCGTTCCCCGCTCGGGGGCTGATCCGTGAGTGGCTGAAGGCGGGAGTGTTCGAGAAGGGCAAGGGGTTCGCTCCGACACCAGAGGGCACACCCCAGGGCGGCGTAATCTCGCCGCTCTTGCTGAACGTCGCACTTTACGGGCTAGAGGAAGCCGCAGGAGTCCGCTACTCGAAAGAGACGACGCGACTCGGACAGGCCAGCCCGGCAGTGATCAGATATGCCGACGACCTGGTCGCCTGCTGCTTCTCGAAGCAGCAGGCCGAACAGGTCAAGGCACGGCTCGCCGCATGGCTGAAGCCCCGGGGACTGACCTTCAATGAGGACAAGACGCGCATCGTCCATGCCTCGGAAGGGTTCGATTTTCTGGGGATGAACGTCCGCCGCTACGCGGGCGGCAAGCTACTGATCAAACCGAGCAAGGCTGCCATCAAGAGGATCCGGGAACGGCTCGCCAAGGAACTGCGCTCTCTGCGCGGGGCCAACTCGACGAGGGTGATCGCTCGGCTCAACCCCATCATCAGGGGCTGGGCCGCCTACTACCGGACGGTGGTCTCGGCCAAGGTGTTCAAATCCTTGGACCACTACCTGTGGATGCTCACCTACCGGTGGGCGCTTCGAACCCACCGCAACAGGCCACCCCGCTGGATCGTTGATCGGCACTACGGAAAGTTCAACAAGTTCCGCAACGACCGCTGGGTGTTCGGCAATCCGGAAACGGGTGCCTACCTGCTGAAATTCTCTTGGACAAAGATCGAACGACACACCATGGTCAGAGGGCGGGCGTCCCCAGACGACCCCGCCCTGGACGACTACTGGACTGCGCGGCGCCGACGGGTGAAACCCCCGCTCGACGCCTACACCATCAGGGTGCTCGACCGGCAAGACGCGCGCTGCGTGCTCTGCGGAGAACACCTCTTATCTCCCGAACAACCCCCGCAAGGACCGGATGAATGGGAGAGATGGTGGCTTCAGGTAGCACGAAAGGCGATCTCACAAGATCACCTCGTCTACCACGGAAGCCGCGGCCCAAAGGGTGACGTCCGATCACACCTTGTGCACACCTCATGCCACCGGAGTCTCATGTCCCGGGAACGCATGAGGACGGCCAAGCCCTCCCGAGCGTCCGCGGGGCTTGCTTGAGCCGTGTGCTGCGACGAGCAGCAAGCACGGTTCTGAGGGGGCCGGGGCGCAGCAATGCGCCCCGGCTACCCGACCCCTGACACCTTCTCGGTACCCCAGACAACAGCGCGAACTGGTCGACGCCGCTTGGCGGAAGCGGTCGCGTGGCCGGAGAGCAACGAACAGCCGTACGGAAGAGATGACAGCCGTACCTGTGTCGGGGCACCGTGAGCAGGCGGCGATATGTGGCCAGAGGTGTGCCCGGTCGCACTCCTGGTTGTGTCCACGGAGGCGGTGATTCAGGTGGGCTGGGATGCGAGCCAGCCGGTCAGGAGCTGGTTGACCTCATGGGCGCGTTCCTGCTGGATCCAGTGGCCGCAACCGTCGAGGAGGTGAGAGGAGACGAGTCCGGGCAGAGTGACGGAGTAGGCGTCGATCGCGTCGGCCATCCAGGTGGTGGAGGCGTCCAGGACGCCGCCGATGAACACCGACGGTGCGGCGATGGGGGCCGCGTCCCAAGGAGCGAGATCCTCCCAGTCCCGGTCCATGTTCCGGTAACGGTTGAGTGCCGCGCTCATGCCGGTGCGTTCGAATTCTCCGGCGTAGACGTCCAGGTCGTCCTGGGTGAGCCAGAACGGCAGCGGGCCGGTGGGGAACCGCTCGCGGAGCGTGCCGCCACGGGTGGCGAAATGAGGGTCGGGCATGCCGGGAGCGGGCATGGTGTCGCCGGAGAGCGCGGCGTAGAACCCGGCCAGCCAGCCGCGGACGTCCGGTTCGATCTCGGCCTCGGCCCGGCCGGGCTTTTGGAAGTAGCTGACGTAGAACTCCTCCTCGCCGCCCATCTGGGCGAAGACCTCGCTGGGCCGGGGCCCACCCCGAGGTGCGTAGGGAACACTCAGCAGTCCGACCGCGGTGAATACCTCCGGCCGAACCAGGGCGCTGTTGGCGGCGATGCTCGAACCCCAGTCGTGACCGATGATGGTCGCGGTTTCCTCACCAAGGGCGTGCACCACCGCGACGTTGTCCTCGATCAGTTCCAGCATCCGGTAGGCCGCCACCCCGTCCGGCTTGGACGAACGGCCATATCCGCGCACGTCCACTGCCACCGCCCGGTATCCGGCCATGGCCAATGCCGCCAGTTGGTGGCGCCAGGAGTACCAGGACTCCGGAAACCCGTGCACCAGCAGCACCAGCGGCCCGGTGCCCTGCTCCACCAGATGGATCCGACCCGCCGGGGAAGGAACCAGACGGTGTGTTTCCCCAGCCTCGACTGCCCGCGACATGAATCCCCCTGAATCGAAGCGCCCCTCCGGCGCACCTCCCAATCGTGGGGTGGTGGCCCGGAAGCCCGCGAATCCTGTTGCCGTTTCGGCAACAATCTTCGACTCCCCCGTCCCCGCCGACGTCAATTCTTGTCCCGGCAACCATGACGGGACCGCACGGTTCTGGGACGACAGAGGGCGACGTTGGTGGGGTGACCTGTACGAGCTGTGCCCTGACGATCTCATCGCCGAACTGAACGACGGGGCCGACCACGAGAGGGTCACCGCGCTTCTCAAGCGATGCAGGGCCCTGAAGCGGTAGGCCGCCCCGGGCGGTGGGCCGGACAGGATCCCGGAGCGGGGTTGGTCGTCGGCATCTGCCACCAGAGCTCCTCTGACCTCTCCACGGGGACTGCGGTGAGCTCCCGCCACGCGCCTTCTTAACAAGTTCCATACATGTAATAATCTAAAGTACTAGGACAGTAGATAAATGGAGGAACTGGTGATCGAGTTCCATCTGGATGCGAAGTCCGGCGTCTCGCCGTACATGCAGCTGGTACAGCAGGTACGGCACGCGCTACGACTCGGCCTGCTGCGTGAGGGCGACCAGCTGCCGACCGTCAAGGAGGCCGTGGCGCAACTGGCGATCAACCCCAACACCGTCCTCAAGGCCTACCGGGAACTCGAGCACGAGGGCCTGGTCGCCGCCAGGCCGGGGGTGGGGACGTTCGTGACGGCGACCCTCACCGACACCTCGCTGGCCGCGCACGGCCCGCTGCGGCTGGAGCTGCAGCGCTGGCTGGCCAAGGCCCGCCGGGCCGGCCTTGACGACGAGAGCATCGAGGCCCTTTTCACGACCACCTTTCGGACCACCGCTCAGGAGGAAATAGCGTGACCGCTGTCTTGGAGGCCCAGGCACTGGGCAAGCGGTACGGCAGGCGCTGGGCGCTGCGCGAGTGCACCGTCGACATCCCGGCAGGCCACGTCGTCGGGCTGGTGGGCCCCAACGGAGCCGGCAAGACCACGCTGCTGAAGCTGGCCGGCGGCCAGCTGGAGCCGACGGCGGGCGGCATCACCGTGCTGGGCGGGCGGCCCGGGGGCACGCCCGCCCAGCTGGCCAGGGTCGGGTTCGTCGCCCAGGACACCCCCGTCTACGCGGGGCTGACCGTCGCCGAACACCTGCGGCTGGGCGCCCGGCTCAACCCCCGCTGGGACGCCGCCATGGCGCGGGAGCGCATCGCGCAGCTCGGCCTCGTCCCCACTCAACGGGCGGGCAAGTTGTCCGGCGGGCAGCGCGCCCAGCTCGCCCTCACCCTGGGCCTGGCCAAGCGGCCCGAGCTGCTGATCCTGGACGAGCCCGTGGCCTCGCTGGACCCACTGGCCCGCCGCGAGTTCCTGCAGGGGCTGATGGAGGCCACCGTCGAGCACGAGTTCAGCGTCGTGCTCTCCTCCCACCTGGTCTCCGACCTGGAACGGGTCTGCGACTTCCTGATCGTGCTGGTCGACTCCCGCGTCCAGGTCGCCGGGGAGGTCGACAGGCTGCTGTCCACCCATCACCGGCTCACCGGTCCGCGCCGCGACCCCGAGCGGCTCCCCGCCGACCAGCACGTGGTCTCCGCGCGCCACACCGAGCGGCAGAGCACGTACGTGGTCCGTACCGACGCCCCGATCCTCGACCCCGCCTGGACGGTCAGCCGGCTCGGCCTGGAGGACCTCGTCCTGGCCTACATGGAAAAGCGCACCGCCGAGAACCGGCGGGCCGCCCTGGAGGTGCAGCGATGATCTGGCTGACCTGGCGCCAGTTCCGCGGATCGGCCGCGATGATGGCCGCCCTGCTCGTCACACTCATCGCCGCCCTGGCCCTGACCGGGCCGGACCTGGCCTCCCAATACTCCACCGGGATCGCCGCCTGTACGCAGGACAGTACCTGCGACCGCTTCTACGACCGCTTCTTCGACGAGTACCAGCTGCCCTTCACGGCCGTCAGCCTCGTCGTGCTGCTCCTGCCCGCCCTCGTCGGGCTCTTCTGGGGAGCACCGCTGATCACCCGCGAGCTGGAGGCGGGCACGCACCTGCTGGTGTGGAACCAGAGCATCACCCGCGGCCGCTGGCTGGCGGTCAAGCTCACGCTCACCGGCCTGGTCGCCATCGCCGCCGCCTGCCTGTGCGGCCTCGCGGCGACCTGGTGGTCCGACCCCCTGGACAAGTCGGCCACTCCGGAGCTGGCCCTGATGGCTCCTTTGGTGTTCAGTGCGCGCGGTATCGCGCCGATGGGGTACGCGGCCTTCGCCTTCGTCCTGGGCGTGACCGTGGGCATGCTGGTGCGCCGCACGCTGGCCGCCATGGCCCTCACCCTGGCCGTCTTCACCGTAATCCAGATCGCCATGCCGCTGCTGGTCCGGCCCCACCTGATGCCCCCGGTCACATCGACCTTCGAACTCAGCAAGGCGAACGTGGACGGCATCGGTATACAGCGGGGCGAAACCCAGTTCGTGCACATTGTGCTGGAGTCAGCCGTTCCCGGTCACGCCGGCGCCTGGGTCCTGTCCAGCGACTTCGTCGATCCGTCCGGGCGCAAGATCGCCAGTAGCGGTACGGAAGGCGCCGTCAAGACCTCCACCACGTCGGGGCCCTGCGCACCGCCGGGGGCGGGAGCGGGAGCGGGCATGGACGGGTGCCTGGTCGAGGTCAACCGGCTCGGCTACCGGCAGCAGGCGAGCTACCAGCCCCTGGAGCGCTTCTGGCCCTTCCAGTGGATCGAGACCGGGATCTACGCCCTGCTCACCGCCGGCCTCACATGGTTCTGCTTCTGGTGGGTCCGAAGGCGCCTGTCATGACCGCCGTCAGGACCGCGGCCGCCGGGCTCGCGCTCCTGCTGGCGGCGGCCTGCACGGCGCCGGCGCCGCCGCGCATCCAGGCGAGCACGGCGGGCGCGACGGCCTGCGCACGCCCCCAGGGACCGCCCAAGGCGGAGACGGCCACCACGATCGACGTCATCGAGCAGGCGTACCTCTGCATCCTCGGCAACTACTACAGCGGCGCCACCCTGGACGCTCGCGCGCTGCTGACCGCCGGATTCGTCGCCCTGACCCAGGAGCTCAACCGCAACGGGCACGACGTACCCGAGGCGACCATGCCCGCGCTGACCGGCGACCGCAAAGCCGACTGGGCCGCCTTCGAGACCGCCTACCGCAAGACCACCGACCAGGTCCCCGACCTGCGCGACCGGCTGGCCGTCGTCACCCTGGAGGCCATCGTGGCCGCCCTCGGCGACAACCACGCCCGCTGGGCGCACGACGTCACGCGCCACCCCGACCACTACGACGGCGACGGCTACGGCCTGGGCCTGGCGGCGAACGTCAACGGCCCCCAGGCGAACGCCAACCCCGGCACCGCCGTCGCCCCGCTGTTCGTCACCACCGTGCAGGGCGGCGCCGCGCGGGCCGCCGGCCTGCGCCCCGGCGACCTCATCGAAGCGGTCAACGGCTCGGCGCCCTTCATCGACGACAAGGCCACCCCCGCCATCGCCGCCCTCTACCCCAGGTACCCCGACGCGCGGCCGGTGCGACTGCGGCTGCTGCGGCAGAGCACCGGCCGCCGCTGGAGCGTCACCCTCAAACCCGGCCTCTTCCAGCGCGATCCGGCCACCCTGCGGGTGGTGCAGTCGGAGCTGCTGGACGACGACATCGCCTACGTGCGGATGACCGGATTCGCCCCCGACTCCGCCAACCGGGTTCTCAAGGCGATCTCCAGGCTGCGAAAGGGCCGGACGCTGTCCGGCGTCGTGCTGGACCTGCGCGGCAACGGCGGCGGCAGCCCCGTGGAGACGATCCGGCTGCTGAGCGCGTTCGTCCACGGCAAGAACACCGCCTACCAGTGCACCGTGGACGCCAGGTGCGAAGCGTCGCGGACCGACGACACCGTCGAACTGCTGCACCTGCCGCTGGTGGTGCTCACCGACCGCGGCTGCGCCTCGGCCTGTGAGCACTTCAGCTCCGCGGTCAAGGACCTGCGCATCGGCCCGCTGGTCGGTACCAGAACCGCCGGGCTCGTCTCCGGCCCGGCGCAACCGTACCTGCTCGGTAACAACACCCTCCTGAGCTTCCCCGACAAGCACCACCTGGGGCCCGATCGCGAGGTGATCGACCGGGTCGGCGTGCCGCCCGACCACCACATACCCCTGACCCCGAAGGACGCGGCCGCCGGACGCGACCCCGCACTGGCCAAGGCCCTGGCCTTGCTGCACACGTGAATGGACCTCCCCATGAGACAGCTCCTGGCCGTCGCCGCGGGACTGGTCGTCCTCGCCGCGTCCGCCTGCTCCGCCCCCGCACCGCCCCGTGCCGCCGTCGGCCCGTCGGCCACACCGACCGGCCCCGCCACCCTGCCGGCCCCCACCGGCGCCCATCCGGTCGGCACCACCGCCCTGTATTTGAAAGACGCCTCCCGCCCCGATCCCTGGGACCTCGACGCCGACGCCAGAGAGCTCAAGGTCACCCTGTGGTATCCGACCGAGCGGCGGGAGGGGCAGCGGGCGCCGTACATGACGCCGAAGGAGTCGGAGCTCACCCTGAAGGGCTCCAGGATCACCGGCGCACCGTACGACACGCTGAGCAAGACGCGCACGAACGCCATCGAGGACGCCGAACCCGCGGGGCGCGGATTCCCGCTGGTGGTGCTCTCTCCCGGCTTCACCAAGCCGGTGAGCACGCTCACGTCCCTGGCCGAGGATCTGGCCAGCAGGGGGTATGTCGTGGCCGGGATCGACCACACCTACGAGAGCTACGCCACCACCTTCCCCGGCGGGCGGGTCGCCGAATGCCTCGCCTGCGACAGCGACACCGACCCGGGCTTCGGCACCGGGCTGGTCCAGGGCCGGGCGGCCGATGTCTCCTTCGTGCTCGATCGGCTGCCATCGGAGTGGGACGGCTCCGGTCTGATCGACCGCTCCCGGATCGCGATGGCAGGTCAGTCGATCGGCGGGGCCGCCGCCATGGCGGCCATGGTCAAAGACCCACGCGTACGCGCCGGAATCGACATGGACGGCACCACCTACGCCCGGATTCCCAAGAGCGGGTTCACCCGGCCGTTCATGTTCATCGGTTCGCCGCAGCACGTCCCCGGGGGCCGCGACACCTCGTGGGACCGCGACTGGAAGCTGCTGACCGGGTGGAAGCGCTGGCTCGTCCTGACGGGCTCCGACCACCAGTCCTCCACCGACCTGCCGCTGCTGGCGGGCGCCCTCGGCATCAGGCCCGCCCCCGGCGCCCTGTCCGCGGCGCGCTCCGCCGAGCTCACCCGCACCTACGTGGCGGCCTTCCTCGACCGGCACCTGAAGTCACGGCGGCAGCCTCTGCTGGAGGGGCCGTCACCGCGCTACCCCGAGGTCACGTTCTGCCCCGCGACGTGCGGCACCCCTTGAAGCCGTACGGCATGAGGGCATGAGACGTCGGCCGCTCTTCATCCCGCTGCTCGTCATGTCGCCCCTGATGATCGCTCCTACCCGCGACCGCTCTCCTAAGGCGATCATGCCGCCGCGTAGCCGAAAGTCCTGATGGGGCTACCGGACCGGGGCGGCTCCAGGCGCCGTGGCGGCGAGGGTCAGAGCTCCGACGAGGGCGGCGCGGGGGCCCAGGGGGGAGGAGCGGATCTGGACACGGTCGCTGATCGCGGGCTGGGCGAAGCGGCGCAGGGATTCGCGGACTCCTTCCAGGAGGGGGTCCCCCGCGGTCGCCAGTTCGCCGCCGATGATGATCATCGCGGGGTCCAGGGCGTTGCACAGGTCCGACAGGACCCGTCCGAGCCGGCGCCCCGCGTCGGTGACGATCCGGGCCACGACCGGGTTGTGGACCAGGGCGTTCAGGAACAGGTCGTCGGGCCGTTCGGAGGGCGGCAGACCCGCCGCGACGAGCTGCCTCCACACCTCGCCGATCGACACCACCGATTCGAGGCAGCCGCGCTGCCCGCAACGGCACTGCGCCCCGCCCTCCTGGACCAGCGTGTGGCCGATCTCCCCTGACGCCCCGTATGCCCCGGTGTATCGCCTGCCCGCGAGGATCAGCCCGGCTCCGATGCCGTGGGACGCCTTGACGTAGATCAGGTCGGACACGTTCTGCCCGGCCCCGTGGGTGTGCTCGGCCAGCGCGGCGAGCTCCGCGTCGTTCGCGATCACCACCTCCCCGCCGAGCCGGGCGATCAGCTCCTGCCGAGGCCGGACCCCGGCCCAGCCAGCGAGGATCGTGGCCGACTGGATCGTGCCGGTCGCCTGGTTGATCGGCCCCGGGATCCCCGCCACGGTCCGCCGCACCGAACCGGCCGGGACCTCCGCTCGCTCCAGCAGGTCGGCGACCAGGATCGCCGCCTGGTCGAGCGCGTTGCTCGCCGAGGCGTCCACGTCGAGACGCACCGTGCCCTCGGCGACGATCTCCTGCGCGGTCGAGGCGAGCGCCGCCGAGACGTGCCTGTGCCCGAAGTCGATCCCGACGAGATACCCCGGAAGGCGGCGCGGCGACAGCCGCGACGACGGCCTGCCGCGCCCCGCGTGGTCGGCGGCCTCGTGCTCCTGCACCAGCCCTTTGGCCAGCAGGCCCCGGACGATCCCCGCCACCGTGCTCGGCGCGAGGCCGGTCCGGCGGCTCAGCTCCTGCCGGGTCGCGGGGAAGGACTGGTTCAGCGCGTCGAGGATCGCGCGCCTGCTGCGTTCGATCCGCTGGTTCTGTGTGGTGAACACCGGCCGAGCCTATCTAATTTGGATGCTTAGTGCACTAATTAAATCGTATTAAGGGTGTTGACCAGAGTCTTTTCTGGCCCCTAACGTCACGGAACATGTCACGGAGTCTTTTCCGTCACATCACCACCCCGTTAGAAGAGGCGTGCATGGAACGTAAGAAGGCCGCGCGGAGAAGAAGATGGGCGGGACTGCTCTCGATGACGGCGGCCGTCGTGGTCTCCGGAGGGATCGTGGCGGTGCCGGCGCTGGCCGAGGAACCCATGCCTGCCTCCGGTGCCCTCGCCGAGGTCGCCGGGGAGGGCGCTCATGTCGTCGAGTCGCCGGACCGTGATCTGCGGGTCGCGGTCACCGTCGTCGACGGGCGTCTCACCTACAGCGTGACGAAGCACCGCAAGACACTCGTCGGCGCGTCCGGGCTCGGTGTGGATCTCGCGGGACGCCCCAGCCTCACACAGGGCATGGCCGTAGAGTCCGTCGAACGGCGCACGATCAACGAGACGTGGAAGCCGGTCTGGGGGACGTCGAGCGAGGTCAGGAACCACGCGAAGGAGCTCACCGTCCACGCGGTCCAGGCCGACACGGGGTTCAAGCTCGACCTGGTGTTCCGGGTCTTCGACGACGGGGTCGGCTTCCGCTACCGCTTCCCCGACCAGCCCGGCCTGGAGGCCTACACCGTCACCGCCGAGCAGACCGAGTTCGCCCTCGACCCCGGCGCGCGGAGTTGGTCGATCCCCGCGGGCAAGACCTGGGCCGCCGACGAGCAGCACTACCGCGACCTGCCCCTGTCCGGCGTCTCCACCGCCCAGACCCCCATCACCGCCTCCCCCGCCGCCGACTCCTACGTGGTGGTGCACGAGGCCGACCTGACCGACTACCCCAGCATGACGCTGAAGTCGGTGCCGGGACGGCCCGGCCGGTTCTCCAGCGACCTGATCGCCCTCCCCGACGGCACCAAGGCCAAGCTGAACGGCGCGTTCTCCACGCCCTGGCGCACCCTCACCGTGGGCGAACGCCCCGGCGACCTGGGTGAGTCCCATCTGATCGAGAACCTCAACGACCCGTGCGCGATCTGCGACGACACGTCCTGGATCAAGCCCGCGACGTACGTGGGCGTCTGGTGGGAGCTCCAGCGCAGGCACACCACCTGGAACGCCGGGCCCAAGCACGGCGCGACCACCGCACGGGTCAAGCAGTACATCGACCTGGCCAAGGAGGCGGGCGCGAAGTTCGTGCTGGCCGAGGGCTGGAACACCAACTCCGGCGGCAGCTGGGCGAACCAGGACTTCCTGACCCCGCAGGCCGACTTCGACCTCCCCGAGGTCCTCCGTTACGCCGCCGAGAACGGCATCGGGTACATCGCGCACAACGAGACCCGGGGCAACATCGACTACTACGACCAGTATCTGGAGCAGATCTTCTCCAAGTACGAGGAACTCGGCATCCACGCGATCAAGACCGGCTACGCCACGAAGTTCCTGCTCGGCGGCGTCAATCGCAGCCACTACGACCAGGAGGCCGTCCGCCACTACCAGCGGGTGATCGACGCGGCGGCCCGGCACCGCATCACGGTCAACGCCCATGAGGCGATCAAGCCCACCGGCCTGGCGCGCACCTACCCGAACATGATGTCGGGCGAGGGCGTCGCGGGCATGGAGCAGCACAACTACATGGGCGCCAACGGCAACCCGCCCGCGCAGGCCACGATCCTCCCCTTCACCCGGTTCATGGGAGGACCCGCCGACTACACGCCCGGCGTCCTGAACGTCACGTGGGACCCGGCCCGGCTCAACACCCGCGTCCAGACCACCTCGGCCGCACAGCTCGCGCTGTACCCGACGTTCTTCAGCCCGCTGCAGATGCTCGCGGACACCCCAGAGAACTACGCCGCCCACCCCGGCTTCGCCTTCCTCAAGGACATGCCCGCCACCTGGGACGAGACCCGCGTCCTGGACAGCGCCATCGGCGACCACACCACGACCGCCCGGCGCAACGGCGACACCTGGTACCTCGGCGCGATCACCGACGAGAACGACCGGGTCCTTGAGGTGCCGCTGTCGTTCCTCTCCCACGGCACCTTCGTGGCGGAGACCTACGCCGACGCCCAGGAGACCACCTGGAAGGGCGACCCGCTGCCCGTCGAGATCCGCAAGACCCTGGTCAGGTCGTCCACCCGGCTGTCGATGTCGCTCGTCGCCGCCGGCGGCCAGGCGGTCAGGATCAGGCCCGCGACCGCCAAGGAGCTCCGTGACCTCCCCCGGTACGCCACGCCCCGCGCCGATTACGACACCCCCGAAGCCGTGCTGGACCCGGCCACCCAGCAGCTCACCGTGAAGGCTCAGCTCACCAACACCGGCAGCACCGTGGCGGAGTTCCAGGCCCAGGTGTTCCTCGACGGCCGCGCCGTCGGCGATGCCCGGCGCGTCCGCGTCGCGGGCGACGGAGCCAGGACCGTCGAATGGACACTGCCCGCCTCCGAGGTTCCCGACCAGGACTTCCGGGTCGAGGTCGGCGCCCCCACCGGCAAACACGGTGAATCGGTCCGCGTCGCACAGACGCGTTCGCTGCTCGACCTCGTCCGGGAGCTGCGGAAGTCCCGCGAGGTGACCTCGTCCGCGGCGGAGCTCCTCAAGCCCATGATCACCAAGGCCGAGACCCTGCTCCGCCAGGGCGACCCGACCGGCCGTCTCCTGGCCCTCCAGGAAGTACGCCTCGCCCTCTACGGTCTCCCCCTCACCGAGGTGACCGCGCAGGCCCGCACCGCCATCGACGACCGGCTCACCACCCGGCTCGGCACACCGGAGGCACTCCTGTCCCTCGCCCTGAAGGTGCGGTTGGCAACGGACGCGGGCGCCCTCAGCCCGGCCCTGTCCGGCGGACTCGCCCTTGAGGTCAAAGCCGCGATCACCGCGGCGGTCGCCGGCGACCTGGCCGGGATGCGGGAGGCCCTCAACCGGTTCACCGCCCTGGTCAACGCCGAGCCGATCGCCCCGGACGTCGCGGCCGACCTGCTGTCCGTCAGCGCACTTCTCGCCACCGGCCCCCGCAGGCTCGAAGCGGAGTCCGCGCAGCTCGTCAGCGGCGCGTGCCTGCGCACCGAGCACGCCGGCTACACCGGCACCGGCTTCGTGGCCTGCCTGAAGACCAAGGACAGCGGCGTCCGTTTCAACGCCCCGGTCACCGTCGACGGCCTCTACACCGTCCGCCTGCGCTACGCCAACGCCATGGGCACCACCCAGACCATGACCCTCTCCAGCGGGACGCAGTCCCTCCAGCTCCGGCTGCCCACCCTGCAGAACTGGGCCACCTGGTCCGAGCACCAGGTCGGCCTCCGCCTCAGCAAGACCACCCCGCTGACCTTCACGTACGGTCCCAACGACAACGGCAACGTCAACCTCGACTCCATCAGCCTCGATCCCGACCCAGGTGTCATCCGCCGATAACCCGCGACACCAGGATCACCGTCCCCGCGCGATCGGCCGATCGCGCGGGGACGGACGCCGGCCACCGTCGGCGTTTCCGGGCGTTCGGGAGGTGCTGGCAGACTTCGCCCATGAACCCGGAGAGCATCACAGCGGCGGTGGCGGGCACGTGGGAACTCGGCGATCTGGTCGTCAACCGGATCGGATTCGGCGCGATGCGCCTGACGGCGAACGCCGACGGCACCCCGAGCGACCGTGACCGGGCGATCGCCGTGCTGCGGCGCGCGGTCGAGCTCGGGGTGAACCACATCGACACCGCCGCGTTCTACTTCTCGCCGCTGCGTTCCGCCAACGAGCTGATCAACCGGGCGCTGGCCCCGTACCCGGATGACCTGGTCATCACCACGAAGGTCGGGCCGGGCAAGGATCCGTCGGGTGCGTGGCTGCCCCCGGCCGGGCCGGAGCAATTGCGCGGCCAGGTCGAGGAGAACCTCCGCCAGCTCGGCCGCGACCATCTCGACGTGGTGAACCTGCGCGTCCACGGACCCGACTCGATCGCCGAGCGCTTCGGCGCGCTGGCCGAGCTGCGCGACGCCGGGCTGATCCGCCACCTGGGCATCTCCAACGTCAGGCCCAAGCATCTCGCCGAGGCCCTGGCCATCGCCCCGGTGGTCTGCGTGCAGAACAGGTACGGTCTCGGCGCGAGCCCCGAGCGCCACGAGTTCCTGCGCGCCTGCGGGGAGCGGGGCATCGCGTTCGTGCCGTTCTTCGCGATCGCCGGGGACGGGCGCGAGGCGGGCGCGAGCGGCGCCGAGAACGACGAGGTCCTGGCCGTCGCGCGCGCCCACGGGGCGACGGCGGCACAGGTCCGGCTGGCGTGGACGCTGCTGCGCGGGCCGCACGTGCTGGCCATCCCGGGCACCGGCGACCCGGACCATCTGGTCGCCAACGTGGCCGCCGGTGCGCTGCGGCTCTCGGAGGACGAGATCGCCCGTCTCGAAAGGGGGACACCGGTCACCTTCTGACCACCGGGATGTCCCGGGAATTCAGCCGGTCGTCCGGTAGGTGCACACGTTCACACCCGCGTCGCTGGTGACCGTGGAGACCAGTTCGAGCGTGTGCAGGCCACCGTCGTCAGGGAAGATCGTCTTGCCGCCGCCGAGGATCACCGGCATGACCATGAGCCGGAGCTCGTCGGCCAGGCCCTCGCTCAGGAGGGTGCGCGCGAGGGTGGGACTCCCCATGACCACCAGGTCGCCGTCGCCGGTCTCGCGCAGCTTCCGGATGTGGGAAACGGCCTCGTCGCCGGGGATGCGGGTGGTGTTGTTCCACGTCAGCTCGTCGTCGCCCAGTGTCCGGGACACGACGTACTTCGGGATCGCGTTCATCCGGTCGGCGAACGGGTCACCGGCTCGTCCGGGCCACGCCGAGGCCATGGTCTGCCACGTGCGGCGCCCGAACAACAGCGCCTCGGCCCCGCTCAGCGCGCCGTCGAAGGTGCCGCCGACCACCTCCGGATCGAAGAACGGGCCCGACCAGCCGCCGTGGGCGAAGCCGCCGTCGGTGTCCTCCTTGGGCCCGCCCGGCGCCTGCACGACGCCGTCGAGGCTCATGAACTCGATGATCAGGATACGCATGGGATTGCTCCTTCAGGGGGTGTGTCGCCGAGGTGTCGCACCACCGGCGTGGGCATCGGGGTGGTCGGTCAGCCGAAGTTCTCGGCCATCCAGGCGTCCCAGGCGGCCTGCTCGTCGCGGCCCGCGAAGTTCTGGTGGCCGAGCACGAGGGCGTCGCCGCGGGCGGTGCCGGAGTGGATGAACCGGTACAGGCCCTCGCCCGTCCGGACGCCCAGGTTGACGGGCAGGTTCGCGTAGTAGACGACCCCGGCGGAGCCGTCGGGGAGCCGGACGTCGTCGCCCTCGCCGACGTCCGGCGTGACGCCCAGCGACTCCGTGACGATCTTCCAGACCGCGTCCGGGCCGCCCGCTCCGGGCCGGAAGACCGCCGTGACCGACGGGGTGCGGCCGGTGAAGTGGATGAGGTACTGCCTGAGGGTCTCCAGGTAAATGGGCCAGCCGGCCTTCATCGCCTCGAACTCGGTCTCCCAGTCGTCACCGAGCATGCCGTTCTGCACGAGCCGCAGCACGGTCGTGCCGCCGCCGCGTCCCTCGATGAGATACTCCATCGCCATGAACCGGCCGTCGGGAGCCTCCGCGCCGCGGGTCGCGAGGCGGGCTCCGGGCTCGTAGGCGGTGATCGTGGCCTGCTGGGTGTGGCCCATCATCGTGAGGTGGGCGGGGCCGCCGGCGGACGTGCCGAGCTCGGTGCGTCCCATGAACCAGGAGTCGACGCCCGGCCCGGTCGCGATCGCGTCCCAGACCTGCTCGGGGGTGGCGGCGAGCTCGATCTCCTGGCTCAGCTCGAACGGGTGTGTCATCGGGCTTCCTTCACGCTCGGGTGGAGGGCGACGACGATCCGGTGGTCGCGGCCGCTCTCGGCGGACTCGTCGTGGTATTTGGACACCAGGGCCGTGACGGCCCCGGCGAGCTCCCCGGCGAACGCGGCCCGGTCGGCGGCCGAGGCGAAGCGCACCTCGCCGTCGATCGCGAAGGTCGCGACGCGCTTGCGCGCCTTGGCGGCGCCGGTGATGAGCGTCCCGACGTCGCGGACCAGCCGGGCCGCGACGGCCAGCAGCCAGCTCGCAGACAGCTGGTCGGGGGAGCGGGCCGGGTCGGGCTCGACCAGCGCCAGCGCGGTCGGGGAGATCACGTAGGAGGCCGCGGTCGCACGCATGATGCGCTCGTTGACGTTGCCCTTGCGCCGCTCCTCGATCAGCTCGACGAGCCCGTGTGCCTCAAGCGTCTTCAGGTGGTAGTTGACCTTCTGCCGGGGCAGGCCGACCTTGGCGGCCAGCATGGTCGCGGAGCCGGGCTCGCTCAGCTCGGCCAGCAGCCGGGCCCGGATGGGGTCCAGCGAGGCCTCGGCGGCGGCCGGGTCTTCGATCACGGCGATGTCCTGCATGACCACAGGCTACGGCCGACAAATTAACTTGTCAAGAACTCCTTATTTTCCGGACCGTCGGCCTCCTGACCTCGCGACCTTCCGGCCTCCCGGATTTCCGACCTTCCGACCTTCTGGCCCCCGGCCTCCCGGACTTCTGGCCTTCTGGCCTTCTGGCTTCCCGGACTTCCGGACTTCCGACCCTTTGGCCTTCCGGTCTTCCGGCTCGGGCCTGGGCGGTACCGCGCGTCCGGGCGGTGCGGAACACGACGACGGCCCCGCCCCGGAAAGATCCGGGGCGGGGCCGTCGCGGGTGCCCGGGGCGGTGGTCTCCGGATTTCCTCGGGATCTCCCCGTGGAAAACGGCCGCCCCAGGTCACGGACTAGCGGACGCCTCGCCTGCCGTACAGGCTCACCGCCAGGATGACGCCGACTGCGGCCAGGGCGATCTGGATGATCAGCTCGATCCAGTCGATACCGGACGTGGCGGAGACCCCGAGGGCTCCGGCGATCACGGTGCCGATGAGTGCGGCGACGATACCGATCACGATGGTCAGCCAGATCGGGATGCCCTGCTTGCCGGGCACGACGAGCCGGCCCAGGGCACCGATGATGGCGCCGATGACGATGGCGGTAATGATGCCGGTGACTGTCATGTTCCACGCTCCCTGTCTGCTCAGCTGCCAGGCGTATGCCCGAGGAAAGAGGAACAACACATAACGGAGTGACCCGAATTATTGGCCGCTCGCACGGGACGCCCCCCGAGCTCGTGCGGGACACGCCGTAAGGGCTCCGCGAATCGGCTCCGATCCGGGGCCGGAGACCGGGTGTCCCGGTGCCGGGGAGGGGAATCGGCGGTCCGTCCCGGTGTTTCGGACGGCGGGCAGCTCCCCGCGCCGGCGCCGGGAGCGGCGTCGTCCGGGAGGGATCGGAGGAGCCCAGGGCCGGTGCCGCCGGGGATTCGGGCTCCGGCGAGCGGCTGCTCACCCGTTCGGGAACCGCTTCACCGGACGCCTTTCCCGGTTCCGCCGCTCCGCTCGTCGCTTTCCCCGAGATCTCGTTCCGCGCGCCCCTTTCCGGTGTCGCGGCCCCGCTTACCTTCCGCGCGACACTTTCCTTACCGCCTGCGGAAAGGGGCGCGAATACAAGCCCCGAACCGGCATGTCCCACTTAACCGCGCGCCATCCGAAGGCACGGACGCGACCGGACTTACGGCGCCGATCCTTCGTGATTTTGAGCGTTGTCGCAATACTCCCCGCGACACGCCTCCGCCCGGCACCCCCGGGGCCGAACGGACGGAAAGGGACGCAGCAGCAGGTAAAGGGGGTTTGAGGTGGAGTGGTACGCATCCCGGGCGCTCGCCGCGAGGGCCCCTTCCCCCGGACCGGACGGGCCGGCGTACCGCCAATGCCATATCGCCTCCCCACCCCCTGTGATTCCATGCGACCACGACATAACGCTTATACAGGGAATGTCGCGACAGTACGTTAATGGCGTGGGTAAAAACTTCCCGAAAACGCAGCGAGGCAGCCCCGCCGATCCATTCACATCGTGATGATCGCCCCATGACCGATCCTCACGAGATCAATCCACGTAAGGCCCTGGAACTCGGCATGGACCGGCCCATCTCCCGCCGGGACTTCTTCGATGGGGTGATCGCGGCCACGGGGATCGCGGCGGCGTGCTCGCTGCCCGGGGCCGGCGGGCGGGACACCTATCCCGCCGCACCCATGGAGGATCTGGAGCTTTCGCCTGACATGTCCTATCCGCCGTCCCTCACGGGATTGCGCGGCGACACCGCGGAGGCGCTCAGCGTGCCCCACGCGCTCCGCGACCGGCGGTTCTGGTCGTACGCGGGCACCCCGGAGCCCACCGGCGAGCACTACGACCTGGTCGTGGTCGGCGCGGGGATCAGCGGTCTCAGCGCGGCCCACCGATGGCTGGAGCGTGAGCCCGGCGCGCGGATCCTGATCCTCGACAACCACGACGACATCGGCGGGCACGCCCTGCGCAACGAGTTCCGCCCGGCGGCCAGGAAGGGGCCGCTGGTCGCGTACGGCGGCTCGCGGTCGATGGAGAGCCCGTCGGCGTGGACCCCCGAGGGCAAGGACCTGCTCGCCAAGCTGGACATCCGCCCCGAGAGGCTCGGGGAACCCTCCGGCCGGGGGCTGTACGCGAGCCTGGGGATGCACGACAGCGTCTTCTGCGACCGGGAGACCTTCCCCGAAGAGAGGCTTGTCGTGCTCGCGCCCGGCAGGAGCGCTCCCCGGTGGATCGCCGAGCTGCCCGTCGCGGAGCAGGCCAGGAGGGACCTGCTCATGCTGTACGGCGATCCGCCCGACTGGTTCCCCGGCCTGTCGGGCGAGGAGAAACAGGCGCGGCTGGCCCGGCTGACCTACTCGGGCTTCCTCAGGGACGTCTGCGGGGTCCACCCGGACGTGCTGGCGTTCGTCAGGACCATGCCGAACGACGAGTGGGCCTACGGCTCCGACGCCTTCGGCGCGATCGACGCCTGGGGCAGCGCCGACGAGTACCGGTACGCGGGGTTCCAGGGGCTCGGGCTCGACAGGTCCAAGCCGTCCAGGTACAACTCCCCGACCGTGATCAAGGAGTGGGACGCGGGCGAACCGCGCGTCTGCCGCTTCCCCGAGGGCAACCAGGCGATCGTCCGGATGATGGCCGCCCGGATGATCCCCGGCTTCGCCACCGCCGGCGGCGTGAAGGACATCACCACCGCGAACTTCGACTACGGCGTGCTCGACCGGCCGGGCAACCGGGTGCGCGTGCGCCTGTCCAGCCCGGTGGTCTCGGCCGCCAACGACGGTCTCCCCGGCGCGGCCACCGGCGCCACGGTCGGCTACTTCGACGGCGAGCGGGTGAGGACCGTACGGGCGGGCGGCGTGATCATGGCCTGCTGGAACTCGATGATCCCCTACCTGGTCGACGACCTCCCGCCCGCGCAACGGGCGGCCCTGCGGCGGGCGGTCAAGGTGCCCCTGCTCTACGCGACGGTCCAGCTCCGCGACTGGCGGGCCTGGAGGGAGATGGGGATCAGGCGCGCCCGGTTCACCGGTGCCCGCTGGTGCGTGGCCGAGCTCGACGACCCGGCGGACGTCGGTGGCTACAGGTGCCCGAGGAGGCCCGGGGAGCCGATCGCCGCGCACATGGTCAGCACCCCTGTCACGCCCGGGGTGTCACCCGCGCACGGCTCGGTCGCCGGGCGGTACGCCCTGATCGGGACGCCGTACGACCACCTGGAGTACAGCATCCGCGACCAGCTCGCCCGCCTGCTCGGGCCGGGGGGCTTCGACGCGGCCCGCGACATCGAGGCGATCACGGTCAACCGGTGGGGACACGGCTACGCACCCGAGTACGCCACCCCGTGGGACCTCGACTTCTACCCCGACGGGCAGCCCCCAGCGGCCGTCGCCCGCAGGCCGCACGGCCGGATCGCGATCGCCAACTCCGACTCCGTTCCCGCCGCGCGCGCCGACGCGGCCGTCACCGCCGCCTACCGCGCGGTCGCGGAGCTCCAGGGCCGCCCTTCTCGCGGGCCGCTCCTGGCCTGACCTCCGCGACCGGACGGCCCGGTGAGCCCGGTCGGTCAGCCCGGCCCTCTCGTCCCTGGTTCTCAGCCTGGTTTTCTCAGCCTGGTTTTCTCAGCCTGGTGAAGGCCCAGCTCATGCCGGGCTCGACCGCCCAGTGGGTGACGCGCCGCACCGGCGCCGTGCACAGCAGGGCGGCGAGCCCGACCCCGAAGAGCGCCACGGCCGCCACCCCGGGCAGGGTCTGGGCCCAGTCACCGTAGAACCGCTCGGCGACCTTCACGACCAGGCCGTGGAGGAGGTAGGCGTACATGGTCGCCATGCCGAGCCCGGAGTACCAGGTGCGCCTGGAGGGGGTGATCGCCAGGAACGCGGCGACGAGCAGCGCCCCCGCGGCCAGCATGCCCAGGCGGATCAGGCTGCCGGTGAGGTCGTCCACCCCGATCACGTCGTTGGCGTGCCGCCAGCGGATCCACTCGGTCTTCACGGAGGTGTGCACGGCGAGCGCCAGGACCGCGCCGGCGACCAGGGTCACCGCGCCCGCGACCCGGACCCACCGCTTCTTGAGCCACTCGAAGTGCTCGGGCCGCAGCATGAGCCCGAGCACGTAGAACGGGAGCAGGCCGAGGGTGCGGTTCATCGACAGCTCGTCGGGGAGCCTGCTCATCCCCGACAGCAGCGACAGCCCGACCGCGACCACCAGCGGCCACCGCAGCTGCTGCCA
The DNA here is from genome assembly GCF_051192615.1 of Streptosporangium sp. G11. Lineage (NCBI taxonomy): Bacteria > Bacillati > Actinomycetota > Actinomycetes > Streptosporangiales > Streptosporangiaceae > Streptosporangium > Streptosporangium sp. G11. Next base: position 156,132 of record NZ_JBPJUQ010000015.1, read on the forward strand.
GACCGGCGTGGACAGCCGCCACAGGAACAGCGACATCAGGAACCAGGTCAGGTAGTACGGGTCGAGGAGGCTGATGTCGAGCTTGCCGTACAGGAAGAAGCGCGGCAGCGAGTAGATCAGCTCGAAGATCACGTACGGGACGGCGAGGGTGCTGATCAGCTTGCGCGCTTTGCCGGACGAGAAGGTGAAATTTCGTGACAGGTAGCCGCTGAGCACGATGAACAGCGGCATGTGGAACGTGTACACGAAGAAGTAGGCGGCGTGCGCGGCCGGGACGTCCCGCAGATCCTCGATCAGATGGCCGGACACGACCAGGGTGATCGCCAGGAACTTGGCGTTGTCGAAGAACGGGTCCCTGGCCGCGGCGGGCGGGAGGACGGCCCGCAGCGGGGTTGTGACGCTCACAGCCCCGGACCGTAACCGGATCCCCCCAACACCCGGCGAACGGCCGGTGACACGCGGGGAAATCCCCGCTGCGAACCGTGCGCACGCCCGCCGTACGGCCGCGCGCCCGGTGCGCGGGGCGCCCGCCGTCGGCCGCCCCGCGCACCGGCACGCCTCGGGCGCGGGACTCACCGGCCCCGGCCGCGCGGGCCACGGGTGCCCGCGCGGACGTGGCGCCCCTACCGCGCCGCGCGGGCGGTCACGCGACGGCGGCGGCGCTGGCGTCCCAGAGGGCGCGGGCCAGCGCGGGGTCGCTCATCCTCTTGGGAACGGCCGCGAGGGCGCCCTTGGCGAAGTAGCGGCCCGGATGGGCGGCGCCGTCCGGATGGGTGGCGAGGTGGACCATGGTGCTCGCGCCCTCCTCGACCGTCTGGCCCATGCCTGGAACGTTCTTCACCATCCACATCATGAACGTCGACGGGGCGAACTCCGTCTTGATCACGCCCGGATGGAAGCAGGTCGCGGTCACCCCTGTGCCCTGGAGGCGGCGGGCCAGCTCCACCGTGAACAGGGCGCCCGCCTGCTTGGAGTCCCCGTACTGGAGCCAGCCGCTCCAGCGCCGCCGCTCGCGGTCGAGATCGGACGGGTCGAGGCCTCCGGTCTTGCCCGCCCGGGAGCTGGTGGTGATCACACGCCCCGCGACCCGTTCGAGCAGCAGGTTCGTCAGCAGGAAGGGAGCCAGGTGGTTGACCTGGATCATCGTCTCGTGACCGTCGCGGGTGAGCGTGCGCTCGGTGGTCATGACGCCCGCGTTGTTGACGAGGGTGTCGATCCGCTCATAGCGGGACAGCAGTTCGTCCCCCAACCTACGCACATCACCCAGAAGGGTGTAATCGCAGGTAAAAGTATCCGGGAGTACCCCGGAGACCGCCCTCACTCTTTCCGCCACCCGAGCTGTCTTGTCGGGATTACGGCCAACCAGAACTACTGTCTGCCCGCGTCTCGCGAGCTCCACCGCGGCAGCTTCGCCAATTCCGGCACTAGCCCCGGTAATCACACTAATCATCAGATCCTCCACTGCGCAAAGACCTTATTCGGTGCTAGTCTCCTGTGCGATCTTCCGGAGGCGTATCCACCCCAAATTGGCGCGAGCCTCCACACGCTCAGAGGTTGGGACGAGTGGACATGGGCTCTAGAAACCGCTCGATTCGGTTCAAGATTTTCTTGCTGTTGCTCCTGCCGCTGCTGTCACTGAGCGCGCTGTGGGGCTTCGTGCTCAACCTGACCGTCGGCGACGGAATCGCACTGCTGAGGGCGAACGCCCTCTACCAGACGGTGGGCGTCACCTCCACCGAGCTGGGTCTTCAGCTCCAGGCGGAGCGGACGCAGTCGTCGGTGGCGATCAGCTCCCGGGTCCTCACGAGCGGGATGGGCGACCAGCGCGCCCGCACCGACCGCGCGGTCGAGGGGTTCAGGCAGGCCGCCACAACCGATGATTCCGGCAGCCCGGAACTACGCAACTCGCTGGACGAGCTGCTCCGCCAGCTCGACAGGCTCCCGAGCGTCCGCTCGGGCGTCGACAGCGGGCAGCACACGCGGCTGGGCGTGCTGTCGAACTACAACCAGATCCTCGACGCGGTCTTCCTGGTGTACGACCAGATGGCCGCGGTGCCCGATCTCTCGATCTTCCAGCAGGCCTCGGCCATGCAGGGGATGGGCAACGCCCACGACATGATCGCCAGGGAGAACGCGCTGATCAGCGGGGCGCTGATCGACTACCGGCTGTCCGAGGAGGAGCGCAAGGCCTTCGGCGAGTACGTCGCCACCCGGCGCTTCCTGCACACCCGGGGCGCGGCCTCGCTGGATCCCGAGCTGGGCGCCCAGTATCGCGACACCTTCGCCTCCTCTGCCTTCGAGAAGTTCACCGACCTGGAGAAGGCCATCGCCGGGTCGACCGGCGGCCGGCTGGCCCCGGAGGCGAGCAAGTGGAAGGCGACCACGAACGCGATCTCGACCTGGCTCGACAAGGTCAACCTCGCCGCCTCCAAGGTCCTGGCGGAACGGGCCCAGGAGGTCGCCACCGGCGTCATGGTCCGGATCGTGATCGCCGGCGGCGTCGGCCTGATCGCGGTGGTCGCGTCGATCATCATCTCGGTCCGCTTCGGCCGCCGCCTGGCCGCCGAGCTGGCCGGGCTCCGCTCGGCCGCCCTGGACCTGGCGAACGTGCGGCTCCCCCGCGTCGTGGACCGCCTGCGGCGCGGCGAGGAGGTCGACGTACAGGCCGAGGCGCCGCCGATCCAGGCGGGCGGCTCGACCGAGGTGCACGACGTGGCCCAGGCCTTCGGCTCGGTGCAGCACACCGCCGTGGAGGCCGCCGTCGGCCAGGCCAACCTGCGGCGCGGTGTCAGCCAGGTCTTCGTGAACCTGGCCCGGCGCAAGCAGAGCCTGCTCCACCGCCAGCTCACCCTGCTCGACAGCATGCAGCGGCGGGCGACCGACCCCGACAGCCTTGAGGACCTGTTCCGGCTGGACCACCTGACCACCCGCATGCGGCGGCACGCCGAGGGCCTGATCATCCTGTCCGGCGCGGCGCCCGGCAGGTCCTGGCGCAAGCCGGTGCCGGTGATCGACGTCCTGCGGGCCGCGATCGCCGAGGTCGAGGACTACACCCGGGTCAACGTGATGCCGATAACCGACGTCTCGCTCGACGGGGCGGCGGTCGCCGACATCACCCACCTGGTGGCCGAGCTGATCGAGAACGCCACGATCTACTCGCCGCCGCAGACCGCGGTGACCGTGCGCGGCGACGTGGTGGCCAACGGGTTCGCCGTCGAGGTCGAGGACCGCGGCCTGGGCCTGAGCGTCGCGGAGTACGAGGCGATCAACGAGCGGCTGGCCAGCCCACCGGAGTTCGACCTGGCGGACAGCGACCGGCTCGGCCTGTTCGTGGTGGGCCAGCTCGCCTCCCGGCACGGCGTCCAGGTCATCCTGCGCGGCTCGCCGTTCGGCGGCACCACGGCCATCGTCCTCATCCCCCGCTCGGTGATCGCCCAGCAGGGCACGCCGCTCACCCTCACCGCGGAGCGGACGTCCTCTCCCGCCGAGCGCGCCGCCGAACGTCCGGGAGAGCTGTTCGAGGCCGCCCCTCCCGGCGCGCTCGCCCCCTCGGCCAACGGCAACGGCCTCCCGCGCAGGACGAGACACGCCTCCCCGAACCAGCCCGCCACCGCCCCGTCCCTCAGCGTGGTCACGGACCTGCCCGCCCGCGCCCCGTCGCCGGATCAGGCGGAGTACCCGGCCGTACCCGCGCGCGGGGAGACGGGCGGCGAGACCGGGTGGGAGACGGGCTGGGACGCGGCGTCCCACGCGGCGCCCCCCAACGCGCCGTTCCCGGCGCCCCAGGAGCCCCGTGAGACCCACCAGACGCCCCGCGAGACCCAGGCCCGGGAAAGGGACGGCAACGGCGGTCCGACGCGCCAGGCGGCCCCACAGCCCCCCATGGGGCCCGGTGGCCTGCCCCGCCGGGTCCGGCAGGCGAACCTGGCGCCTCAGCTCCGCCAGGAGAACGAGCCGCCCGAGCCCGAGCCCAGGGCGGAGCCGGGCGAGGAGCGTTCGCCGGACGAGGTCCGCGCGCTGTTCTCCGCCTTCCAGGCGGGGGCGCGGCGTGGACGCGAGGAGCAGGACAATGACTTCGCGCACCATACGACAGGCGACAAGGGGGACAAATGACCGGGAAATTGACCAACACCGGCGAGCTGAACTGGCTCCTCGACGACCTGACCACCAGGGTGGGCGCGGTACGCCAAGCGGTGATCCTCTCCACCGACGGACTGGCCGTCGGATTCTCGAAGGGGCTCCTGCGCGAGGACGCCGAGCATCTGTCCGCGGTCGCCGCCGGATTCCAGAGCCTGGCGCGCGGTGCGGGACGCCACTTCGGCGGCGGCGAGGTGCGCCAGACCATCGTGGAGATGGAGTCGGCGTTCCTGTTCGTCACCGCCGCGGGACAGGGCACCTGCCTGGCCGTGCTGAGCAGTTCCGACGCCGACGTCGGCCACATCGCGTACGAGATGGCGATGCTGGTCAAGCGGGTCGGCCAGCACATCTCCACCAATCCACGTCAAGGTCTCTCGTGAGGGAGGGAGCGGGTGGCCGCGTCATCGACGGACCGTTAGTACTGCAACGGCGTTTAGAGGGTGGTGTGGCCGCGTCTTCGGTAGTGGGAGCGTCGAGCTTGGGCTTGTCGTCGGCGG
>NZ_JBPJUQ010000016.1:0-155703 GCF_051192615.1 Streptosporangium sp. G11
GGCCGTGCAGGTTGGTGATGAATACGACAAAGCACATCAAAATACCCATCGTAAATCGATGTCAAACGCCCACTCAGCGCCCATCCGGCGGTTCCCACGCCCAGGACCAGCAGCGCCCAGAGCACCCGGCCGATGACCGTCGCGCCGAGGGCCGACGCCCTGCGGGTGGCCGTGATCACCACGATCAGGTAGGCCAGGACGAGCAGTGCGCCCAGGAGGGCGACGAGGACGACCCCGCTTTCTCCACCCCCGAACGCCGCGACCGGTAGGAATCGCCACACCAGTGGCAGCGCGATCGCCCCCACTGCCCAGGTCGCACCGAGTTGGGCCGCGATGATCGCCGGCTTCGACGCCCTCAGTTCAAGCACCGCTCAAGAATGCCGCGGCGGCGTCCAGGGCGAGCTGGACGGCCTCGGCGTAGGCGGTCTGATCGGCGAGGAGGGTGCTGGGGGGGCGTCGGTCATGATCCCATCCTCTCGCCTGGCACCGACAATTTCGGGGCGGGGAATGTGGCCCCGAGCTGGGGCGCCCCTCCCGGGCGCGGCCAGAGGCCGCACCGGTGGTCCGTCGCGTCCGTGCCGGGACGGAAAGCGCCGCCGGCACGGTCAGCGGCGGTGGCCGATCGGTCAGGTCGACAGACCGACGATGCGGTAGCCGCTCTCGGCCAAGGTGCGGGTCATGTGCTCGGCGTACCACTGCGGCCATTCCTCGTCGTGCCGTCCGCCGAGGACTTCCGCCTCATGGACACCGTGGGCGACCGCCGCCCGGCTGAGGATGTCGAGGATGATCTCGGTCGTCGTGGGGTCCGGCACGGGACCCGTGGTCGAGTCCGTCGTGGGTTCCATCGTCTGCTCCTTGTCCGTTCGATCGGTTCAGCGGCCGGGGGCGCGGGTGACGACTTCCTGGAGGATCCACTCGTTGCCGTCGGGGTCCTCGAACGAGGCGAAGGAGCCGTAGTCGGCGCGATCGGGGTGCGGTCCGGCGACGCGGTTCGCCGTGCCGGCGTGGTGGAAGACGCCGTCGGCGTCGTGCCAGACCTCGCTGACCTCAGCGCCGCGGGCGAGCAGTTCGGCGCGGGCGGCTTCGACGTCGGTGACGATCAGATGCAGACCCTGCGCCGATCCGGGGGCGGCCGCGGAGACGCCGGTTCCGAAGATGATCGATGCCTCCGACCCGGGCGGGGTGACCTGTACGACCCGGAAGTCGTCGCCGGCGGGGAAGTCGGCGTCCAGGCGGAAACCGAGTTTCTCGTAGAAGGCTTTGGCGCGGTCGACGTCGGAGACGGGAATGACCAGAACTTCGAGTTTCAAATCCATGATGTTGTTCTCCTTGATGCGGTGATCGGGGATGCGGTGAGTCTTGGTGGAGTTGTCGTCCCGGCCGGCGACGCGAGAGGGGTTCCTCGGTGCCGGCGTCCACTGGAGTCGTAGCCGCCGGGATCGACGTCGGCCGGATCCCTCGTCCGATGTGGGCGACAGGTCCGGCAGCAGGACGTCCGCGACCAGCGGTGAGACGACGACGGAGATGGCACCGGGGATGATTCCGGCCGCCAAGAGCGCGATGTTCACATCTCGGCTGTCTCGGCCATCTCGCCGACGAGGCGAGCAAGCATGTCAGGCCGGTTCGTTCAGCGCGCCGTACGGGCATGCGGAATCGCTGTCGGTGACAGCAGTTGCTTCATCCCCTTTTAGGTGCTGTTCGTAATCTAACGAACGTGCATCGAATACGTTAATTAGATGATAAGCGTCATACCATGGCACCACACGGAAGGCGCGATGACACATGGGCAGGGCCTCGCGGGCGGATGCCGCCAAGCACCGGGAAGAGATAGTGGCGGCGACGGCACGGTTGCTCCGCGAGCGCGGTGTCGGCGGCGTGAGCGTGCAGGACGTCATGTCGGCCGCCGGCCTCACGCACGGCGGCTTCTACAAGCACTTCGGCTCGAAGGACGAGCTGATGGGGATCGCGACGGATTCCGCGTTCGACGAGTTGATCTCCTTGCTGCGACAGCTGCACCAGGACCACCCCGACGGCGCGGAGGCGAGGTCGGCACTGATCTCCAGCTATCTGTCATCGCAGCACCGCGATTCACCCGGGACCGGCTGCGCCAACGCCGGCATCGCCGCCGACGCCGCCCGGGCCGAGAGCGGAAGCCCGCTGCGCGCCTCCTACACGACCGGACTGCGAACCACGATCGAGCTCCTGGCGGAGCTTCAGGACCCCCAGGTCACCGACGACGGCACTGCGCGCGAGCGGGCGATCATGTGCCTCACCACGATGGTCGGCGCGATGACGCTCGCCCGCGCGACATCTGATGATCCCGTGTCGAACGAGATACTTCAGGTCGTCCAGGACGCCCTTCTGCGGCGCGGTGGCACCCACCACCGTTGAGGCATCTCGGCCTTGTTGTGCGACCGGCTCCATGACGAGCGAGGGCGATCCGGATCGCCGCCCGGTCAGCCGCTCGCGGCCGCCGCTATCGCCGCGCGGACCTCGCCGGCGAAGCCGGCGACCGTGAAGCCCTCGGGGAGGCTGTCGACGAAGATGAGGTCGGAGATCGAGTTCTTGGTTCGAAGGGGCAGGATCTCCTGGTAGGCGGGAGAGTTGTACCAATCCGTCGCGGCCGCGCGGTCCGGGAACTCGATGAGCACGACGGAGCCGGGCCAGGCGCCTTCGATCACGTCGGCACTGCCCTGGGCGAGCCACTTGCCGCCGAAAGGTTCCACGGTGGCCTCCACCCGCTCCAGGTACGACAGGCCCTGCTCGTTGGGGATGTCGCCCGGGATCCGGAGGTGATTGATGAGGTAGGTGCTCATAGACGATTTTCCTGTTCGTGTTAGATTTTGAATGTAATCTAAGTTATGCCACGGGATTTGCGAGCAATGTGATTGACGTCACTCACCGATCAGGTGCGGACCATGACCGACCCGTGGCGCGCCTTTCACGGGGCGAACCGTCCGGGAAACCAGGGACGGGCCACCCACGGGAGCACCTCGGCGAGCACGACCGTGCCGAGCGTCACGGTCACACGGATCACGACGTCGTCGATCGTCATCACGCCGGAGCGACCGCGGCCGGGCACTGTTGACCTGTCGTTCGACGATGGTCACCGTTTGACGTCGTAGACGCGGTTGGTGATGGTTTCCATGGCAAGCCTCCACCCGCGCAGGCCCGCTTCACCGGCGATCTTCCTCATGATCTCCTCGCCCGCGTGGTTTCCCAGCGCGTACGGACCCTTCTGTGCCGTCGCCGCCGGCAGACAGAGCGTGGCGGAGGTGGACGCGAAGGACCGGCCGATCGGGTTGATGTTGTCCAGCGGATTGGCCGAGGCGTTCGGCTCGACGACCATGCAGCTGCCTTCAGGGGCCAGCGCCTGGCTGACACGGCGAAAAGCGCCGCCGGGGTCGCCGAGGTCGTGCAGGCAGTCGAAGAAGGTGATCAGGTCGTACGCGCCGCCGGGGAAATCCTGAGCGGTCGCGACCGAGAAGCTCACCCGGTCGCCGAGTCCCTGCTCCGCCGCCGCGCGCCGGGCGGCCTCGATCGACGGGCCGTGGAAGTCGAAACCGTGAAACCTGGACTCCGGGAACGCCTGAGCCATGAGCAGCGTGGTGTGGCCGAAGCCGCACCCGACGTCCGCGACCGACCCGCCCCGCTCCAACGTGTCCACGACACCGTCCAGGGCCGGCAGCCACTCCTGCACCAGCGAGGCCGCGTAGCCGGGGCGGAAGAACGCGGCGACCCCTTCGTACAGCTCCGGCCCATGCTCCTGCCAGCCCACGCCCTCACCCGTGCGGTAAGCGTCCACCAGCGCGTCTTCGGTGGCGTAGAGGGAACCGAGCATCGTGAAGGCGCCGACCGCGTACGTGGGCGCCGCCGGGTCCGCGAGGACGGCGGCATGCTCGTCCGGTAGCAGGTAGGTACTCGTTTCGGGCTCATAGAGCACGTACTCACCGGCTACCTGCGCGGCCAGCCACTCCCTCACATAACGCTCGATCAGCCCGGTGCGCTCGGCCAGTTGCCGCGACGTGAGAGGTCCGGCTCCGGCCATCGCCGCGTACAGACCGAGGCGGGCACCGATCGACGTGGCCAGCCCCGCGAACGCGGCACCGCTGTCGACCATCACGCGTCCCAGAAACTCCATGAGCCGGTCCTGATCAAGCTCTTTCTCTGCGTCCGTCACGGTCTTCACCTGTCCTTGGTCATGTCGGCCCTCGCCATCCATCGGCGAGGAGGCCGTTGTCCTGTGATATTTCCGGTTGTTCATGAAAACGTGCGGCCTGAGGTCGGCGGCATCGAAAAGCACGGCGACCACACCGCGCACGACCTCGTCCCCGACCGCGAACCGCCGTCCCAGGTGGAGCGGAGCAGCACGTCCTTGGTGTCTTGAGCGCCGGATCGGGGGTGTCGGGCTGGGCGTCTCACCGGTTGCAGGCACACCTCTCCCCGGAAAGCTTCTTAGGTGATGACCGTAATCTATCCCGTGGACGCGGCAACGGCAATTTAACTGTCGATCATCATCTAAACGCGAAGCGGTGGCGGGAGCGCCACGCGACCGGGAGAGACTCTGGGCCGGCCGTCGGTTCGCCGCTCCACACCGGCACGAGGAACGGCGGCGTCGGCGCCTACGACTTTGGGGGAGCCGGCGCCGCGCGCAGGCGGTCGGCGGCGCAGGGACGGCTCCGGCGGGCGGCTCGGCAAGCAGCGAGTAGATCTTTCTGCGCCCTGTATCAAATATCCCTCTTAGGCGGTTACAGTTCCCGCGTGCGTTTCATCCCTTTTGTCATGATTTCCATTGCGTTCACCGCAACCGCCATATCCCCCGCCTCCCCCGCGCAGGCGATCACCAATGGTCTGCCGGACCTGACCGTTCATCCCCAGGTGGGAGCCATCATCGGTGACAAGCCGAACGATGACGGCACCTGGTCATACTGCACCGGGACACTCATCTCGCCCACCGTCTTCCTCACCGCCGCCCACTGCGCGGAAGCGGGGCAGAAGACCGCCCAGGTCTCGTTCTCCAGCCGCTACCGGCCCGGGGACAAGGTCTACACCGGCCGCTACGTCCTCGACTCGCGATACAAGGACGAGTCCGAGCTCCACGACATGGCCGTCGTCGTCTTCGGCACGGCCATCCCCGGCATCAAGCCGGCCAGACTGCCCACCGAGGGCCTGCTAGACCGTCTCGAAGCCGACAAGAGCCTGAAGACGATGAGGTTCACCCCCGTCGGGTACGGCGCCATGGTCGCGACGAAGACCAAGGGCAAGCACAGGATCCGGCTGACCTACAGCGACACCCGTCACCAGACGTCCATCTCCTTCGAGGACCTCACCCGCAGGTGGCTCAAACTGTCGCTGGACGCCTCCAAAGGCGACGGCAGCACCTGCTTCGGCGACTCGGGCGGCCCGAACTTCCTGGGAGGCATCACCTCGGACCTGCTCGTGGCCACGACGATCAGCGGAGACGACGACGCGTGCAAGACGACCAACTACGACTACCGCCTGGACACCCCTCAGGCCCGGAAGTTCCTCAAGAAGTTCGTCACGCTCCCCTGAACGGGTGATCGCCGCGGCCGGGAGCGTCGACAGGCTCGACGCCGAAGCCGGTGACACGCCCACCTACCGGGTGAGACCGGACGACGCCGGCACCGGCCCCGCGACGGCGATCAGCCCGACCGGCACCCCTCCCGACGACTCGGACCCGGACGGCGCCCTCACCGGGCCGAGGTGAACACCGCGAACCCGCTCCGGTACGGCGAGGCGGAGACCGTACCGACCGAGATCAACGTGGCCCGCGGGCACCGGGCCGGCGCCGACGTCAACGCGGCGCGGAACATCCGGGACACCGCCGCGGGGCATGCGGTGGCCGCGCGGGGAGGCCTGCCGTCGGGCGGGCCCGCGAACCGCGAACCTCAACGCGACCCCCTCCGCGTGGGGTGAACGCCACTGGAATCCCCCGCTTCCAGACGGGGGAGGATGTCAAAGCAGCCGTCTTTGCACGACATCGGCGATGACCGTGGTCACGACCCTGTCGACGGCTCCGGCCTCCGGCGGGATGCCCTCCCGGCCGGCGAACAGCAGGTGCCCGGCCCCGATCAGTGAGAGCGCGAGCGAGCCGGCGTCGGCGTCGACCGCGATGCGGCCCAGCTCGCACTCGTCGGTGAGGTAGGAGGCGATCATGGCCGTGGCCTCCGTCAGGACCGGGACGCCGTGGGCCGGCCCGTTCCGGCGGAGCCGGGCGCGCAGTTCGTCCCGGAAGATGATGAGACTGACGATCGCCACGGCGACCGGGTCGAACAGGTCCGTCAGCGCGCCGGTGAGGTTGCCGGCGACGGTGCCGGTTCCCGCGGAGTCGCGCAGGGCGGCGGCCTGGGCGCCGATCCGGGCGATGCGGTCCCGCACGAGCTCGGCGAGGAAGTCGTCGAAGTCGGCGAAGTGCCGGTGCAGGACGCCCTTGGCGACGTCCGCCTCGATGGTGACCGCACGGCTGGTCAGCGCGTTGGGCCCGTCTCGGAGCAGGACGCGTTCGGCGGCGTCGAGAAGTTGCCGTCGAGCGTCGCGGATGTGCACCCCGGTCGGCACAGCGCGTTCCCCCGTTCCTCGGCGGTCCTCACCCGATTGACGAGTGGGCACGTGCCCACTACGGTGGGCGCATGCCCACTATACCGCGGGAGCAGTCACACCCCTCCGGGAACGAGCCTCACAGGGCCAGGCGGATGGCCGAGTCGTTCGGGGTGGACGCCGAACGCTACGACCGGGCCCGGCCCCGCTACCCCGACGCCCTGGTGGAGCGGATCGTCGCCGCCGGTCCCGGGCCCGACGTCCTCGACGTCGGGTGCGGCACCGGCATCGCGGCCCGGCAGTTCCAGGCGGCCGGGTGCCGGGTGCTCGGGGTCGAGCCCGACGCGCGGATGGCCGGGTTCGCCCGGCGCACCGGAGTCGAGGTCGAGGTGGCGACGTTCGAGGCCTGGGAAAGCGCCGGCCGGGCGTTCGACGTGGTCGTCGCGGGCCAGGCCTGGCACTGGGTGGACCCGGTCGCCGGCGCGGTCAAGGCGGCACAGGTGCTGCGGCCCGGCGGCCGGCTGGCGGTGTTCGCGCACGCGTTCGAGCTTCCGCCCGTCGTAGCGGAGGCCTTCGCCGCGGTCTATCGGCGGGTGGCGCCCGACTCGCCGCTCAACGTCCGGCCGGCGGGGGACGGCCGGCCACCGGAGCGGGCCCTGACCCTCTACCAGGCGATGTTCGCCACGTTCGCCGACGGGATCCGAGAGGCGGGCGGGTTCGGCGAGCCGGAGCGGTGGCGGTTCGACTGGGAACAGGCCTACACCCGCGACGAGTGGCTGGACCTGGCGCCCACCACCGGCGCCCTCACACAGCTCCCGCCGGACAAGCTGGCCGAGGTGCTCGGGGGCGTCGGGGCCGCCATCGACGCGATCGGGGGCGGCTTCACCATGCCCTACGCCACGCTGGCGATCACCGCCGCACGCATCGGCGCCGCCTGACCCGGCCTGACGGGCCATCCGTCATGGGCGAGGCCACGCCCGCCCGGACCACACCAGAACGCCGGTCACGCCGGTCACGCCGCCCAGAACGCCCGCCCGAGGCGCGGTCGTCGCACGAGACCTTTTTTCGCGGGTCACGCCGACGCGGCGCGAGAGCGTTTCCTCTCGGATCACGCCGATGTGTCGCGAGACCATTTCCTCCCGGATCACGCCGACGACGTGGCGCGCCACCCGCCCGGCAGGCGGTTCATGTCGTGACGTCCGGTTGCTGAATTATTCATCCCGGCCGACGTGAAAAATGCACGCGCTTTTGATGATTGACGCTATGGCCGCACTTGATCCACAACCACATAATTGATTCACAGCAGGAACAATTATGTCGGCGTCGAGGGGAGCGAAATCGTCGGCCCGGCCGTGCTCCGCCTGATGTCAGGCGCGTCCACTCGCTCCGCGCCGTCGAGGCCTGGCTGCTCGAACCAGCCGCTCAGGCCGTCGGTGCCCACGAAATCATCCGGGCCGGAATCGACGCCGACAATAACTTAAGCCGTAGCAGGAAACAGGAGAAAGAAAACCGTGGACTCTCAGCTCGAGAAGCGGCCACCACTGCTTCTATTGTGTCTCGCCCAGTTCATGCTCACGCTCGATTTCGCGATCATGAACGTCGCGCTGCCGTGGATCAAGACAGACCTGTCCTTCACCGCCGGCGCCCTGCCCTGGGTCGTCGGCGCGTACGCGCTGTTCTACGGCGGCTTCCTGCTGCTGGGTGGACGCGTGGGCGACATCATCGGCCGCAAGCGCATGTTCGTGTGGGGCCTCGCGATCTTCACGATCGCCTCGCTGGCGGGTGGCTTCGCGACGACCTCCATCGTGCTGATCATCGCCCGCGCCCTGCAGGGCCTCTCGGCCGCGGCGGTGGCTCCGGCCGTGCTGGCGATGATCGGCGCGGGCTTCCCCGAGGGAGAGGCGCGGGCCAAGGCCATGGGCGTGTTCGGCGCCGTGTCCTCGGTGGGCTTCGCTGGCGGCGTGCTCGCCGGCGGCGTGCTGACCGAGATCTTCGGCTGGCGTGCCGTCATGTTCATCAACGTCCCGGTCGGCATCGCGATGGTCGTGCGCGCCGCGATCCGTCTCGACGACGACAGCGTGTCGACCAGGTCCGCGCGCATCGACGTGCCCGGCGCCATCCTGGTGACCGCGAGCATGTGCTCGATCGCCTACGCCCTGACGATCGCGTCCGACGAGGGCTGGGGCACCGCCGGTGTGCTGACCCCGCTGATCGCGGGTTTCGTGCTGCTGGCCGCGTTCCTGTTCGTGCAGACCCGCGTGTCCGCGCCGCTGGTGCCGCTCTCGATCTTCCGTAACCGCGGGGTGACGGGCGGCAACCTGGTCGCGTTCCTGTCGGGTGGCGTCATGTCCATCTCGACGTTCTTCATCACGCTCTACATGCAGCAGGTCCTGGGCTTCTCGGCCATCCTCACCGGGCTCGCGTTCTTCCCGCAGGCACTCGTGGTCGTGCTGGCGTCGCTGCCGGTGGCGAAGACGACCGCGCGGATCGGGGCTCGTCCGGTGCTGATCACCGGCGCCCTGTTCCTGGTGGCAGGCTCGCTGGTGCTGGCGCTCGCGCCCGCCGACGGTTCGTTCCTGGTGAACGTGCTGCCCGGCGGCATACTGCTCGGCGTCGGCGTGACGGTCATGATGATCAGCACCGCGGTGGCGGCCACGTCCGGTGTGGCCGGTGCCCAGATGGGTCTGGCGTCGGGTCTCTACAACTCGAACCGCCAGCTCGGGGTCGGGCTGTGCCTCGGCGTCGCGGTGGCGGTGGCGTCGCTGGCCGCCGGGTCCGGGCCGGGGATCTCCATCGGCGGGATCCAGACGGCGTTCTGGCTCTCCACCGCGCTCTCCGTGGTGATCGTGATCATCTCCGCGACCGTTCTTCCGGCGGTGCGCAGGCCGGCTCCCGCCGCTCCGGTCGCCTCCGTCCCGAAGACCGAGTCCGCCTCCGTGGCCCGGTAGATCTCCGCACGTTCGAGGGCCGGTCCGGCGCGCGCCGGGACCGGCCCCTTCGCCGTGCCCACCGCGGGTTCACCACCCTCGTCGATGGTGACTTCCCCGGGAAGGACGAAACCCGGCGGCGATGCCGCGACGTGTGGTCCGGAGATCACCTCAACCGCCCAGATACTCCCCCGCCGCGTCGAGGAGCCAGGCCGCGAGGTAATCCGCGAAGGACGAGCGTACGAAGATGTGGAACGCGCCGTCCTCGCCGGCGAAGAGGACGACCTGGGCGCGGGCGAGCGTGGTCTGTGCGCAGCGGCCGGGGCCGAACGCGCGCGGGTGCAGGTCGAGGGGGCAGCCGTGGGAGAGCAGGTCACGGGCCTTGGGGCCGGTCACGAGCAGTACGGTCCGCTGGGCGGAGACGTCGGTGACGGCGGCGTGGCCGACTCCGGCGGCGGCTCGCAGGCGGGCCTCCAGGCCGGTGTCCCCCAAAGGCCCGACGACCAGCCACTCGTCGGGACCGAGCCACAGCACGCGGGTGTCGCTCGCGGAGGTACCGGACGACGGCGCGCCGGCGCCGGTGCTCGCGGAGGTACCGGGTTCGGTGGGGAGCGGGACTCCGAGGGCGAGGGCGATGTCGGCGGCGGTACCGCTCCCGGGCTCCACCCGCAGGTCGACCTGGGTGAGGAACGGCAGCTCCGTGATGCCGAGGTCCGGGCTCGACACCGGTTCCAGCCGGGCGAGAGGGCTCAACCGCCCGGACGGCCCCGTTACCGGCGGCCTCGTCACGGGGAGCTCCGTAACGGGCGGCCCCGCCCCGTAGGGCGGGCTCGGTCGTGGCCCGGTCGGTGGCTCAGCCATCACGGCGCGCTCCCTCGGGGTCGTAGAGGACGTGGTGGGTGACGGTGACGGGCAGCAGTTCCCGCCCGACGGGTACGTACAGCCGCTCGCCGACGCGTTCGCGCCCGCCGCTGACGAGGGCGAGGGCGAAGGTCCTGCCGAGCGCGGCGCTGCGGTAGCTGGAGGTGACGTGGCCGAGCATGGGGACCGGCGGCTCGGGAAGCCGGTCGGTGTCCACCAGGTGGGAGCCCTCGGGCAGCAAAACGTCCGGGTCGAGCGGCAGCAGGCCGACCAGGTGCTTGCGGTCGGGCCTGGCGGTGTCGGCGCGGGCGAAGGAACGCTTCCCGATGAAGTCGGCCTTCTTCTTGGACACCACCCACTCCATGCCGAGGTCGGCGGGGGTGACCGTGCCGTCGGTGTCCTGGCCGACGATGGGGTAACCCTTCTCGGCCCGCAGCACGTGCATGGTCTCGGTCCCGTACGGGGTGACCGCGCCGGTGGCCTGGACGGCCTCCCAGAGGGCGAGCCCGTCCCAGGCGTTGACGTTGATCTCGTACGCCAGCTCACCGGAGAAGCTGATCCGGCACACCCTCGCGTCGAGGCCCGCCACCCGGGTGTCGCGCCACGTCATGAACGGGAAGCTCGCGTTGTCCACGGCCAGGCCGGGGGCGAGCCCCGCCAGCACCTCGCGGGAGCGCGGCCCGGCGAGCGCGACCGTCGCCCAGTGCTCGGTGACGGAGGTGCAGTAGACCCGCAGCGAGGGCCACTCGGTCTGCAGCCACTCCTCCATCCAGTCGAGGACGGCGGCGGCGTTGCCGGTGGTGGTGGTCACCAGGAAACGATCCTCGGCCAGGCGGATCACCGTGCCGTCGTCGAAGACCATCCCGTCGGGGCGGCACATCACGCCGTAGCGGATCGAGCCGACCTTGAGGGTGCTCATCATGTTGGTGTAGAGCCGGTCGAGCAGCTCGGCGGCGTCCGGTCCCCGAATGTCGATCTTGCCGAGCGTGGAGGCGTCCATGGCTCCGGCGGCCTCCCGCACGGCTCGGCACTCGCGCAGGACGGCGGCCTCCATGTCCTCGCCCTCGCGGGGGTAGTACCAGGGCCGCTTCCACTGGCCGACGTTCTCGAACGGCGCTCCATACGCCACGTGCCACTCGTGCAGCGCGGTGACCCGGACGGGGTCGTGCAGCGCTCCCCTGTCGCGCCCGGCGAGGGTCGCGAAGGAGACCGGCACGTAGGGTGCGCGGAAGGTGGTGGTGCCGAGCTCCGAGACGTCCACACCGAGGGCGTGGGCGACGACGCCGCTGGTGAGCACGCCGGAGGTCTTGCCCTGGTCGTGCGCGGTCCCGGCGGTGGTGTAGCGCTTGACGTGCTCGACCGAGCGGAGCCCTGCCCCGGTGGCGCGCATGACGTCGGCGACGGTGACGTCTCGCTGCAGGTCGACGAAGTGGGTCCGGTAGTCGTCCGCGGGGACGAGCCACACGTGCTCGCCGGGGGTGAGCCCGGATGTCTCCGCGGCGCGCGAGATCACCTCCGTGCGCCACGCTTCCCCGGCCGGCGGGACCTCCGCGCCCGGAAGCGCCTCCCCCGTTCCCTGGACGGATGCGCGGGGGGTGGTCGAGGGGGTTCGGAAACCGGTCGCCTCGGCGGCCCGCGCCCCGGCCTCGGCGCCGTCCTCCAGGCAGGCGGCCAGGGTGAGAAGCCCTCGGGCGGCCCCGGCGACCTCGACGGCCTGGCGGGTGGTCCCGGGGACGAAGGAGCCGAGCACCTCGTCGTAGCGGAGCGTTCCCCCCGTCTGGCTGAACAGGTGGACGGCGGGGTTCCAGCCGCCCGAGACGAGCAGCAGGTCGGCCTCGATCTCGCGCCCGCCCGAAGCGTCCGTCTCAGAACCATCCGTCTCAGAGGCGGCCTTCCCGGAAGCGGTCCCTCCGGAAGCGGCCGTCCCGGATACAACCGTCCTAGAAACAGCCATCCCGGAAGCAGCCGCCTCAGACGCGGCCCTCTCGGAGACGGCCCTCCCTGAGACGGCCGCCCCGGAAGGCGTGCCGTCCTCGGCGGGTCTTTCCGAGACGGTCACCGAGGTGACACCGTGCTCGCCGTTCACGCGGGTGACGAAGTGACCGGTGAGCACCTCGACACCGTCCAAGCCGCCCGAACCGTCCAGACCGCCCGGGCCAGGACGGTCCGGGTCGGCGGCGGCACGCGTGTCCACGACGGCGGCGATCTCGACGCCCGCGGCGGCCAGGTCGCGGGCCGCCGCGTAGGCGCTGTCCCCGGTGGTGAACACCACCGCGCGGCGGCCGGGCAGGACCCCGTACCGGTTGGCGTACGCGCGTGCCGAACCGGCGAGCATGACACCCGGCAGGTCGTTGCCCGCGAAGGCGATCGAGCGCTCGTGCGCGCCCGTGGCGAGCACGACACGGCGGGCCCGGACGCGCCAGACGCGCTCGCGGGAGGAGGCGTCCTCTCCCCTGCGCTCCACGGCGACCAGGTAGTTGTCGTCGTAGTAGCCGAACACGCTGGTCCGGGTGAGTACCCGCACCTCCGGGTGGACCTCCAGCGCGGCCAGCGCGGTGGCGGCCCACGCCGTGCCCGGGACGCCGTCGACGGTCTCGCCGGTGTCGGGCAGGCTGCCGCCGGGCGAGGGACGGTCGTCGGCGAGGATCACCCGGGCGCCCGACCCGGCCGCCGCGGTCGCCGCCGCCAGGCCCGCCGGGCCCGCGCCGACCACCAGGACGTCGCAGTGCGCGTACACCCCGTCGTAGCGCGCCGGGTCGGGTTCGGTGGCGAGCCTTCCCCTGCCCAGCAGGCCGGTGGCCACCAGCCCGGCGTACAGCTCGACGACCGTGGCCTGGAGCATCGGCTCGGGGAAGGGGTGCTCGATCTGGACGACGGCGTTGGGCTCCTCGGTCCAGGCGGCGAAGATCCCGCGGGGGCGGCCCAGCGCGACGCTCGTCGCGACCGTACGGACGCCGTTGGCGAGCAGCGCGGAGGCGAGCGTGTCGCCCCGGTATCCCTCGTAGTCGCGGCCGTCGAACCGGAACGGCAGTTTCTCCCCGCGGTGGCCCGCCCGGCGGAACGGCTGTTCGCTCATCGGCACACCATCCTCTCCTCAGTGGCAGGAAGGCCCACGCCGTCCGGAGCCGGGAAATCCGCCTCATCGGTCGCCAGAAGGCTCACGTGCCCACCGGCCTTGGCTCGCCCACGTGGTAGACGGCGTGGAACTCGTTGGTGGCGGTGTCACGGACCGCGTTGAACCAGCGGCGGCATCCGGCCGCGTGGTGCCAGCGCTCGGCGAACGGCCCCCTGGGGTTGTCGCGGAAGAACAGGTACCGGGCCCACTCCTCGTCGGAGAGCGCGGCCGGGTCGCCGGGGTAGGGGACGTTGGCCTGCCCGCCGTAGTGGAACTCGGCCTCGTCCCGTGGCCCGCACCACGGACAGGGGATCAGCAGCATCGGTCGGGCTCCTTCAGTGGGCCACGGCGGCGGCGCCGTGCTCGTCCACGAGCGCGCCGGTGGTGAATCGTTCGAGCGTGAAGGCGGCGTTGAGGGGATGCGGCTCGCCGTGGGCGATCGTGTGCGCGTAGCACCACCCGACGCCCGGGGTGGCCTTGAAGCCACCGGTCCCCCATCCGCAGTTGACGTAGAGGCGGTCGACGGGTGTGAGCCCGACGACGGGCGAGGCGTCCGGGGTGACGTCGACCACCCCGCCCCAGGTACGCAGCACGTGAGCCCGCGCGAAGACGGGGAACAGCTCCAGCGCCGCCGCCATCTGCCGCTCGATGATGTGGAACGCACCGCGCTGCCGGTAGGAGTTGTACGCGTCGATGCCCGCCCCCATGACCAGCTCACCCTTGTGGGCCTGGCTGACGTAGACGTGCACCGCGTTGGACATGACCACCGTCGGGTGTACGGGCTCCAGCAGCTCCGAGACCAGGGCCTGCAGCGGGTGGCTCTGCACCGGCAGTTCCACCCCCGCCATCCGGCCGACGACCGAGGAGTGCCCGGCCGCGCACATCGCGACCCTGCCCGCGGCGATGCGGCCCCTGGTGGTGCGCACGGCCTCCACGCGCCCGTCCACGACGTCGATGCCGGTGACCTCGCAGTGCTCGATCAGGTCGACGCCCATCGCCGCGGCGGCGCGGGCGAATCCCCAGGCCACGTAGTCGTGCTTGGCGATTCCCGCGCGCGGCTGGTAGGTGGCGCCGAGGACCGGGTAGCGCGCGTCGGGCGAGACGTTGACGATCGGGCAGACCTCCTTCACCTCCTCGGGGCCGAGCCATTCGGCGTCGACGCCGTTGAGGCGGTTGGCGTTGACCCGGCGGACGCTCTCCCTGACGTCCTGCAGGCTGTGGGCGAGGTTGAGCACGCCGCGCTGGCTGAACAGGATCGGGTAGCCGAGGTCCTCCTCCAGCCCCTCCCACAGCTTGAGCGAGTGCTCGTAGATGCCCGCGCTCTCGTCCCACAGGTAGTTGGACCGGATGATGGTGGTGTTGCGGGCCATGTTGCCGCCCGCCAGCCAGCCCTTCTCCAGCACGGCCACGTTGGTGATCCCGTGGTTCTTGGCCAGGTAGTAGGCGGTGGCCAGGCCGTGGCCGCCGCCACCGACGATCACCACGTCGTAGGAGGCCTTCGGCTCGGGACTGCTCCACAGCCGGTCGGGGTGCTCGGGCAGCTCCTCGGTGCTCATCGTCGTCCTCTCTCGGTCCCGCCGACGGGTCCCGGGGCCGCAGTGGTCACGGGGGTCGCCGGGCGCGTGGGACCGTCCTTCCGCCCTCGCGGCCCGCTAGCCACGCAGGCGCTCCATCGCCGGGTCGTACAGCGGCTCCTCGGCGACGACGGCGGCCACCCGCCGGTCGAAGTAGCCGATGTGCAGTTCCCGTCCCGGCACGGACAGCTCGGCGGGCAGCCAGGCGTAGGCGATGCCCTTGCCTATCGTGTAGCCGTAGGCGGCGCTGGTGACGTATCCGGCGCGGGACGCGCCGTCGTACACCGGCTCCTTGCCCATGACGACGGCGGCGGGGTCGTCGACGGTGAGGCAGGTCAGCCTGCGCCGGGTGGCCGCGCCGCGCTCGGCCAGGGCCTCGCGGCCGATGAAGTCCCCCCTGTCGGCCTTGCGCACGGCGAAGCCGAGGCCCGCCTCGTACGGGTCGTGCTCGTAGGTCATGTCGGTGCCGAAGGAGCGGTAGCCCTTCTCCAGCCGCAGGCTGTTGAAGGCGCCGCGGCCCCCCGCGATGATCCCGTGGTCCTGGCCCGCCTCCCAGAGGGTGTCCCACAGCTTCGCGCCCATGTCGGCCGTCGTGTAGAGCTCCCAGCCCAGCTCCCCGACGTAGGAGAGCCGCAGCGCGGTGACGGGCACGGTGCCGACGTACGCCCGCGCGGCGCGGAAGTAGCGGAAACCGCCGGGGCCGAAGGCGGGACCGGCGAGCGGGGCCACGACCTCGCGGGCCCGGGGACCCCAGACGCCGACACAGCAGGTTCCCGGCGTGATGTCGGTGACGGTGACCGACCCGTCGGCGGGCAGGTGGCGGTGGAACCAGTCGAGGTCGAGGTTGCCGTTGGCACCGACCTGGAACAGGTCCCGGCCCAGCCTGGCCACGGTGATGTCGCTGCGGATGCCGCCGTCGTGGTCGAGCAGCAGGCAGTACGTGACCGAGCCGGCGGACTTGTCGACGTCGCCCGTGGAGATCCGCTGGAGGAAGGCGGCGGCCCCGCGGCCCGCGACCTCGATCCGCTTGAGCGCGCTCATGTCGTAGAGGGCCACGGTCTCGCGCGAGGCCTGGGCCTCGGCGCCGACGATCGGCGACCAGTGGCGGGCGGCCCAGTCGTTGGGACGGGGGATGTCGCGGCCGTCGAGCAGGGACGCGTTGGCGCCGTACCACTGGGGACGCTCCCAGCCGGCGGCCTCCAGGAAGTACGCGTCCAGCTCGCGCTGGCGGGCGTGGAAGGGGCTGGTGCGCAGCGGGCGCAGGTTCTCGGCCGGTTGGAGCGGGTGGATGATGTCGTAGACCTCGACGAAGTTCTGGCAGTCGCGGGTGCGGACGTACTCGGGGGCCAGCTGGTGGGCCTCGAACCGGTTGACGTCGCACTCGTGCAGGTCGAAGGAGGAGCAGTGGCCGTCGGCCAGCCACTCGGCCATGGCCCGGCCCACCCCCGCCGAGTGGGTGACCCAGACGGCCTCGGCGACCCAGAAGCCCCGCACGTCGCGCGACTGCCCGAGCAGCGGCATGTTGTCGGTGGTGAAGGAGAACAGGCCGTTGATCCCCGTTTCGAGCTTGGCCTCCCCGGTGGCGGGCAGCAGCGCCTTCGTCTCGGCCCAGGCGGGGGCGAAGTCGTCGTCGGTGAACGGCAGCACCGACGGCATGACCTCGGCGTCGGCGATCGGGAGGATCTCCTCGGGGGTGATCGGCATCGGGCGGTGGCCGTAGTAGCCGATGCCGAGCCGCTCGAACCGCTCCCGGTAGTACAGGTCGGCGTCCTGGTGGCGCAGGATCGGCCGGACGGCCTCCTCGGCCTGCCCGGCGAGCGCGGGGACGGGGCCGGTCCAGGCGAGCTGGTGGGCGAGGGGGGTGAGCGGCAGTGTCATGCCGACCATGCCCGCGATCTTGGGGCCCCAGATTCCGGCGCAGCAGACCACGAGGTCGGCGGGGATCTCGCCCCGATCGGTGACGACGGCCGCGACCCGGTCGTCCTCGACGCGGATGTCCAGCACCTCGTGCCGGTCGAGGACGCGGACGCCCCGCTCCCGTGCGCGCGCGAGCTGGACCTCGACGGCGCGCACGGCGTTCGCCAGGCCGTCGGTGGGGACGAACAGTCCCCCGAGGACCCGGTCCCGGTCGAGCAGTGAGTGGCGCTCCACGCACTCGTCGGGGGTGAGCAGGCGCGCCTCGATCCCCCAGGAGGTCGCCCAGCCGTGGCGGCGGTGCAGCTCGGCGAGCCGCTCGGGCGTGGTGGCCACCTCCAGCCCGCCCACCTGGAGGAAGCAGTCGAGGCCGACGAGTTTCTCGACGGTGTAGCGGGCCAGCTCCGTCATGGTCTTGGACGGGTTGGTCTGGAAGACCAGGCCCGGCGCGTGGGAGGACGATCCCCCGGTGGCGGGCACGGCGCCCTGGTCGACGACGGTGATGTCGTCCCGGCCCCTGGCCGAGAGCTCGTCGGCCAGGGCCGCCCCGACGACCCCGGCCCCGATGATGACGACGCGCCGGCCAGCCATACCCACCTCCGTCGTTGCGCAGTCCGAAACGAAGTGCGCTTCCCGCAACAGATTGTCCTCCCGTCGATGACGCTGTCAAGGACGGGAGAACGGCCGCTCGCGGGGGGCGTGGCTGCTGGAGACGGTCGGCACCGCGGGCGGGCGGGCCGGTAGCGGCCCGCCGGAGACGTCGGCGTCCCCGGCCGGCGGTCAGTCCTCGGCGGGTACCGGGTGGATGTGCCGCGCCGTGAAACCGAGCAGGGCCGACGCGGGTTCGAGGTCGATCGGCACGGTACGCCCGGGAAAGCGCCGCCGCCGGGGAACCTCCGGGTGGTAGAGGTCGAGGAGGCGCTCGGTGGGCAGGGAGGTGAGGGTCTCCGGCGCGGCGACGTACAGCACGTGGGAGCCGGGGACGGCGACGGACAGCGACAGGAGGAGGGCTCGGGCGGCGTCGCGGATGTCGAGGTAGCTCCACATGTCGGCCGCGCCCACCTCCGGGGTGCGGGCGTACCTGGCCGCCATCGCCGGCAGCCTGTGCGCCGCGTCGCCGACGTAGGGAAGCCGCAGGGCGACCGTGGTCATCCGGTGGCGCAGGGCCATCATCGCCGCGGTGGCCTCGTCCGCCTGTTTGGACAGCGCGTACGGATCGGTGATCCTCAACGGCGTGGCGACGTCGACCGGGAGGTACGGCGGCGACATCGGCCGCACCGCGAACGGCAGCCCGCCGATCGCGTAACTGCTGGCGATCACCGCGTTGCGCACCCCCCGGCGGCCCGCCTCCTCCAGCACGACGAAGGTCGCCCGCGCGTTGCCGGTGAAGACGTCCTCCGGCGTGCCCAGCCGGGGCGAGGGCAGCGCGGCGAGATGGATGACGCCGTCGGCGCCCTTCATGGCCTCGGCCACCGCGGCCGGGTCGCGGGCGTCACCGACCACGACCCGGTCGGCGGGGAGCTCGTCGATGACGTGATCGTCCGGCGGTGCGCCCCCTGTGCCTCCCGTGCCCCCTGCACCCCCTGACGATCCACCGCCCCGCGCTCCGTCCCCCGGAGATCCGGCGCCCGATGCTCCGCCGGGCGGCAGCACGAGGGCGGTCACGGCCACGTTCTCCCGGGCGAGAAGGTCGAGGACCGCGCGCCCGACGTGGCCCGCCGCGCCGGTGACCAGCACCCGGTCAGGCATTGCGGGCCCGCGCGGTGGTCTGGCGGATGTGGAGCCGGGGCTCGATCTGGATGTGCACGGGCGTCTCGCCCAGCCGCCCCTCGATCAGGTCGGACAGCAGCCGTGTCGCGACGACTCCCACCTGTTCCTTGCCGGGGGCGACCGCCGTCAGCGGGGGATCGGCCAGACTGGCCAGCTCGTCGTCGTAGGCCACCAGCGACAGGTCCCCCGGGATCGAGACGCCGTGGGTGCGCGCGTGCTGCAGCAGGACCAGGGCGTCCTCGTCGCCGTGGCACAGCAGGGCGGTCACCCCCGCGGAGGTCAGCTCCTCCAGCACGGCCGCCGGGCCGCCCGTCTCCCAGGCCGGGCCGGTGCCCAGCCTCTCGCCGGTGATGTTGGGCACGTCGGCGTCCATGCCGTATCTGGCGATGGCGTCGATCCAGCCGCGGCGGACGAAGACGGCGCTCTGGGAGTCGCCCCGGCTGATCAGCGCGACCCGCGTGTGCCCGAGTTCGCGCAGGTGGCGCATGGCGCTGGTGACCCCCCGTTCGTGCGCCGACCGCACCGTGGACAGCCGTCCCAGCTCCTCACCGGGCGCGGCGCGCTCGATGAGCACGACGGGGACGGGCACGTCGTCGAGGTACGCCAGGGCGTCGGGGTCGTCCCCGCCCACCGAAGGGGCCAGCAGGAGCCCGGCGCATCCGGTGGCGACCAGCTCGGCCACCAGCTTCGGCTCCTCGGCCTGGTCGTAGTTCGACAACAGGAGGCGGATGTCACCGCCCGTGCCCGCGGTGACCGACCGGATGCCGTCGACCACGCGGCGGAAGTAGTACGCGGCCGGTATCAGCACGCCCAGCGTGCGGTGGGGTGCCGCCACGCCCGCCCCCTGGCCCGGGGGCGCGGACTCGGCGGCGTGCTTGAGCATCGCCCCGCCGCGAACCTTCTCCAGGACGCCGTCGTAGATCAGGGCCTCCAGGTCGCGCCGGACCGTGACGTGCGAGACGCCCAGCTCGCCGACCAGCTGGGAGACGCGGACGGCTCCCTCACGTTGCGCGGACTCCAGAATCCGCGATCTTCGCTCAGCACTCAGCACCTGTGAACCCCCTGTCGCCGAGGCGTGGAATCACTCATCTTGTTTGAAACTATTGACCACTAACGAAAAGTATTCGTAACATAAATGCGCCAAAATGTAAAGTTATAAGGGGTGTTCGTGCCTGTTCCCGCTCTACAGCTTTACTCCCTCCGCGCCGAGATCGCCACGCGGCCGGACACGACCCTGCGGTCGATCGCCGAGATCGGCTTCCGCGCCGTGGAGCCCACCGCGGGCCTCGTCGGCGACGACCCGCACGCGTTCCGCGACGCGCTGGCCGCCGCCGGGCTCACCGCGTCCTCCCTGCACGGCCCGCTGCTCGACGAGCGCAGGGACGCGGTGGCCGCCGCCGCGGAGGTGATCGGCACGGACACCGTCATCATTCCGGCGATCATGCCGGAGGGGTTCGCCGACCGGGCGAGCGTCAAGGAAAGCGCCCGCCGCGTCAACGAGGCGGCGAGCTGGGCGGCCACCGCGGGGCTGAGACTCGGCTACCACAACCACCACTGGGAGCTCACCCAGGTCGTGGCGGGGCGCCCCGCGTTCGAGCTGTTCACGGACCTGCTGGAGGCAGAGGTGCTGCTGGAGGTCGACGTCTACTGGGCCGCCGTGGGCGGGGCCGACGTGCCGGAGCTGCTCGCACGGCTGGGAAAGCGGGTCTCCCACCTGCACGTCAAGGACGGGCCCGGCACGGTCGACGCGCCCATGACCGCGGTCGGCTCGGGCACCCTGCCGATCCCCGCCATCCTGGCGGCCGCGCCCCCGGGGGCGTGGCGGATCGTGGAGCTCGACCGCTGCGACGGCGACATGCTGGACGCGCTGGCACGGTCGCACCGCTACCTCGCCGGACTCGCGGCATGAGCGGCACGAGCGGCACGAGCGGCACGAGCGGCACGAGCGACGCCGGCGGCGTGAACGGCATGAGCAACACCAGTGACACAGGCGACGTCGACAACGCCGGCGGCACAGGCGACATCAGCGACGCCGGCGACACGAGCAGCAAGGACGGCGTGGGCGGCGTGAACGGCGTGAGCGGCACGCCGGGTGAGGGGCCGGTGGGCGTGGCCGTGGTGGGCTGCGGCGTCATCAGCGGGCAGTACCTGCGCAACCTCGCGACCTTCCCCGCCGTGCGCGTGGTGGCGTGCGCCGACCTCGACCCCGCCAGGGCCGAGGCCGCCGCGGCCGAGTACGGTCTCGCGCACGCCTGCGGCCCGCGGGAGGTGCTGGAACTGCCCGGGGTCGAGCTGGTGGTCAACCTGACGATCCCGGCCGCGCACGCCGAGATCGCCGAGGCCGCGGTCGCCGCGGGCCGGCACGTCTACAACGAGAAGCCGCTCACGCTCGACCGCGAGTCCGCGCGGCGGCTGCTGGCGGCGGCCGATCGGGCGGGCGTACGCGTGGGAAGCGCGCCCGACACCTTCCTGGGCGCGGGCCTGCAGGCGATGCTCCGGCTGCTCGCGGAGGGCGGCGCGGGCCGGCCGCTCTCGGCGGTGGCCCTGATGCAGGGGCCGGGGCCGCAGCGCTGGCACCACGATCCGGAGTTCTTCTTCCGTCCGGGGGGCGGGCCGCTGTTCGACATGGGGCCGTACTATCTGACGGCCCTGGTCGCCGCGCTGGGGCCGGTGGCCCGCGTCACGGCGATGTCGGGCAGGTCGCTCGACCGGCGGGTCATCGGCGCGGGGCCGCGCGCGGGCACGAGTTTCCCCGTGGAGGTCGCCACGCACGTGACCGCCCTGCTGGAGTTCGCCTCCGGCGCGATCGCCACCACGATCTTCAGCTTCGACTCGCCGCTCGGCCGTCAGGACTTCCTGGAGTTCACCTGCGCCGAGGCCACCGTCGCCGGGCCGAACCCGAACGGTTTCGGCGGCCCGCTCCGGCTGCGCGGGGCGGGCGAGACCGAGTGGGACACGCTGCCGGTGCCCGAGACGGTCACCGGGCGCGGCGTCGGCGTCGCCGAGATGGCGGTCGCCATCAGGCGGGGCCGCCCGCACCGGGCGAGCGGCGAGCTGGGGCTGCACGTCCTGGACGTCATGATCTCGATCGGCGAGTCCGCCGAGCGCGGCGAGTTCGTCGACGTCGCCTCCACGTGCCCGCGGCCGGACCTGCTCCCGGAGGGGTGGGATCCGCGGGTCGCGACATCGATGGAACAAAAAGCAAAGATGACTATCTAAATATTTCACACTTCTTGCCATCTGGTTTCGTGTGTATGAACATGAGCCAGATGGAAGGAGCGTGAGCCCAAAATGTCCCTCCCCCCACACGCTCGATCACTCCGGCGCCTGGTGCCGATCGCGGTCATCGCCCTGGTGGCCGCCCTTCTGCCCGCCCTCCCGGCCCAGGCCGCCGGGACGGTCGAACAGGTCGCCGTCAGCCAGGCCGGCTACAGTTCCGGCTCCTACAAGGCCGGTTACGTCGTGGCCACCGACAAGCTCTCACCGTGGACCTGCGAGGTCGTGCGCGACGGCGCCGTGGTCCTGCCGGGCTGCGTCCTGGCCGACCACGGCGTCGTGTGGGGCAGGCGGGTCTACAGCGTGGAGCTGACCGCCCTCACCCAGCTCGGCACCGGTTACACCCTCCGGGTCAACGGCGTCTCGTCGCCGCCGTTCAACGTCGCGGACGACGTCTGGGACGGCTACAAGGACGAGATGACGGCGTTCTACCGGATCCAGCGCGCCTCGGTGGCCACCTCCGCGGTCTACCCTCCCGGCTACAGCAGCGTGGCGCCCTCCCCCAAGGTGTTCCACGGGGCCGGGCACCTCGACGACGCGGCCTCCGAGAACGGCACCGGCCACCACGACCTGACCGGCGGGTGGTACGACGCCGGGGACTACGGCAAGTACGGCGGCAACCAGTGGGTCGGCGGCGAGATCGCCCTGGCCTACCTCCGCAACCAGAGCGCGGCGCCGGTACGGTTCGACAACGACGGCAACGGCGTGCCCGACCTGCTGGACGAGGCCAGGTTCGGCGCGGAGTACCTGGTGAGGATGGCCGCCGTCGCCGACGGCGCGATGTACGACGTGCGGGGCAACGGCACCTTCGACCCCCCGGAGACGCAGACCGACAACATATCCGGCACCTCCGACGACCGCAGGATCAGCGGGCTCGGCGTGGGCGGTTCCGCCAAGGCCGCCGGCGCGCTCGCCGCCACCGCGCGGGCCATCAGGGGCGCCCTGGGGACAGGAACCATCGCCGCGGGCAGGGCCGCGGACTTCCAGGCGTTCGCCCAGCTCTGCGAGGAGACGGCCAGGACCTTCCACGACTACGCCGCCGCCCACCCCGACGCCCCGATCGGCTCCTACTCCACGCGCGGCGGGCTGCCCAACTCGATGCTCTTCGCGGAGGTCGAGCTGTTCCTGCTCACCGGGGAGGCGTCGTACGGCCAGGCCGCCACCGCCAAGATCGGCGCGCTCACCTTCGAGGACCTGGCCTCGACCAACTACTGGGACCTGCGGCCGCTGTCGATGGCCGAGTTCCACCCGGTGGCGGACGCGGCGACCAAGCAGAAGATCAAGGATTTGCTGACGAGGCAGGTCGAGTTCTTCCTGTCGATGGCCGACGACACGCCGTACGGCGTGCTCAACCAGTTCAAGAACTTCGGCGTGAACGAGCCGCACGTCTCCTACCTCGGCGACATGATGCGCTACTACGAGCTGTTCGGGGACCAGCGGGTGCTGCGGGCGGTGCTCAAGGGCACGTACTGGGTGTTCGGCGCCAACCCGTGGAACACCAGCTGGGTGTCCGGCGTCGGGGCCAGGCACGTGAAGTTCCTGCACACCAGGCTGGACGCCGAGGCCGACGACCAGACCGGCACCGGCGTGGTGGTCCCGGGGGCGATGGTGAGCGGGCCCAACGCCAGGGATCCGCAGGACCCGAAAAGCGCGAGCCCGTGGTACGAGGACCGGCCGATGTGGCAGGACAGCGCGCAGCAGTGGCGCTACAACGAGTACAGCATCAGCATCCAGGCCGGGCTGCTGTACACGATCATGGGTTTGATCAGGTCGAACGGCGACCCGAGCACCGCCGCGCGGGCCCCCGTCAGGCTGCCCGTCACCTCCCCGGTCATCGGCGACCTCGTCACCGGCGACGTCACGGTTTTCGCCCAGCCGGCCGCCGCGCTGAGCGGCGCGGACCTCGGGCCCGAGCACACGCCCATGCCCCTGGTGAACGGCGTCCACACCGGCACGGTCAACGTCGACGGCGTCACGCCGTACACCAGCCGGCGGGTCGACGTGCGCGGGGTGCAGACGAACGGCTCGCACACCTACTCCTCCACCCACCTCACGGTGGCGCCCCCGCCGCCGACCCCGCAGACGCCGCTGCTCTACGACGACTTCGGCGGCGGAGGGGTCTTCGGCTCGCAGAACATGGCGTGGGTCAACTGGTGGAACAACCAGGCGGGCATCGGGATCTACACCCGGCAGACCATCGACGGGCGCACCGCAGGGCGGTTCTTCCAGAACCCGGCCTCGGCCTCCTCGCAGGCGAAGTTCCAGCCCTGGCACCACAGCGTGGACGCCTCCGGCTACCGCTATCTCACCGTCGTGATGAAGAGCCCGTCGCCGGGGGCGCGGATGTGGGTCGCGCTCAACGACGGCACGAGGGGCTACCGGGTCTCGGGCGCGGCGGCGCTGACCGTGCCGAGCACCTGGACGACCTACGACTTCGACCTGAACGCGTTCCCGCTGCTGGACAAGTCCAAGGTCAAGATGGAGATCTGGCTGCAGCAGACCGCCGACGCCGACGGAGAGGTGCACGTCGACGGCGTCTCCTTCACCGGCAAGCCCGAGGGCACCGCGCCGGTCCTGAGCGGCGTGGCCCTCAGCCCCGCGACGGGCACGGCCACGACGGCGTTCACCTTCACCGCCACCTACACCGACGCCGACGGCAGGCCGCCGTTCTCCGTCGACCTGGTCCTCGACGGCGTCGTCCGCAGGATGACCGAGATCACCCCGTCCGACACCACCTACACCGACGGCAAGGCCTATCGCCTGAAGGTCTGGCTGCCCAAGGGGGCGCACTCCCACCACGTCCGGACCACCGACACGACCTCGCCGCTGGTGAGGACGGCCACGCAGGCCGGCCCCACCGTGAACTGACCCGCCGCCCGGCGGGTCACCGCCCGCCGGGCGCTCAGGCGATCTTCGGCAGGTCGGCGCCGTCCACCGCGTGCAGCGGCGCCCTGCCCTCCGCGAAGCACGCCAGCTCGTCCAGCGCCGCGTCGGCCAGCCGGTACGTCTCAGAGCCCAGCGCCCCGGCGATGTGCGGGGTGAGCACGACGTTGGGCAGCGTGTAGAGCGGCGAGCCCGCGGGAAGCGGCTCGGGGTCGGTGACGTCCAGGACGGCGTCCAGCCGCCCCGCGGCGCACTCCTCGGTGAGGGCCGCGGTGTCCACCAGACCGCCCCTGGCGGTGTTGATCACGACGGCGCCGTCGCGCAGCAGGGCGAGCCGCCGCCGGTCCAGCAGGTGCCGCGTCTCCGGGAGCTGCGGCGCGTGCAGGGTCACCGTGTCGCTGCGGCGGAGCAGGGTGTCGAGGTCCACCAGCGACACGCCGAGCGCGGCGGCGCCGGCGGCGGAGGCGTGCGGATCGGCCCCGAGCACGGTGACGTCGAAGGGGCGCAGCAGCGCGGCCACCCTGCGGCCCACGTTGGACAGGCCGACGACGCCGACCGTACGCCGGTAGTTGGAGGGATCGGGCACGGCGTCGCGCCAGGGCTCCCAGGTCCCCGGGCTGCGGCGGTAGGCGGCCGCGAACCGGTGCGCCCGCTTGCCTGCCATCAGGATCGCGGCCAGCGTGTACTCCGCGACGGGGATCGCGTTGGCCCTGGCCGCCGACGTCACGACGAGCCCGCGCTCCCAGCAGGCGCCGGTGATGTGCTCCTTCACGGTGCCGGCCGCGTGGAAGACCGCTCTCAGCCGCGGAGCGCCGGCCAGCACCTCGGCCGTCAGCGGGGGGCACCCCCATCCGGTGATGAGAACCTCCACCTCGGCCAGCCGCTCCCGCACGGCCGCCGACCTCAGCTCCGTCGCCCACAGCGGCGTGCCCGCCCTGGCCAGGCGCGCGAGGCGCTCGCGGCGCGCGTCGTCGAACAACTGCCGATAGGTCTCCGGCGCCATGACGATGAGCGCTTCGGGCCGCTGGGTCACTGCGATGGGCTCCTGCCAGGTCAAGGAACTGAGCACTTGCGACACAAAATATACAACTTAGAAACTTATGTTTCATAGGTCTTGTCTTTTGTGTGATGCGCGACCAATATTGCCAGGACGTAACCGGATGGGCACCCCGGCGTCACACCGATGTCATCGTCGGTCCCGGGCGGCGCGCTTCCGCTCATGGAGGTACAGGATGAAATCCCAGTTCCGCAGGTTGAACGCCGGCGCTCTCCTACTCGCTCTCGCGGTGAGCACGGCGGGCTGCGCCCAGGACGACGCCCCCCAGGCGGGCGGCGCGACCGCCATCACCGTCATGGGGATGCCGGCCGCGACCAACGCCAAGGCGCTCAAGCTCTTCAAGGACCAGGTGGCGGCCTTCGAGAAGGCCAACCCGGACATCAAGATCACGGGCTCCGACCTGCCCTGGGACGTCAAGACGTTCGCCCCCATGCTCGCCGCGGGGAGCGCGCCGACCGTGCTGCGCGTCCCGCTCACCGAGCCGGCCGGGCTGATCGAGCGACGGCAGGTCGCCGACATCACGAAGGAGGCCACGGCCCTCGCCGAGTTCGGCGCGCTGAATCCCGACATCATGTCCTACCTGACCAGGGACGGCGTCACGTACGGCCTGCCGGAGAAGGCGTACGCCCTCGGCCTGGCCTACAACCGCTCCCTGTTCACCAAGGCCGGGCTGGACCCGGACAAGCCCCCGGCGACCTGGGACGAGGTGCGCGCGTACGCCAAGCAGATCTCCCAGAAGACGGGTGCGGTGGGCTTCGGGGAGATCACCACCAACAACAGCGGCGGGTGGCACCTGACGGCCTACACCTACAGCGAGGGCGGATCGATGATCAAGGAGGCGCAGCCAGGGAAGTGGGCGGCCTCCTTCAACGACACCGCGGCCCGCCAGGTCCTCGACCGCTGGCGGGCGATGCGCTGGGAGGACGACTCGATGGGCGGCAACGTGCTGGGCAAGCAGGAGGACCTGATCGCCCAGTTCTCGGCGGGCAAGGTGGGGATGTGGGTCACCTCCCCCTCCGACATCTATCCCACCTACGTCACCAACGGCGGCAGGCCCGAGGACTTCGGCGGCGGTCCCATGCCCCAGGGCGCGGGGTCGGCCACGCTGGTGGGCGGCACGATCCACCTGGTCAACGCCAAGGCCACGCCCGAGCAGCGGGCCGCGGCCGTCAAGTGGATCCGGTTCCGCTACCTGCGGCCGAACTTCGACACCGAGGCCGCGGTCACCAACGCCAAGGCCGCCGCCGCCGACGGCACCCCGGTCGGCGTCCCGGTCCTGCCGATCTTCGACCAGGCCACCGCGGACAAGGTCAGGGAGGCGATCACCCCGCACGCCAACGTGCCGGCGGAGAACTTCGCCGGTTACGTCAAGTCGCTGAGCGCCTTCACGTTCACCCCCGAGCCGCAGGTCGCCAGCCAGGAGATATACGCGGCCCTCGACCCGGTCGCCCAGGCGGTCCTCACCCGCCAGGACGCCGACCCGGCCAAGCTCCTGGCCGACGCCGAGGCGCGGGTGAACGCCATCCTCCAGAAGCAGCAGTGATGCCCGTCCTCACCACCGCGTCGCCCCCCGCCGGCGCCGTGCCCGCCGAGGCGACCGGCGGCCGGGCCGGCCGCTCCGACCGCAACCGGCGCGCCCTGGCCGGGCTGGTGTTCCTGCTCCCCGGGCTGCTGTGCTTCGCCTTCTTCGCCTGGTGGCCGATCGGCCGCAGCGTGGTGCTCTCCCTGCAGCAGACCAACCTGGTCGACCCGCCGGTCTGGGTGGGATTGCACAACTTCGAGGTCCTGTTCGCCGACCCGTTGCTGCCGACCGCGCTGCTGAACACCCTGTGGTTCACGGTGCTGTCGCTGCTGATCGGGCTGCCCGCGCCGCTGGTGCTGGCCGTGCTCATCTCCGAGCTGCGGCGCTTCGGGGCACTGGCGCGGGTCCTGGTCTACCTGCCGGTCATCGTGCCGCCCGTGGTGTCGGTCCTGCTGTGGAAGCTGTTCTACGATCCGGACTCCGGCCTGGTCAACGGCGTCCTGGGACTGGTCGGCCTCGGCCCCTACCCGTGGCTGCAGTCGTCCGACTGGGCGATGCCGAGCCTGGTGATCGAGGCGACCTGGGCGGGCGCGGGCGGGGCCGTGCTGATCTACCTGGCCGCGCTGGCCGGGGTTCCCCGGGAGCTGTACGAGGCCGCCGAGACCGATGGCGCCTCGGTCGCCCGGCGCGTCGTGCACATCACGCTGCCGCAGCTTCGCGGCGTGATCCTGGTACTGCTCCTGCTGCAGATCATCGGCTGCCTGCAGGTCTTCACCGAGCCGTACGTCATGACGGACGGCGGGCCGGAGAACGCGACCGTCACCGTGCTGCTGATGATCTACCGTTACGCGTTCCTGTTCGGCGACTACGGCACCGCGACCGCGCTGAGCGTCCTGCTCGCCTGCGTGCTCGCCGGCGTCTCGGCGATCTATCTGCGACTGACGAGAGGATGGGGTTCCCGATGACACCCTCCCCCGGCCGCGGCCTGCTCTCACAGGCCGACTGGCGCAAGCCGGCCACCGGGACGGGATGGCGGGCCACCCACGTGCTGCTCCTGGCGGTCCTGCTGCTCGGCGGCCTCGGCCCCCTGCTGTGGACCTTCAAGGCGGCCGTGTCCTCGACCGCCGACCTCCTGGGCGACCCCCTGACCCTGTGGCCGTCCCAGGCCCGGTGGGAGAACTTCACCGAGGCCTGGACCACCCTGGAGATCAGGCACTACCTGTTCAACACGGTCGTGCTGGTGGCGGGGTCGTGGCTGACCCAGCTCGTCGTCGCCACCACCGCCGGATACGCGCTGTCGGTGGTACGGCCGTGGTACGGCAGGTTCGTCTACGGCGCGTTCCTCGTCACGCTGTTCGTGCCCGCCACGGTCACGCTCGTCGCGCTCTATCTGACCATCCTCGACCTGCCCGGCCTGAACGTGTCCATCGCCAACACCCCGCTCGCGGTGTGGCTTCCCGCCGGGGCGCACGCCTTCAACATCCTGCTCGCCAAGCAGTTCTTCGACGCGATCCCGCGCGAGCTCTTCGAGGCCGCCCGGGTGGACGGGGCCGGCTCCTGGACGGTCTTCCGCAGGATCGTGCTGCCCATGTCCGCGCCGATCCTGGCCGTCATCTCGCTGTTCGCCGTGATGAACGCCTGGAAGGACTTCCTGTGGCCGCTGATCGCGATCACGGATCCGCGGGCCCAGCCCATCGCGGTGGCACTGCCCCGCCTGGCACAGGCCGCGGACCCGGCCCTGCTCGTGGCGGGACTCCTCATCGCGACGGTCCCGCCGCTCCTGATCTTCCTGATCTTCCAGAGGCACATCGTGCGCGGGATCGGCTTCACCGGGCTGAAGGGGTGATCGCGTGGCTTTCACCGAAGCCGGCCGCCCGCTGGCAACAGTCCTGTCGCCCCAGAGGCTGGCCGCCCACCTGCCGGACCCCGGTACGTGGCGTCCCGTCCCCTCCCTGGGAGACCCCGCCTGGGGGAACGTCGAGCCGGCCGTCCGGCGGAGCCTGACCGAGCAGGCCCGGCGCGCGGCCGCCGTCCCCTGGCCCACCCTGCCCGCGAGCCTGTTCGCCGGCTACGCCAGGACGGGTGACCGCCTCGGCTTCGAGCGGCCCTACTTCGAACGCCGGCGCAGGCTCGCGACCGCGGTGCTGGCCGCCGGGGTGACAGGGGACGAGCGGTGGGTTGACGAGGTGCGGGACGGCATCTGGCTGCTGTGCGAGGAGAGCACCTGGTGCCTGCCCGCGCACGAGGAGTTCGCCCGCGAGGACGGGGGCGAGCTGCCCGACCCGCGCCGGCCCTTCGTCGACCTGTTCGCCGCCGAGAGCGCGACCCTGCTCGCCTGGGCCGACCTGGTGGCGGGCGCCGCGCTGGACGGGCCCTCCGCCGCGGTGCGCCGGCGGCTTCGCGAGGAGGTGCGCCACCGGCTCCTGACCCCCTACCTCGCCCGTCACTGGCACTGGTACGACGACGAGATCAGGCCGGTCAACAACTGGAACCCGTGGATCCACTCCAACATCCTCATCTGCGCGCTCCTCCTCTCCGAGAGCCGGTCGGCGATGCTGGAGGCGGTCGTCAAGGCGGTCCGCGGGCTGGACGTCTTCGTCGCCGCGTACGGACCCGACGGCGGCTGCGAGGAGGGCGTGGCGTACTGGTGGCGTGCCGGTGCGTGCCTGGCCGAGAGCCTGGAGACCCTGCGCTCGGCGAGCGGCGGCCTGCTCGACGCGTTCGCCGTCCCCGTCGTCCGCGAGATCGTCGCCTACCTGCACCGGATGCACATCGGCGACGACTGGTACGTCAACTTCGCCGACGGCGGG
This sequence comes from Streptosporangium sp. G11, assembly GCF_051192615.1. Classification (NCBI taxonomy): domain Bacteria; kingdom Bacillati; phylum Actinomycetota; class Actinomycetes; order Streptosporangiales; family Streptosporangiaceae; genus Streptosporangium; species Streptosporangium sp. G11. The sequence goes on from NZ_JBPJUQ010000016.1 coordinate 30,268, forward strand.
GCGCACCTGCCCGGCCGGACGGCGCTGGACATCCCGCACCGCGCCGGCCTGCTGACCGGCGACGGCGACACCGTCGCGCACGCCCGCGCGAGGCGCGGGACCGGGCCGCCGGTCGTCCACCAGGAGGTCGGCCTCGGCCGGACGCTGGCCGGCCTGTTCGACGCCGGGTGGCGTGACGCGGCCCCGGCCGCGGCGCCCCACGTCGAGCACGCCTGGCTGCCGTCGGTGCAGGTGATGGTCGCGAGGGAGCGGCGGGGATCACCCGGCGGGTTGTTCCTCGCCGCCAAGGGCGGCCACAACGCGGAAAGCCACAACCACAACGACGTCGGGTCGTTCATCGTCGCGCTGGACGGCCGGCCGGTGCTGGTCGACGTGGGGGTGGGCGAGTACACCGCGCGGACCTTCGGTCCCGACCGGTACGACATCTGGACCATGCAGAGCTCCTACCACAACCTCCCCGAGATCGACGGCGTCATGCAGGCGGCGGGCCCGCGGCACCGCGCCCGCGACGTCTCCTGCGCGCTGACCGGCGACCAGGCCGGGCTGTCCCTCGACCTGGCCCCCGCCTGGCCCGAGCATGCCGGCGTCCGCGAGTGGCGCCGCACGCTGCGGCTCCGGCGGGGCGACGACCCGGCGGTGATCGTCGAGGACCGCTGGGAGCTGCGCGGGCCCCCGTCGAGACTGGCGCTGTGCCTCATGGCACACGGTGAGGTCGGCACCTCGCCCGGCCTGCTGTCCGTCGCGGGACGGCTGCGCCCGCTGCTCGTCCGCTACGACCCGGCCGCGTTCACCGCCGACGTCGAGCGCCTGCCGCTCGACGACTCCGAACTGTCCGGCGTGTGGGGCGATCATCTGCACCGGATCGTCCTGCGCGCCACGACGCCCCGCGCGTCGGGAACCGCCCGCCTGGTCATGAAACCCGGAGCCGCCCCGTGACCTCCGTCCCGAACACCCCGAGCCTCCCGAACAGCCCGAACACCCCGAACACCCCGAGCGTCCCGATGCCCGAGACGCAGAGTCCCTGGCCCGCCCGCGACGGCCTGCGCATCACCGCGGTGCGGCCCGTCGTCACCGCCCCCGGCGGCGTGCCGCTCGTGGTGGTGCGCGTGGACACCTCGGAACCGGGGCTGTCCGGGCTGGGCTGCGCGACGTTCACCCAGCGTTTCCACGCGGTGGCGAGCACCGTCGAACACCACCTCGCTCCCCTGCTGATCGGGCGGCATCCGGCGGATATCACCGACATCTTTCGCATGCTGCACTTCTCCTCGTACTGGCGGGACGGGCCGGTCGGCAACAACGCCATCTCCGGCGTGGACATGGCGCTGTGGGACATCGCGGGCAAGCGCGCGGGCATGCCGGTGTACGAGCTGCTCGGGGGGCGGGTCCGCACGGCCGCCCCGGTGTACCTGCACGCGGGGGGCGCCACGATCCCGGAGACCCTCGACCAGGCCCGGGCCATCATGGAGACGGGTGTCACGCATGTGCGGCTACAGACGGCACAGCCCGGGTTCGGCTCCTACGGCACGCCCCGCGCGGGGGGCGGGTACCCCGCCGCGCCCCATCCCGACGGGTGGGACGTCCAGCACTACCTGCGCACCACCCCGGAGCTGTTCCGCCGGGCCAGGCAGGAGCTGGGCGAGGAGGTGGAGCTGCTGCACGACGCCCACTCCCGGCTCACGCCCAAGCAGGCCGTGACGCTGGCGCGGGCGCTGGAGCCGTACCGGCTGTTCTTCCTGGAGGACGTCGTCGCGCCCGAGTTCTTCGACCGGCTGCCGGAGATCCGCGCCGCGTCCCCGGTGCCCATCGCGGCCGGCGAACTGCTGACCTCGGCCACCGAGGCCGCGCGGCTGATCCTCGGCGGCGGGGTGGACCTGCTGCGGCTGCACCTGTCGGCGATCGGCGGGCTCACCCCGGCGAGCAGGCTGGTGGCCCTGTGCGAGTTCGCCGCGGTGCGCACCGCCTGGCACTCCCCCGCCGACGTCTCCCCCGTCGGCATGGCGGCCAACATCGCGCTCGACGTGACCACCCCGGCCTTCGGGATCCAGGAGGGCCACGTGTACGGCGACGCCGTCCACGAGGTGTTCCCCGGAACACCCGTGATCCGGCGGGGCCACCTCTATCCCGCGGACGCGCCGGGATGGGGGATCGAGCTCGACGAGGTCCAGGCCGCGAGATATCCGCCCTCGACGCACATGCACGAGCGGTGGTCCGCCCGGGTGCGCAGGCCCGACGGGGGACTCGAAGCCCCCTGACCCGCCGTATGGCGGCTGTGACATAGGGCTTGATTCGCGCGACGACGGGAGTTCGTGATACTCATCAACGCAAATCAAACCCATTTAGATAGTCATCCAGAATTAGCGCTCTCCACGGGCTTGTGCGGCTCTTCCGCCCAGACGTCTCGCCCATTGCTCCACAGCTCTGAAGCGTGGTAGCCGAACCGGTCGAACAGCTCGTCATCCTGGTAACGGCGCAGGTGCATCATGGGTGAGTCGTGGCCGACGAGCTTGGCCAGGTGCGGCGTCACGAGCATCTCGGAGTCGAAGCGGAAGACGCTCATCGCGATGTGCTCGTCTCCGAACCTCGCCTCGATGCCGGGTACGTTCCGAACCTGCTCGATCTCCGAGAGGGTGATCCGGTGTTCTTGATCGGCTGGCTTCGACAACCGTCGATCATCAGGGGTCGCGTTTGTCATCTCTCCATCGGGGTGTCCTCACCTGTCCACCCGGCCCAGGGGCGTGACCGTCTCACCAACCGAGAACGCATCAGCCTTGCACGCCGACTGCCCCGGCCCGGGGCGCGTCACTGGACACGCGGTTAGGCACGTCCCCGAACCACTACTGCCTGGACCCGGTGAAGTACGGGCATGTGTTCGCCAAGACCGGTGCCATCAGCCCTCCCGAACCGGTCGTTTTCGCCTCCCGCTGCGCAACAGGTCAAGTCGAATGCGGACTGCAAGATCGCGGTTGAGGGGAAAGACGGGGTCGCCGCTGGCACGGTTTGGCGGCAGGAGCTGCGGCATTCGGTCACCGCCCCCCACCTTTCTTCACCGGCCGCTCGTGAAAAACATGTTGCTGAACACTCCGCCGAGCCGCGCGAAGCTCGCCACATCGACCGCGCAAGAGCGACCCGAAACCGGATGGGGCCCGGTCGGCCGAGGCCGGCCAGGCTCCAAGGCTTGAGGGAAAGGCCTTTGGGCCTCAGGAGGGACTGATACCGGTGGTGGACTGGATCCAGGGGGCGATATTGTGGGTCAGCACCCCAGTTCCTGTGGATATTCCATCGCCGGTGCAGTGGACCGCGAATATGCGACCGGCGATGTAAACTCCGCCGCCCGAGTCTCCTGCGGCGGTTACTCCGGATCCGTTATAAACATAGCTAATGGCAGTATTTCCCGATCCTATGATCGGATCGTGGTACCAGAACCGGTTGACTCGCATGCTGGCGATCTGAAGCTCAAGCGCCGAATCCTCGGACCCCAAAGTGGTCACCCCCCAGCCGCTGATCGCCACGTTGACAGTCAGTCCCGGAGATCCCAGGCCGTAACCGACGACAACGTTCTCGTAGTTGGGGACGTTCTGCCACAGGTTCAGCAGGGCAGCGTCCTGGGTGGCATGTTTGTAGATGCCGGCGATGGTCATTCGATGGCCCTCGCCCAAGTGGCGGCTTCCCGCATAGATCGAGCTGTTGTGGATAGTGGCTCCATATTTGGTGATGCAATGTTTGGCGGTGAGGACCCAGTTGCCGCCAATCAGAGTGCCACTGCACATCTGCTCTCCGTCGATCCAGAACTGCACCTGGCCCCTGAGGTGACTGGCAGTCGAGCCGCCGATGATGGCGTTCGCATTCGGGGCTGTCGTAGTGCTGCTGACCATGAGTGCCGTGAGCAGGCACGTTAGTACTTTCAAGCGACGTAACATTATTGTCCTCTTGGACACGGGGATGGGGTGTTGATCCGGCGCGATCGGGCGGAGTCGGTGAGCCGTTACCGGACAGCCAGGTAGACCCAGGCGGGCCATCACGCAGCTGCGGCGGGCCGCGGTGGCAATCAAGGCAGGACGTGACCACGAACGCATCTGGGAGACCTTCCTGGTCTTGCATGGAGTGCCTCAACCAGCAGGGGACGGCTCAGTCGCGCCTCCCGCTTTCAGGCGTTCTGATCAAAGATCAGCGAGGTGTCCACTTCCTAGGCCACGTTCTGTCCAGGTTGATCTCAGGGCTGTGACTTCTGGGGGGGGCGAACACTCGATAGCGTCATGCTGGGGCGGGGATGAGGCCGGCGCCTGTGCGGCAGCCTGCGATCATGTCACTGCGGTATGAGGTCAAGGCTGATGCGTTCTCGGTTGGTGAGACGGTCACGCCCCTGGGCCGGGTGGACAGGTGAGGACACCCCGATGGAGAGATGACAAACGCGACCCCTGATGATCGACGGTTGTCGAAGCCAGCCGATCAAGAACAGGTGTCGCGTTCGCGTGCCATCATCCCCTGTCGACGTGCTCACCCACCACCGGGAGCACGCCACCTTCACCGACCTCATCATCTGCACGGCCCGTCCCGACTCGGGCGTCCCGATCGAGGACATCTCACGACTCGTCAGCCATCGGAACACGGTGGTCACCGAGACGGTCTATCGGAAGCAGATCCGGCCGGTGCTCATACAGGGCGCAAAGGCCATGGACGACATCTTCGGGAGTTAGTCACTCACGCCCCGTCCTGAAGATCAGGAACGGGGCGTTTTGGGTGGTGGGCACTACTGGGTTCGAACCAGTGACATCTGGCTTGTGAGGCGGGCGCTCAGGAGGTGGGAAGCCAGGCCTTCACCTTGTCGGGGTTGTCGCCGACCCACTTCTCCGCGGCCTCCTCGGCCGTCATCTTGTCCTCGGAGATGTACTTGGCCACGAGGTTCTGGTCCTCGTTCGTCCAGGTGAAGTTCTTGACCAGGTCGTACGCCGGGCTGCCCGAGTCGGCGAACTTCTTGCTCACGATCTTGTCGAGGTCGTAGAGGGGGTAGTCGCAGGCCACCTTCTCGGCGTCGGCGTCGCAGCCCTCGGTGTACTCGGGCAGGTTGACCTTGACGAGCTTGACCTCCGACAGGAACCACTGCGGCTCGTAGAAGTAGCCGAGCATCGGGGTCTTCTGCTTCTCGGCCTGCCTGAACCCGGTGATGAGCGCCGCCTCGCTGCCCGCGTAGACGACCTTGTAGTCCAGCTTCAGGTTCTTCACCAGGGCTGCGTCGTTGGTCACGAAGGAGGGGTCGCCGTCGAGCAGCTGGCCCTTGCCCCCCGACTCGGAGGTCTTGAACAGGTCGGCGTACTTGTTGAGGTTCTTCCAGTCGGTGATGTCGGGGTACTTCTCGGCCATCCACGGCGGTACGTACCAGCCGATGACGCCCTTGTTGCCCGTCGGGCCCGCCAGGACGGCGACCTTCTGGTCCTCGATGTACTTCTTCTTCAGGTCGTCGTGGGCCCAGTTCTCCACGATCGCGTCGACCTCGCCGGTGGCGAAGCCCTGCCAGGCGACCTCCTCCTTGAGGTCCTTCTTGGTGACCGAGCAGCCGAGCTCCTTCTCCGCCACGTGGGCGATGACCGCCGCGGTCGCCTCGTACCCGACCCACGGGTTGATGGCGATGTTGACCGCGCCGCAGGCCTTCTTGCCGTCCGCGCCGGAGGACGCCGGGGCGGCCCCGCTGTCACTCTCGCCGACCTTCGCCCCGCCGCACGCGGAGACGAGGAGGCCGGTCGCGACCAGGAGCGCCACCGCCCGTGGTCGCCCGATCCTCGAAACTGTCACCAGGTCCTCCTCCATACGAGTCCATATGAGTCCATACGAGGCCGCCGGTGGCGGCCGTCTGCCCGTCGCCGGCGGTGACGGGATCTCTGTCCGTCGTGTTCAGTCGTGCCCGGACTCCGCCCGCCGTGCCGCCGTCCTGGTGATGCGCTCCAGCATGATCCCGAGCACGACGATCGCCACGCCCGCGGTGAGCCCCTTACCCCGCAGTTGCAGCTGGGAGAAGCCCGCCACCACGTCGTAGCCGAGCGCGCCCGCGCCGACCAGGCCGCCGACGACGACCATGGCGAGCACGTAGATGAGTCCCTGGCTCGCGGCGAGGGTCAGCGCGCCGCGCGCCATCGGCAGCTGCACCTTGGTGATGAGCTGCCAGGTGCTGGAACCCGCGGCCGTGGCGGCCTCCACCGCGCTCGGGGCCACGCCGCGGATGCCGTCCGCGGTGAGCTTGACCGCCACCGGGGCGGCGTAGACGACCGCGGCGATGATCGCGGTGATCCGGGTGGCGCCGAACAGTCCGAGGATCGGCACCAGGTAGACGAACGGCGGCATGGTCTGCCCGGCGTCGAGAACGGGCCGCACCAGCTGGTCGACACGGTCGCTGCGCCCCATCCAGACCCCGAGCACCACCCCGAGGATCATCACCAGGACGGTGGCCACGAGCGTCGAGGCCAGCGTCACCATGCTGTCCTGCCACAGGCCGAGCGCGACGAGCAGCGCGACGCAGACCGCGGTGACGAGCACGACCCTGGCATTCGCCAGGATCGCGGCGAACGCGATCAGCACGGCGCCGACCAGCCACCACGGCGAGTCGGTGAGCAGCGCCTCGAACGGGTTGAGCAGGCCGTAGGAGACGGCGTTCCTGAACGCGCCGGTGTAGACCGCGAGGTTGTCCTGCACCCACAGGGTCGCCGCGTCGACCCCCTGGCGGACGTACCGCCCCAGGTTCGCCTCGCTCGGGAACTCCGCGGCCCACACGTAGACGTGGGAGAGGTAGACCAGTACGCCGGTGACCGCCAGGACCGCGCCGATCTCCGCGCGGCGGCGGCCGGGTCCGCGCGAGAGCCCGGCCCGGTGCCGGGTCTCGACGCGGCGCCCCGCGGCGGAGGTGACCCGGTCGAGCACGATGGCCATGACGACGATGGCCAGGCCCGCGTTGAAGGCGTTGCCGACGTCGAGGGTCTCCAGCGCCTTGACGACGGTCTTACCCAGGCCGGGGGCGTCGATCAGCGCGGCGATGGTGACCATGCACAGCGCGGCCATGATGGTCTGGTTGACGCCGACGACGATGGTCCGCTTGGCCAGCGGGAGCCGTACCTTCCTCAGCGACTGCCAGGCGGTCGCGCCGAGGGAGGTGCTGGCCTCCAGGGTCGCGGGCCGCACCTCGCGTATGCCGTGCGCGGTGATGCGGATCGCGGGCGGGACGGCGTAGATGACGGTCGCCACGGTGGCGCTCGCGGGGCCGATGAGGAAGAACAGGGTGAGCGGCGCGAGGTAGACGAACGTCGGCATCGTCTGCATGAAGTCGAGCAGCGGGGTGACCAGGCGGTTGAACCGGTCGTTCACCCCGGCCCAGACGCCGAGCGGGATGCCGATCAGCAGCGAGAGCACGACGGCGGCCAGGGTGAGGGCGAGGGTGTCCATGCTCTCCTCCCACAGGCCCAGCAGGCCGAAGGAGGCGAAGCCGATCGCGGTCAGCAGGGCGACCCGCAGGTTGCCCCACAGCAGCGCGATCGCCGTGGCGACGGCGACCACGCCCAGCCAGCCGACGACCGGCAGCGGGCGCCCGAAGGACGGCTGGCTGATCAGCGCCTGGACGAACGTGACGGACTCGTCGAGGAAGAGCCGGATGTAGTTGATGAAGTACAGGAAGAACGGGTTGTCGTTCCTGCTGTTGTCGATGACCTCGCCGGCCTCGTTGATCCGTACGTGCAGCGGGGTCAGTTCCGCGCCGCCGAGCTGGAAGGTGTCCCGGCCCTGGACGAACACCCAGATCAGCACCCATGCCGCGACGACGGCGGCCAGCAGGTAGCGGCGGGGCCAGGCCGGCAGGCGCCGCAGGCCACCGGCCGGGGTGGCCTGGGTGGCCATCACCCCTGCTCCCCGGCTCTGACGGGTCCGGCGGGCTCGGCAGAGGATCTGCCCGAAGACGGCCCGGCGGGACCGGCGGAGGGACTGCCCAAAGACGGCTCGGCGGACTTGGCGGACCCGGCGAGCCCGCCGGAGAGGCTGTCCGAAGACGGCTCGGCGAGCACGCCGAGGACCTCCTCGGCGGTGACGACCCCCAGCAGCTCGCCGCCCTCGACGACCTTGACCGGGCGCGTCGCGCGCAGGACCGTGTGCACGACGTCGCGTACGACGACGTCCGGCCCGACCTCCGGGCCGTCCAGCGGTTCGTCCGGCCGGGGCGGGCGCATGATCCAGCGGGTGGTGAGCACGTTCGAGCGGGGCACGTCCTTGACGAACTCGCGCACGTAGTCGTCCACGGGCGCCCCGACGACCTCGTCCGGCGTGCCCATCTGGACGAGCTCGCCGTCGCGCATGATGAGGATGCGGTCGCCGAGCTTGAGCGCCTCGCTCAGGTCGTGCGTGATGAAGATCATCGTCTTGCCGACCTCGCGGTGCAGGCGGATGACCTCGTTCTGCATGTCCCGCCTGATCAGCGGGTCGAGCGCGGAGAACGGCTCGTCGAAGAAGAGCACGTCCGGGTCCACCGCGAGGGCCCTGGCCAGCCCGACGCGCTGCTGCATGCCGCCTGACAGCTGGTCGGGGTAGGAGTCCTCGGAGCCCGACAGGCCGACGAGCTCGACCATCTCCCTGGCCCGCTCGTAGCGGGCCTGCTTGCCCGTGCCGCGGATCTCCAGCCCGTAGGCCACGTTGTCCAGGACCCGCCGGTGCGGCAGCAGGCCGAAGTTCTGGAAGACCATGGCGAAGCGGTGGCGGCGCAGCTCGCGCAGCTGCCTGTCGCCCGCCTTGCGGATGTCCTCGCCGTCGAACAGCACCTCTCCGGCCGTCGGCTCGACGAGCCGCGTCAGGCAGCGTACGAGGGTGGACTTGCCGGAGCCCGACAGGCCCATGACGACGAAGACCTCCTGGGGCCGCACGGTGAAGGAGACGTCGCGGACGGCGGTCACGCAGCCCGTTCTCGCCCTCAGCTCGCTCCGCGAGAGCTCCGCGAGGGGAGTCCCGACGATCCGGTCCGGACGCGGGCCGAAGACCTTCCAGAGACCTCGCACGTCGAGGACGGCCCGGTCCTCGCTCCGCGCGGCGGCTTCCGGCCGCACCTGCTGGGTCGGTGACGTCATGGTCGTGACCACCTCACGGGTCGTCTGGGGACGGGGGTTGGTCCGTCAGCTGCGAAACCACCGCTGCGGGCGGGGGCGGACGTTCTGCCACACGTGCTTGGTCTCTCGGTACTCGGCCAGGCCCGCCGGGCCCAGCTCGCGGCCGATCCCCGACTGCTTGAAACCGCCCCACTCCGCCTGGGGGACGTAGGGGTGGTAGTCGTTGATCCAGACGGTGCCGTGCCGGAGCCTCCCGGCGACCCGCTGGGCCTTTCCCGCGTCCTGCGTCCACACCGCCCCGGCCAGGCCGTAGTCGGTGTCGTTGCCGAGGCGGACCGCCTCGTCCTCGTCGCCGAAGCGCTCGACGGTCAGGACGGGCCCGAAGGACTCCTCGCGGACCACACGCATGCCCCGGTGGCACTCGTCGAGGACGGTCGGCGGGTAGAAGTGGCCCTCGCCAAAAAGCCGCTCCCCTCCGCAGCGCAGCACCGCGCCCTCCGCGACGCCGGACGCGACGTACGCCTCGACCTTGGCCAGGTGCGCGGCGGAGATGAGCGGGCCGGTCTCGGCCTCGGGGTCGAAGGGTCCGCCGAGGCGGATGCGGGAGGCGCGGCGTACGAGTTCGTCGACGAAGGTGTCGTGCAGGGAGTCCTCGACCAGCAGGCGGGCACCGGCCGAGCAGACCTGTCCGGAGTGGAGGAACACCGCGGTGAGGGCGAAGTCGAGGGCGGTCTCGACGTCGGCGTCGGCGAAGACGATGTTGGGGTTCTTGCCGCCGAGCTCCAGCGCGACCCTCTTCACCGTCGCCGCCGCGGACGCCATGATCGTACGGCCGGTCGCCAGGCCGCCGGTGAACGACACCATGTCCACGCCGGGGTGTTCGGCCAGCGGGGCGCCGGCCTCGGCGCCCGCCCCGAGCACGAGGTTGCCGACGCCCGGGGGCAGCCCGGCCTCCTCCAGCAGGCGCATGAACATGATCGCGGTGGACGGGGTGAACTCGCTGGGCTTGAGGACGAAGGTGTTCCCCGCCACCAGCGCGGGGGCGACCTTCCAGGAGGCCTGCAGCAGCGGGTAGTTCCACGGGGTGATGAGGCCGCACACCCCGACCGGTTCGTGGACGACGCGGCTGATCGCGTCGTCACGGCCGGTGTCGATGACGCGGCCCGCGTCGGTTCCGGCGATGCCGCCGAAGTAGCGCAGGCAGGCCACCACGTCGGCGACGTCGTACTCGCTCTCGACGAGCCGCTTGCCGGTGTCGAGCGACTCGGCCCTGGCCACGTTCTTGACGTCGCGTTCGAGCAGGTCGGCCACCCTCAGCAGCAGCGCGCCGCGCTCGCGTTCGGGGGTGGACGCCCAGGTGCCCTCGTCGAAGGCCGCGCGAGCCTCGGCGATCGCGATCTCGGTGTCGGCCCGGGTGGCCTCCGAGACGGTCGCGACGAGGCCGCCGTCGGCCGGTGAGCGGATCTCCCGGTGGCCGCCCGCGACGGGATCCCTCCAGGTGCCACCGAGGTAGAGATCTGCCACGAACGGCCGTCCTTCCGGCTACCGCATGATCCGTTGCGTATGACGCATCGGAATGCTTAACGAGGAACAGAATCGACCCTTTTTGTTCATGTAGTCAAGGCTTTGCGGTCTTCATTACCGTGCCAGCCCAATCGTGAGGAGACCTCACCTGCGGCCGCCATCACCTGCTCGGCCACCCTGGGGAGTCGCTCGGACGGTAGCCGGAAGGTCGGCCCGGACACGCTCATCGAGGCGACGACCACGCCCTCGACGTTGAAGATCGGCGCCGCCACCGCGGTCAGGCCGACCTCCAGCTCGTCGGCGGCGGTGGCGTACCCGCGCGTCCTGACCGCGTCGAGCTCCTCGCGCAACAGCGCGGCGTCGGTGACGGTCAGGCCGGTGAACGGGCGCAGCGGCCCGGCGGCCAGCTGCTCGAACCGCTCCGCCGAGGCGTGGGCGAGCAGCACCTTGCCGTTGGACGTGGCGTGCAGCGCCACCCGCCGCCCCGCCCAGTTGTAGGCCTGCAGGGCCGAGGGGCCCGCCATCTGGTCGACGTACAGGGCCTCGTCGCGATCGAGGATGGCCACGTTGACGGTCTCGCCGACCGCCGCCGCGAGCCGCTCGCCGGTGGCGCGGCTCTCCCGGACGACGTCGAGCCTGACGGTCGCGGCCCCGGCGAGCCGGACGATCCCCACCCCCAGCCGGTACTTCCCCCGGTCGGCGGTCTGCTCGACGAGCTCGTGCAGCTCCAGCGTCACGACGAGGCGGAACGCCGTGGAGCGGTGGACCCCCAGCTCCACGGCGATCTCGCTGACGCCCAGGTCGCCGTGACGGGCGAGCAGCCGCAGGACGGACAGCGCGCGGTCGACGGACTGCACCGCAGCGCCATCTCTCTCCAGCTCGTTGCTCATGGCACAACTTTAAGCGGGTTACGCACGAACCCGGCCGCCAAGGCACCCTCTTACCTGGAACGTCACCGGCCTTGTCCAGATACATCCATTGATGAGTCGCAGCGCCCGTCGCCGCCGTGACCGGTCGCCCTCACCGGTCAGGCGCTCGGCGCGGTCTCCTTCCAGGCGTCGGCCCACCCTCCCTGCACCATGGTCTGGAAGACCCACCGGCCGCCCGACTTCACCAGCAGGTCCGCGTAACGCATGCCGTACGCCTCACCGCCGGCCGTCACCGTCGCGTCGGTGATCACGACGACCAGGTTCGCGGTCAGGAAGTGGGGCGTGCGGACCGACTCCATCGCGAGGTCGCCCGGCTCCCCGCCGCCCATCACCTCGGCCATCGTGCGCGTGAACCGCTCCCTCGTCCACCGGTCGGCCAGGCCGTCGCCGCCGGGACCGTCGGTCACCACGTTGAGCGGGAACATCGCCATGTCCGCCATGCGCTCGACGTCGACCTTCGCGCTGTGGGCGTCGTACTCGGCGAACCACGCCTCGACACTCTCCCGGTCTTCGGCCGTCGGCGTGAAGGCACCGGCACCGAACGGGGATTCCTGGACTTCCGACACTGTTCCGCTCCTTCGTCGACGACGCGTCTCACCGGCCCCTCGCCCGTCACCGTGACGGCACAGGGCGTCGCCCGGCGGCACGCTATGAACCGTACGTGATACCGTACACCGTACGGAACGGCTGTCAAGCGAGGGACGTCACGGGGGGCGTGCGGCGTGCGGAACCGCCGGCGAGTGATGCGGCATCACGAGGTGGCGTGCCGCGCGCGCCCTCGTCCCGGCGAAGGCGCGACCGCCGCCTCCGGGCAGGCCGTCAGAGTCGCCGGGACGGCCGCTTCCGGGCAGGCCCCGGCGAAGGCGTGACGGACACGTGCCGCGCCTCGCGGGCGGCGAGGGGCGGAGGCCCGGTCAGCGCGGAGAGCCGTCGCGGTGCCGGTAGAAGTCGGCGTGCTCGGCGGCGAGCGGGGTGTTGCCCAGGATCAGGTCGGCCGCCTTCTCCGCCACCATCATGACCGGCGCGTAGATGTTGCCGTTGGTCACGTAGGGCATCACCGAGGCGTCCACCACGCGCAGCCCCTCCAGGCCGTGGACCCGCATGGACAGCGGGTCGACCACGGACATGGGGTCGACGCCCATCCTGGCGGTGCACGAGGGGTGCAGCGCGGTCTCGCCGTCCCTGGCCACCCAGTCGAGGATCTCCTCGTCGGTCTCGACCCCGGGGCCCGGCGACAGCTCCCCCGCGTTGAACGCGTCCATGGCGGGCTGGTTCAGGATGTCGCGGGCGACCCGGACGGCCTCCACCCACTCGCGCCGGTCCTGGTCGGTGGACAGGTAGTTGAAGCGCAGCGCCGGGTGGACCCCGGGATCGGTGCTCTTGATCTTCACCGAGCCGCGCGAGTCGGAGTACATCGGCCCGATGTGCACCTGGTAGCCGTGCCCGCCCGCGGGCGCGGAGCCGTCGTAGCGGACCGCGATGGGCAGGAAGTGGAACATCAGGTTGGGGTAGTCGACGTCGTCGTTGCTCCGGGTGAAGCCGCCCGCCTCGAAGTGGTTGGTCGCGCCGGGGCCGCTGCGCAGGAACAGCCACCGCGCGCCGATCAGCGGCCGGTTGCGCCACTTCATCGCGGGCTGCACCGAGACCGGTTGCTTGCAGCCGTACTGGATGTAGACCTCCAGGTGGTCCTGGAGGTTCTCGCCGACGCCCGGCAGGTCGTGCACGACCTCGACACCGAGTTCGTCCAGCTCGGCGGCGTTGCCCACCCCGGAGAGCTGGAGCAGCTGCGGGGAGTTGATCGCGCCGCCGCAGAGGATCACCTCACCCGCGCGGACCGTCCGGCCGTCGTACGCGACGCCGACGGCCCGCCTGCCCTCGAAGAGGATGGCGGTGACGTGCGCCCGCGTCCTGACCTCCAGGTTGGGGCGGTTCATGACCGGGTGCAGGTAGGCGCGGGCGGCCGACATCCGGCGCCCCCTGCTGATGTTGCGGTCGAAGCGGGCGAAGCCCTCCTGGCGATAGCCGTTGACGTCGTCGGTCAGCGGGTATCCGGCCTGCTGCACCGCCTCGAAGAAGGCGCCGAACAGCGGGTTGCGCACCGGCCCGCGCTCCAGCACCAGGGGGCCGCCCCGCCCGCGCCAGGGATCGGCGGGGTCGGCGGCCAGGCAGTTCTCCATGCGTTTGAAATAGGGCAGGCAGTGGGCGAAGTCCCAGGTCTTCATGCCCTCGTCGGCGCCCCAGCGCTCGTAGTCCATCGGGTTGCCGCGCTGGAAGATCATCCCGTTGATGCTGCTGGAGCCGCCCAGCACCTTGCCCCTGGCGTGGTAGATCCGGCGGCCGTTCATGTGCGGCTCGGGCTCGGACTCGTACTTCCAGTCGTAGAAACGGCTCCCGATGGGGAAGGGCAGCGCCGCGGGCATGTGGATGAAGACGTCCCACGGGTAGTCCGGGCGGCCCGCCTCCAGCACCAGAACCCGGTTGGCGGGATCGGCGGACAGCCGGTTCGCGAGGGCGCTGCCGGCCGAACCGCCCCCGACGATGACGAAGTCGTACATGTCTGCCTCGCCTCGTTCAGCAGGTGGTAATGGCCGAGATTGTAGCGAATAGCGCAATAAGCTGCACCATTCGCAACGATGATTGTTGGCCGCGATGGCATTCGTTGCTCCCAGCGCTTACAGTCCCGCTATGGGCAACGATCCCCTCGGCAGCCGTGCCGCCGACAGCAGTGGCGGAGTCCAGTCCGTCGACCGGGCCATCACCATCCTGGAGATCCTCTCCGAGCGCCGCGAGGCCGGGGTGAGCGAGATAGCCCAGGAGATATCGGTCCACAAGTCGACGGCGTTCCGGCTGCTGGGCGCGCTGGAGTCGCGCGGCCTGGTCGAGCAGGCCGAGGATCGGGGAAAGTACCGCCTCAGCTTCGGGATCATCCGCCTCGCGGGTGGGGTGGCCTCCCGGCTCGACCTCACCCAGCAGAGCCGTCCCGTCTGCCGCCGCCTCGCCGAGGAGATCGGCGAGACGGTCAACATCGCCGTCCTGCGCTCCCACTACGCGGTCAACCTCGACCAGGTACGCGGCCCGGCGGCGGTCACCACCCACAACTGGGTCGGTGAGCTCACCCCGCTGCACGCGACCTCGAGCGGCAAGGTCCTGCTGGCCCACCTCGACGACCTGCACCGGACCCGGCTGGTCACGGCGGGCGGCCTGGAAGCGTACACCCCCAACACGATCACCTCCGCCGACGCGTTGGAGAAGCAGCTCCTGCGGGCCCGCGAGCGGGGCTACGCCGTCACCGTCGAGGAGTACGAGATCGGCCTCAACGCCGTCGCCGCCCCCATCCGCTCCCACGACGGTGAGATCGTCGCCGCCGTCAGCGCCTCCGGCCCGGCCTACCGCTTCAGCGAGGAGCGGCTGCACGAGCTGGCGCCGGTCATGATCGCCGGAGCCCTGGACATCAGCCACCGCCTGGGCCACACCGAACGAACCTGATCCGTCAGGCCGGCCGCCGTTCCCGAGGAAACAACGGCCGCCGTTCCCCAGGAGACACCGGCCACCGTCCCAGAGGACACCACGAACCTGACCGGCGACACGCCGGAACCGCGCCGCCCGCGTGAAGGATCGCGACGAAAAGTGCCGTTTAGCAGTGGTAATGCAATGGTCTGCTTTTAGTACTGATGTGGACTGTTTGTTCCATGGCTGCTCACCCGGCGGCTACCTTCGATGATGACCCGACCTCGGCTTTCACAAGGAAGGGAGGGCCGCCATGGGAGGCACATGCAGATCCTTTCGTCCATACTCGCTTCGCGCACGCACCACGCTGGGTGTCGCCGGCCTGGCTCTGATCTTCCTTACCGCGATCGGCGCCGGCGTCGACTTCCTGGTTCTCAACCGGGTCCAGGCCCAGATCTTCGACGAGGCGGAGCGGGTCGCCGTCAACTGGGGCGGGTCCCTCCAGCCCGGTAGCACGCCGCAACCGGTTCCGAAGACGGGCATCGACCTCCTCCAGCTCGTCGACTCCCACGGCCGGGTCGTGACGGCCAGCGCCGCGGCGGCGGGCAGGCAGGCCCTCAGCACGGCGAGGCCCCCCGCCGACGACCGGATCCAAGATCGCACGGAGTGCTCCGACCGGGGCGAGTGCGTCATGCTGACCGCCTTCAGGGTCCCTCAGCTGGAGACCTCCGAGCTCCGGCCGGTCGAGCCCCGCTTCGTCTACGCCGGGATGGCGCAGCCGCCCATCCTGGCCGGCCACCGCCTGCAGTACCTCACCGCCGCCGGAGTCCTGCTGGGCGTGGCCCTCGCGGCGTGGGTGAACTGGTGGGCGGCGGGCCGGAGCCTGCGCCCGGTGGAGGCGATCCGCAAGCACCTGTCCGACATCACGGTGAGTGACCTGAGCCTTCGCGTGCCTCAGCCGGCCGGTTGCAACGAGCATGCGCGGCTCGTCTGCACCGTCAACCAGACTCTGGCCCGGCTGGAGGAGGCGGTGAAGCTGCAACGCCGGTTCGCCGCCACCACCTCCCACGAGCTCAGGACCCCGCTCACCGGCCTGCGTCTCCGACTGGAGGAGGCGGTGCTCTACTCCGACGTCGACCCCCGCGAAACCATCCGGGAGGCGCTGTCGATCACCGGGCGGCTGGAGGCGATCGTCGACGACCTGCTGGTACTGGCCCGCCTCCGCGCCGGCACCCCGGCCGCGCACGAGCCGATCGACCTCGGCGCGCTGGTCGCCCAGGAGGCGGCGGCCCAGGCGGGAGGCGTGCCGGTGCACGTCCACATCGGCCACGATGTGCACGTCCGGGGCAACCGGATCCAGCTGATCCGGGTCCTGAACAACCTCCTGGCCAACGCCCGGCGGCACGCCGGCACCGTGGTCGAGGTCACCGCCGAGCGCGTGGGCGGCCAGGCCGTCGTCACGGTGACCGACGACGGGGACGGCATCGCGCCGCAGGACCGTGAACGTGTCTTCGAGCGCTTCGTCCGCCTGGACGACGGGCGGCGCCGTGAACCCGGGGGCAGTGGGCTGGGCCTGGCCATTTCCCGTGACATCGTCCAGGCCCACCACGGAACCCTGCTCGTCGAGGACAGCCCGAGAGGCGCGCGGTTCGCCCTTCGCCTGCCGCTTCAGCGGGAGGCGACCGCACGAGCCGACCCGCCGCGGGACCTCCGCGACATCGGCCACCACCTGGACCACCTGGACCACGCCGAACAGAGCTGAGCGCCACGGTCTTTCCCGGTCGCCGTGTACGGTTCCGACGCCGCGCACGGTTCCAAGGACACCGGCGGCCCCGAGCTCCTCCTCACCGTGGCGGCCGGGCGCGCGTACGCCAAGCTCCTTTTCACCGTGGCGGCCGGGCGTGCGCACGGCGGCCGGTCCGCTCGGCCGAAATCGTGCCGGGAGGCTCAACCGAGCGGTTCACGGGCGATCACGGTCGCGGCACGACCTCACATCGGCGGGCGCTATCTCGTCATAGGGGTATGAACGTGACAAAACTTCGGTATGCCAGCCTCGGCCTCCTGGCCGCGACCGCGCTGTACACCGGTATATGGGCCTATTTCTCTCCGGAGAGCTGGCATGCGAATTTCCCCGGCTTCGGACTGAGCTGGCTGCCTCAGCTGGGCCCCTACAACCAGCACCTCGCGAAGGACGCCGGGGCGATGTTCCTGGCGATGGCCGCGTTGACGATCATCACCTTGCGCTACGTGCGCGACAACCGGGCCGCGCAGACGGCGGGTGCGATGTGGCTGGTCTTCAACGTGCTGCACCTGATCTACCACATGCAGCATCTCCACATGTACGAGACGCGCGACCAGATACTCAACGTCGTCTCCTTGTCCTCGCTGGTGGTGCTGTCGATCCCCCTTCTGGTGACGTCGCTCCCCGGACGGCGAGACGACACACGATGACGAACAGGAGCACGGGGGCGGAGGGGGGCGCGGCATGCGTGTAGCGGTGGCAGGCGGGACCGGGCTGGTCGGACGGTACGTGGTCGATGAGCTGGCCGCGGCAGGACAGGAGCCGGTGGTGCTGGCCAGATCACGGGGCGTGGATCTCGTGACGGGTGCGGGGCTCGACGCGGCCATGGCGGGCGTGGAGGCGGTCGTCGACGTGAGCAACGTGACGACCACGAGCGGCAGGAAGGCGCTGTCGTTCTTCGACAGCGTCGGCCGCAACCTCCTGAACGCCGGTGAGCGCACCGGGGTGAAGCACCATGTGGCGCTGTCGATCGTCGGCGTCGACCGGGTCGGATCCGGCTACTACCAGGGGAAAATCCATCAGGAGGAAGTGGTGAGGGGCGGCCGGACGCCGTGGACGGTGCTGCGGGCCACGCAGTTCCACGAGTTCGCGCAGCAGGTCCTCGACCGGGTTCCGAAACCTCTCGCGGTGGTGCCCCGGATGCGCACCCAGCCGATCGCGGCCCGCGAGGTGGCCCGGCACCTCGCGGGACTTGTCCTGTCCCCGGCGCAGGGCATGGCACCGGAACTCGCCGGACCGCGCGTCGAGCAGCTCGCCGACATGGTGCGCCGGCTGCTGCGGGCCCGGCACCAGCGCCGGCTGCTACTGCCGGTGAAACTCCCCGGCGCCACGGGTGTGGCCATGACGGGCGACGGCCAGCTGCCGACCGGACCGGGCCCCCGAGGCAGCCAGACCTTCGACGAATGGCTCGCCCGGAACGCCGCGCAGGGAGGATGACGAAGCCGTGTCCACGCCACCCGGGCCCACCCAGGACCCCACCCTCGGCTCCCTCATGGCCGAACGCCGCAGACTGCTCAATCTCGGCTACCGCATGCTCGGATCGATGCAGGACGCCGAAGACGTCGTTCAGGAGACGTACGCCCGCTGGTACGCCCTGCCCGAGGAGGGTCAGCGGGAGATCGAGGCGCCACTGGCGTGGCTGACCCGGGTCGCTTCGCGGATCTGCCTCGACCACCTCGCCTCAGCGCGGGTCCGCCGCGAGCGCTACATCGGTGAATGGCTGCCCGAGCCGGTCCGAGGCGCCACGTGGACCAGCGTGGGCGAAGAGGGCGGGGTGGATCCCGCCGACCGGATCACGCTCGACGAATCGGTCAGCATGGGAATGCTCGTGGTCCTGGACTCGATCACTCCCGCGGAACGCGTCGCCTTCGTCCTGCACGACATCTTCGGCATGCCGTTCACCGAGATCGCCGAGACGGTGGGCCGTACCTCCGCGGCCTGCCGCCAGCTCGCCGCCTCCGCCCGCAGACGCCTCGCCCGCCAACGGCCCGGCAGCAGTACGGCGCGGGAGCATCGGCAGGTCGTCTCCGCGTTCCGCGAGGCGTGCGAGACCGGTGACCTCGTCGCCCTCGTCGCCCTGCTCGATCCCGACGTCGAGTCGCGCAGCGACGGAGGCGGCAAGGTGCGGGCGGCCCTGCGCCCGGTCGCCGGTCGGGACAAGGTCGCCCGCCTCTTCCTTGGCCTCATGCGCAAGGAACCCGAGGTGGAGCTCATCGAGGAAGACGTCAACGGCACCCCCGGCCTGACGGTCCGCATCGCCGGCGCCACCATCGCCGTCCTCGCCATGGACGTGCGCGACGGTCTGATCACCGACGTGTGGCTGGTGGTCAACCCGGACAAACTCCGCGCGTGGACCGGCTCCGGCACCCCCTGAAGAACCAGGCCGTACGGTGTCCCGCGCCGTCCCTTCCGCGGGCGGCGTTCCGCCCGGTGCACCGAGCGTTCTCACGATCACGACGCGAACACCGCTTGACCGTTGGACCATCCTTCGAGTTCCACGAACCACGGGACATTCTCGGGGTGTGCCGCCGCCCCGGCACGGGAGCACCCGTGCCGGGGTGACGCGAAGTTCGTCTATATCGGATAGCCCCACGACTGGTTCGGACCGCCGACGCAGTCCCACACCTGAAGTCGGCGGCCGTTGGCGCTGTCACCGTACGACAGGTCCAAACAGCGACCGGACCACGTGTTGCGATACGCGCTCCCGACCCGGGTCCAGCGTTGCTGGGGTGACCCGTTACACGCCCACACCTGCAGCGGGGCGCCGTTGCCGATGACTTCCGCGGGCTGGTCGAGACACATCCCCCCGATACCGAGTGATCCGTTCTCGTTGTGCCTCCACTGCTGGTTCGGCCCGTTCCAGCAGTCCCAGATGCGAACGGCGGCGGCGTTGGTGGCCGCCGGGTCCATGTCGACGCACTTGTTCGTCCCGTTCCAGCGCATCTCACCCGTTCCACCCGAGGCGGGGGCCCATGCCTTGTTGAGGCGGTGGAAGGTCAGCGAGACCAGTGTGACGTTGCCGCCGGCCGCGTAGGCGGAGATCCCCAAGCTGTCGGCCGCCGAGTTGAAGTTCGTGTTCTCCGTGTACGAAAGCCTCCCGTCGTTGCCGAACGCCTCGACCTGGCCACGGTCCACCAGCACCCGCATCTTGATCCGGTTGTTGACCGGGGCGAGCGGCTTCCATTCCATCTGTTGCAGAGCGCGGTTGTAGGCGATGGTCCGGTCGCTGGACCCGTTCGCGCGCTGGTGCAGCCGGAACCCGAACTCGGAGGCCGTGGCGCCGGTGAGGTCCCACTCCGAGATCAGTTCGTAGGTGTCCGCGTTGATGCCGTTCAACGGATCCGTGCCGTCGCTCGTCGTGATCGTCCGCGTGCCCCACGTCTGGGCAGGCTGACGGATCGTCGAGATCTCACTGACGGGAAGCCGGGTCACCCGCAGACCTTCCGGGAAGCCGCGCAGTGACAGCTGCGCGGGAAAGGACGCGTTGCCGGTCCATGTCGAGCCGCGATTGCCGGGCTGCCAGAACATCTGGACAACACGGTTCGCCGGGAGGTTCGTGAAGGTGAGGCCCGCGTAGACCGAACCGTCGAACCCGGCGCGTCCCTGGTCCAGGCGCTGTGGCGCCGGGAAGCCGGCGTCCGGGACGAACACTCCGTTGCTGTTGAGACCGCCGACCGCATACTCACCCTGGGCGTCGTTCAGGACCCACCTTTGATCGCCCGTGTCGCCGTCGACGGGTAGCTGGTAGATGTCCGGGCACTCGAACGCCCAGTCGGCCCGATACTCACCGCGATAGGTCCACGCGAGCAGGTTCGTCGAGCTGAAGAACTTCAGGGTGTTGCCGCCCTCGTTGCCCCACAGCACCATGCCCCAGCGGTTGCGGGCGGCGTCCCAGAAGACCTTGGGGTCACGGCTCTCGTACGGCGTCGAGATGACCTTCGCTCCACCGTTGTACATCTGGAAGCGGTCGCCGCCGTCCGTGCTGTAGGCGATGGAGACACCGTCGGTGTTGGTGAACAGCAGGATCGGGTCGTGGTCGCCGTTCTTCAGGCCGGTCACGTTGCGCGTGTCGACCCAGCCGCCGCCCGAGAAGAGCGTGGCGTTGTGCACCCCCGGCTCCAGGGCGATCGGCCTTTGCGTCCAGTGCACGAGGTCGGGGCTGGTCGCGTGCCCCCAGTGCATGGTGTCCCAGTTCAGGCCGTGCGGGTTGTGCTGGTAGAACAGGTGATACGTACCGCGGTAGTACAGCGGCGCGTTCACGTCGTTCATCCAGCCGCTCTGCGAGCTGAAGTGAAACTGGCCGCGGAACGGTTCGTCGTAGGCGGTGGGGGCGTAGGGATACTCGGGATAGTCGGCGGGCACTCCTGCCTGCGCCGTACCGGCGGGGATCGCGATGAGGCCGAATGCGGCTGTCGCGGCGCAGAGAATCACAGAAACGACGCGACGGCCTAATAGCGCGAGTTTGGACATCGAGCTGCACACCTTTTGTCAAGGACGGGCGGGGGGTCGGGGCGGGGCCTGTCATTGCTCGGGTGGTGGCGGCGATCCGGTCATGAGCGCCGCCGGTTCGGGCATGGAGTCGAAGGAGAGGTGATCACGGTGGCGCACCCGCTCAGCTGACGCATGCGGATGCGGCCTCCCGCTTCGAGCGCGTGCGGCGTGCTCGTACCTTTCAACCGATCGAGGGCGGTATGCCCTGGCCTGGCCTGCGGGTGCGGGCACGTATCCTGGTGATCTTCACGGACATTCTGACCACAGAGATCATCAACCCGTCGCGGTTCAAGGCCGGTCGGTCGCCCGGGGCTTTCTCGGGGCGCCGGGCGGTAGTTCTCCGGAGCCGCGGACGATCAGCCGGGTCGGGATCTCGACCGTGCGGGCCTTGGAGCGGTCGCCGTCCAGGCGGGCCATCAGCAGTTCGGCGGCGGCTTTCCCGATCGCGGCGGAGTCCTGGGCGACCACGGTCAGGGCGGGCTCGAGCACCTCGGCGAGCGGGAGGTCGTCGAATCCGACGAGGGCCACGTCCCGTCGGCGAAGCCTGGCCAGTCCGAGGACGACCCCGGTCGCGGCGAAGTTGTTGGCCGCGAAGACGGCCGTCACCGGGTCTTTCCCGGCGAGCAGGCGGGCGACGGCCGCCGCCGCGGCCTCCTGGTCGTGCCCGGTCTCCACCAGCGCGCGGTCGAGGGGGATGCCCGCCTTGGCCAGGGCCTCCCGGTATCCCTGGAACCGCTCCCGCCTCGTGTACAACGTCGAGAGGTCGCCGATGAACGCGATCCGGCGGTGGCCATGCGTGATCAGGTGGGCGACGCCGGACCGGGCCCCCTCCCGGTTGGCGCTGACCACGCAGTCCGCGGTGAGCCCGCTCGGGGGCCGGTCCAGGAAGACGATCGGCAGACCCGCCGCCCGCTCGGCCCGCAGGGGGTGGTGATCGCTGCTGGCCGAGGGCACCACGAGCAGCGCGGTGACCCTGCGCGCCAGAAAGGCGGAGATCAGCGAGCGCTCGCCTTCCGCGGTCTCCTCCGAGGAGCCGACGATCAGGGTGAGGCCGCGGTGCCGGACCGCGCCCTCGATCCCCCCCGCGACGGTGCCGAAGAACGGGTTGCCCATGTCCGGGATGACCAGCCCGATTGTGGAGTCTCGCGCGCCGACCCGCATGTTCCGCGCCATCAGGTTGGGCTGGAATCCCAGCCTGTCCATGGCTGCCAGGACGCGGGCGCGGGTCTCGGCGGACACCGGGTCTTCGCCGTTGACCACCCGGGAGACGGTCTTGGCGGTGACGCCGACCTCGCGGGCCACATCGCTCATGGTCGCGCGGCGTACCTTGGACATGGGCAACCGTTCTTCTTCGTCGTGACCACTGCGTCGAGGACAGGCTAGAGGGTGGTCGAGCACCTTTGGTCCGGCGGCCATCAGGAGAGCCCGGAGGTGCGGATCGCCTTCCGGTCGGCGAC
This sequence comes from Streptosporangium sp. G11, assembly GCF_051192615.1. Taxonomy (NCBI): domain Bacteria; kingdom Bacillati; phylum Actinomycetota; class Actinomycetes; order Streptosporangiales; family Streptosporangiaceae; genus Streptosporangium; species Streptosporangium sp. G11. Next base: position 52,982 of record NZ_JBPJUQ010000016.1, read on the forward strand.
GGGCTCGCCTTCGTCCGCCTCCAGCTGCAGCGCGCCCGTCATGATCGAGACGACCTCGGCCATGTCGTGGTCGCCCGGCCTGATCAGGCCGACCCTGCGGCCGAGCCGCTGGATGTGGATGCGGTCGGCGATCTCGAAGACCTGCGGCATGTTGTGGCTGATCAGGATCACCGGCAGGCCGCGGTCGCGAACTCGGCGGATCATGTCGAGGACCTGCCCGGACTCCTTGACACCCAGGGCGGCGGTGGGCTCGTCCATGACCACGACGTGCCGGGCCCAGGCGACCGCGCGAGCCACGGCCACGCCCTGCCGCTGGCCGCCGGAGAGCGTCTCCACCGGCTGGGTGAGCGACCGGAGACCGATCTTGAGGTCGGTCATGTGCCGGGCCGATTCCTCCCGCATCCGCTTGTGGTCGAGCATCCGGAACACCTTCCCCAGCAGGCCGGGTCTGCGGACCTCGCGGCCGAGGAACATGTTGCTGGCGATGTCGAGAGAGGCCGCGACGGCCAGGTCCTGGTAGACGGTCTCGATGCCGTGTCGGCGCGCGTCCAGGGGGTCGCGGAACCGGACCGGTTTCCCGTCGAGCAGGATCTCGCCCTCGTCCGGCTGGAGTGCGCCGGTCAGCGCCTTGATCAAGCTTGACTTGCCGGCGCCGTTGTCGCCGATGACGGCGAGCACCTCACCGGGCATCAGGTTGAAGTCCACGCCGTCGAGCGCGGTCACGTGGCCGTAGCGCTTGACCAGGCCGCGTGCCTGCAGGACCGGGACCGGCGGGGTGTCGGTCATCAGATCCTCCTGCGGGAGAGCTGGTCCACGGTGACCGCCAGGATGACGAGCACACCGGTGATCAGGGTCTGGTAGATGGAGGGCACGCCCATGAGCTGCAGGCCGTTGCGGAAGACGCCGACGATCAGGGCGCCGATCAGGGTGCCGATGACCAGGCCCCTGCCGCCGAACAGGCTGGTGCCGCCGAGCACCACGGCGGTGATGCTGTCGAGGTTGTCGGTCTGCCCCGCCTGCGGGTCGCCGACCCCGGTCCGGGAGACCAGCAACAGCGCGGCGATGCCGTACACGAGGCCGGCGACGGTGTAGACGCCGACGGTGAGGCGGGCGGTACGGATGCCGGTGAGCCGCGCGACCTCGGGACTGTTGCCGAGGGCGTAGACGTGCCGTCCCCAGGCGGTCTGGCCGAGCAGGTAGGCGAAGAGCAGGAACAGCAGGATCGTCAGCAGCGAGCCGTACGTCACCTGGGTGTCGCCGATGGCGAAGGTCTCGCCCAGCGCGGTCAGCGGGGCGGGCAGGTCCACCACCGTCTGGTCCTGTGAGTAGATGTGGGTGAGGGCGAAGGCCACGTTGAGCATGCCCAGCGTGACGATGAACGGCGGCAGCGGGATCGCGGTGACCAGCAGCCCGTTGGCCGCGCCGAAGGCCGCGCACACCAGCAACCCGAGCGCGATCGCGACCAGCGGCGGCACGGTGCCGTCCGCGGCGAGCTTGGCCATCAGGACACCGCCGAAGGCCATGATCGCGCCGTTGGACAGGTCGATCCCGGCGGTGAGGATGATCAGGGTCTGGCCGATGGCCAACGTGCCGACCACCATCACCTGCTGGATGACCAGTGAGAAGTTCCCGCCGCTGAGGAACTGCTCACTGTTGAAGGAGAAGAAGACGCAGGCGAGCAGCAGGGCCGCCAGTGGCCCCACGGTCGGCGTGGTCAGCAGTCTGCGCACCGCCGACGGCTCGGCGGCCGTCGGCGGCTTCGAGGGCGTGAGCGTCGTGGTCATCGTCTTCAGCCCCAGCAGTTCTGCAGGCCGAACGCGGTGTCCTTGGCGTCGACGCCGTCGGCGCTCTTGTCGGTGATCAGGGTGACGCCGGTGTCGGTGTAGCCGGAGGCCTTGGTGCCGCTCTTTCCGTAGGTGACGACGGCCTTGACGCCCTGCTCGGCCATCTTCAGCGGGTACTGCTGCGAGGTGGCCGCGATCTGACCGCTCTGCACCGCCTTGGTGCCCGCGCAACCACCGTCGACCGAGACGATGAGCACGTCCTTCTCCCGGCCCTTGGCCTTCAGCGCGGTGTAGGCGCCCAGGGCGGCGGGCTCGTTGATGGTGTAGACGACATTGACGTCGGGGGCCTTCTGCAGGCAGTTCTCCATGGCGGTCTGGCCCTTGGCCTGGTCGCCGCCGGTGTCCTGGGAGCAGACGACCGACGGGTCGCCTTCGGCGATGCCGAAGCCCTTGAGGAAGCCGTCGTGGCGGAGCCGCCCGACCGCGACGCCCGGCGCGAGGTCCAGGGTGGCGATCTTGGCGGGCTTGCCGGCCATCACCGCTTTGGCGTACCGGCCGATGAGCTCGCCGGCCTTGAAATTGTCGGTGGCGAACAGCGCGTCGGTGGCGTCCTGCGGCTCGGTCGGGCTGTCCAGCGCTACGACCATCACCCCCGCCGACCGGGCCTTCTTCACGGCGGGGATGATCGCCTTGGAGTCGCTCGGCGTGATGAGGATGCCCTTCACCCCGGCGGCGACCATGTTCTCGATCGCGGTGATCTGGCCGGCGTTGTCGCCGTCGAACTTGCCCGCGGCGGTCATCAGCTCCGCGCCCTCGGCCTTCGCGGCGGCCTCGGCACCCTCCTTCATCTTGACGAAGAAGGGATTGGTCTCGGTCTTGGTGATGAGGCCGACCTTGACCGAGCCGGAACCCTCCTTCGCCTGAGAGGCTCCGGTGTCACTCCCCCCGCAGCCCGACAGGCCGATAGTGGCCACGGCCGCGCAGGCGGCGAGCGCACCGGTGGTTCGAATGCTACGAGGCATGGGGTACTCCCTGTTCCTGTGGGGGCATTGGGTGTCAACGTTGACATTTGTCAACGTTGACACCCGTTGCCAAGTGATGATGAACTCCGCAGGACGAAACGTCAATGCCCTCCCCTCGTAACAAGTCGGCAACTTCGACGGAAGCTTGCCCGCCCCCAGAAAGGCAGGCCATGTCCCTCACCCAGGTCACCGTGCTCGGCGAATGCGTCGCGGACGCCTTCCCCGCCGGGAGCCCCGAGCCAGGCGGGCTGACCCTGCGCGTGCTGCCGGGCGGCGGGCCGGCGAACACCGCGGTGGCACTCGCGCGGCTTGGCACCCGCACCCGCTTCCTCGGACGGATCTCCCACGATGCCTTCGGCTCCCTGTTCCGCGCCCACTTCGACGCGTCGGGGGTGGACCTGGTCACCTGCGTCGACGCGGCCGAACCCAGCACGCTGGCGGTGACCACCCTGGACGACGCGGGCCGAGCCGGATACTCCTTCCACGCCGAAGGCAGCGCCGACTGGCAGTGGAGCGCGACCGAATTGACCGCCGACCGGATCGGGGACGCGGCGTGCCTGCACACCGGCTCCCTGGCCCTGGTCCGCGGCCCCGGCGCCGAACACGTCGAGAAACTGCTGGCGGCCCTGCCGGAGACGGTGACCGTCTCGATCGATCCCAACGTGCGCGCCGCGCTGGTCGACCCCGCCGTCTACCGGGCGCGGATGCCCCACTGGTGCGCGCTGGCCGACATCGTCAAGCTGAGCGACGACGATCTGGAGTACATCCACCCCGGCGAGCCCGCGGAGCGGGTCTGCGACGCATGGCACGCCGCGGGCGTCCGGCTGGTCGTGGTCACCCGCGGCCCCCTCGGCGCGCTCGTCTCGGTGGACGGTGTGCGGGCCCAGATTCCCGTGCTCGCGGCCGAGGTCGTGGACACGGTCGGTGCGGGCGACTCCTTCACCGCCGGCCTGCTGCACCGGCTGGGCAGCGAGGGATTGCTCGGCGGGCGGCTCAAGGCCCTCAGCCTGGAGCGGGCCGTCGAGGCCGCGGCTTTCGCCTCGCGAGTCGCCGCACTCACCTGCTCGGTCGCCGGGGCCAACCCGCCCTGGGCAAGGGACCTGGCCGCGTTCAATCCGTAGGTTCCGTGTTCAGGTCCCAGGCTCCCTACCGCCCCGACCCGCGGGTCCTCACCCGGGAGAGCCGGCGATCACGACCTGGGACATGCCCGGGAGAGCCGGCGGTCACGACCTGGGACATGCCCGGGTTGTGCGCCGTCTTCGGCTGCGCGGGTCAGGGCGATCACAGATGAGCAGTGGGAGTCACCTGCGCCGCGCAGAGGCCCTTCACCCGGGTCCGCGCCACCAGGGGCGAAGCAGCTCTGTGTGACGGCGCGACTTCACTTGACCTTGACACGGTGACAAGGTCTTCACTGTTGCCGAGGAGGTGGTCCCGATGACCATGCGGGAACAGGACACGGATACGATTCGAGCTTTCCAGGGGCTGGAGGACAGCCGCCCGTCGGTGCGGCTGCGGGCGGCGATGGCGGTCGGCACGACCCCTGACCCGCGGTTCATCGGCAAGCTCGTCGAACGATGCGCGATCGAGCCGGAATTCCATGTGCGCGACATGCTGACCTGGGCACTCACCCGCCACCCGGCGTCCGTGACGGTTCCGGAGCTTCTCAGGGAACTCCGCTCGGAGCGCGCGCAGGCACGAAGCCAGGCGCTGCACACGCTGTCCAAGATCGGGGATCGGCGGGCGTGGCCGGCGATCACACGGGCGCTTCTGTCCGACGCCGACGACGAGGTGGCGCGGAGCGCCTGGCGGGCGGCGGTCGTGCTCGTGCCCGACGGTGAAAAGCCCGAGCTGGCCGCGGTGTTGTCGAGACAGCTCGGGCGCGGCGAACGTGAGACGCGGCTGAGCCTCAGCCGGGCGCTGGTCGCGCTCGGTGAGATGATCGTGCCCACGCTGCGCGCCGCGATGACGGATCTCGACCCGCGCGTGCGCGCGCACGCGATCGCCACGGAACGGCTGTTGCTCGACCCGGATGCCGGATTCGAGTTCGCGATCGAGGAGGCCAAGCGCGTCGTGGCCCTCGGCGGAGGCGGCAGGGAGGAGTGATGGGCAGTGTTGATCGGTGAGGTGGCACGACGCTCCGGGGTCAGCGCCCGCATGCTCAGGCATTACGACTCGCTTGGCCTGGTACGGCCAACGGGCCGTAGCGACGCGGGCTATCGGGAGTACTCCGGCGAGGACATCCGGCGGATCTTCCATATCGAGAGCCTGCGGTCCTTGGGGCTGTCGCTGCGTGACGTCGGGCGCGCGCTCGATGATCCCGGCTTCACGCCCTCGGAGCTCGTCGCCGACCTCATCCGCCGGACGCGAGAACGCATCGCGGCCGAGACGGAGTTGCTCACGCGACTGCGTCGGATCGACGCCGTGGAACCGGCCGGCTGGGAGGACGTCCTCCAGGTCGTCACACTCCTGCGGGCGTTGGGGTCAAAGAGCGCCGGCGAGCGCCAGCGCGCGGCCCTGTCCTCGGTCGAGGAGGTTTCGGTGCCGGTGGAAGCACTGGTCGAGGCAGCGCTGAGCGAGAGGGACCCGAACGTCGCCGGAGCCCTTCGCTGGGCTTTGGCGCAATCGGGCGACGGCGGCTTGGCGCTGCTGGCGCGGGGCCTCGGCTCACCGGTGGCCGAGGTGCGCGAACGTGCCGTCCAGTCCATCGCCGAGATTCCGGACGGTGAGGCGACCACACTGCTGCGGGACGCCCTCGCCAACCCCGACATCGTGGTCCGCAGGTACGCGGCCCTGGCACTCGGGGCCCGTGGAGTGGCCGACGCGATCCCGACGCTCATCGATGTCGTCGTCGAGGGGACGAACGACGTCGACGCGGCCGACGCCCTGAGCGCGCTGGCCGGCCGTCCCGCGCTGGCGGATCGGATCGCCACCGGGCTCGTCGATCGCCTCACCCACGGCGGCGTTGAACCGTCCGCGCGGCGACGGCTGACACAGGCGCTCGCGGACATCCCGGGAACCACGGTGTCACGAGCCCTCGCAGATCTGTCACACGACGAGGACCGTGCCGTCGCGCTTACCGCGACGTACATTCTCGGGATACGCGACGCACGATGACGGATCCTTCCCGGGCGCGGTAGGCGCGCCGCCGACAGGCTCGCGAGCGGTACCGGCGCCCGCCGCGACGTCGGCGTGGATCCGGCCCCGCCCGCCCCGGCCACGACCGTGCCCGCCTCCTGCTCGGCGAGTACGCGGGCCTCGACCAGCACCGGTCGCGGCACGGCGCCACCCACCTTGGCGACGCCGAAATCCCCCTCCGGCTCATCAAGGAACCCCCGCACCGCCATGCGCTACGTCAAACAACGGCACCGGAGGTCTGTCCGGTGAGTGATGACCGTACGGTCCTCACTCGGGCGTGGACGGTGTGATGGTGCGCATGTCAATCCATCCTGACAACTCCTTCAGGAAGACGACGCCGTCGATCGTGTCGAGCTGGGCCGGGTCCAGCGGGAAATAGGCGAAATCGCGGGAGACGCGCTGGGCGGGCTTCGTGACGGCCTCGGCCAGGCGGCGGGCGTCGACGAGAGAGTGGTCCCACGGGAGCGTGGACAGGACGCCCTCGACGGTGTCCGGGGGCGGGGTGTCGTCGCCGACCGTGCCGAAGGCGGAGGCCAGGAAGGCGTACCGGTCGCCCAGGTGCGTTGCGATGATCGCCCCCGCGCTCCACCACTCCAGCATCTGGTCACCGAACGACATGAGGCTCTTGTTCCGCTGCAGGTGGAGGTTGGAGGTGAAGACCAGGGCGGGGCCGTGCTCGGCGACGGCGCGCAGGTTGGCGGCCATCATCGCGTCCCGCAGGGCCGACAGCCGCGATATCCGCGCAGGGGACGTGTCGGCCATCCAGGAGTGGTAGCGGAGCAGGCCGACGGCGGTGCGCCCGTACAGCGCCGCCCGCTCCCTGTCCTCAGCGCTCAGCCTCGGCATCTGAGTGTCGAGCAGTGCCACCAGGTCGTCGGCGAGCAGCCGCAGCCGCTGGGCGTCGGCGGATCGGCCGATCGACTGGGACGGGTCCATGACCGTGGCCTCGTTCGTCCACCGGTCGTCCGGGCCGAGCAGCGCGTCGAGGGTTTCCATGGTGCAGGGCAGCGGGCCGTCGAGGAGGGCGTAGAGGGCGGTGAGCGCCTGGCGCGGGCTCTCGGCCCAATACTCCAGCGGGCCGTCGAAGCCGAAGAACCGGAGCTTCTCGTCATGCTCCTCGTTGTACGCGCGCATCCAGCGCACGAGCTCGCGGTTGGCCGGGGACGTGCCGAAGCGGTGGCTGAAGCCGCGTTCCATGACGTCGTCGAGCGTGCCCGCGCCCGTCGTGATGTGGTCGTGCACCACGAGGCCCCTGAGGCAGTCGCTCTCGATGGCGAACGACCGGTAGCCCTCGTGCTCGACCAGATGCCGGAAGATCTCGTTGCGCAGCTCGCCCAGCTCCTCCACGAAGTGTCTGGCCTCGCCCAGGCCGAGCAGCAGGGGCTTGGCGGGAAGCGACCGGAGAAACGCCGAGACGCCCGCGCCATCGAGCGGCCGGGCCGTGTCCTTGATATCCATGCCCTCAACGGTATCGTTGAACATACGGTGTAAACTTTTCGGCGGAAATGCTCGCGTTCACCGCAGATAACCCTCAATCGGTGATGCATCCACGAGGCCGGCGGCCCCGGCGCGCGAGCATGGCCTGTCCACCCGGGCGATCAGGAACCACGAGGACGCCGGCATCCTGGGTAGAACGAACAGAGGAGTATGACAAGGCCACGGCTCGGGGTCTCCGGAGTCACAACTTCACCGAGGCCGTCATCGGCTACGGCCGGTTCCTGGTCATCACCATGGGCGAGTCCAACCCCGCGCCGGCCACGTCGAGACACATGATCGTGTACGGCGAGCTGCTCGCCCTCGACGACGAGGCGCGTCTCGGCCGGGCGGCCATCGCAGAGGCGCCAGATCGCGAAGCCGCCGCGACACTGCTGCCGACCGGCGGCGACGGCCGCGCGGAAGTCCATCCCTGGCGCTTCGGCGGCAGACCCGCTCACTGAGGTTGAAAGATCATCGGCGGTGATTCATGGCCGGTGGACGGCCTCGCGTTTGGTATGCCGGAGTCATGCGGTACCCGGAGGGTAGTGGATCGACCCCCAAAGACCGGGCGCGACGTTCAGACCGGGTTCACGCTCCGGGCCCGGCGTGGCAGGCTGCAGGGGTGCGGTATGCAGATTGGGGCGAACGTTCCCCACGGTGGGCCGGAATCCGTAGCCAGGCGATCGACGTCGCCGGTACCAAGGTCCATTACCTGAGCGCCGGCAAGGACCAGGGTGGGCCCACTCACCTGCTGATTCACCCCATGGCCGGTAGCGCGTCGATGTGGATGGACACCATCGCCGAGCTGAGCGCCCACGGTCCGGTGGTCGCGCCCGACCTGCCGGGCTCGGTGTTCGGCCACACCGGCTCGCCGCACCCGCGCGCGTCCAAGGCCGAGCTGAGCGCGCGTTTCCTGCGAGCGTTCACCGGCCGCATGGGGCTCAAGGCCACCGTCACCCACGGCTGGTCCATGGGCGGCCTGGTCGCGGTGCACTTCGCGACTTCCTCGCCGGACAGGGTCGATCGTCTCGTCCTGGCCTGCCCGGCGCTGCCCGGCCCGATCCCGCCGGACGAGGCCACCTTTTGGCGCGTTCTGGGCCGCCCGCTGCTCGTGGTCGGGCCCGCACTGCTGCGGGGCGTGCTGCGGGTGGCGGGCCGGCGCATGATCGATTTCAAGCTGCGTGTCTACGCCGATCCCGGCGCCTGGTCGGGCGGCGTGGTCGGTGATGACCTCGAACGGCTCTCGCCCGAGATGCTGGCCTTGCTGAGCGACGAGCTGCGGGCCACCGACCCGCGCCGCCTCGGTGACGCCGTCGCGGCCTTGGCCTCGGTGGTGTCCAGCCTCTACGTCGACCGGGATGCGGTTCATCGGATGATCGAGCAGCTCGGCATGCCCACGCTGCTGCTGGCCGGGGCGCAGGACAAGCTGGTCACCACGGCCACCGTCGACGACGTGGCCGCTCGCCGCCCCGACTGGGCGCACCGCACCTTACCTTCGGCCGGGCACCTCCTGCCCCTGTCGGAGACGCGCGACTACGGCGCGACGGTCGCCGACTGGCTGGATTGATCTCGGCGGGAAGCCCCTGATGGGGCCCGGTGGGATGGGCGGCCGGTAGGTGGACCGGTTTCACCGGCCGGGGACATCGGTTGAGAGCCGCACCCAGGCCTTCTCGCTCCTCGACGCCTCAGCGCAGCCGCGGGATCGAGACCTACGAGGCCAACCGCTCACGTGCGTTATGAGCGGAGCCGACCGGCTCGACACCACGTTCGGGCTGGTTGATCTCAGCCCACACCACATCGAGGGAGAGGCCGAGGACATCGGCGATCGCCGCGACGGTCGGGAAGGCGGGAGTCGCCACGCGACCCGTCTCGATCTTCCGGAGGGTCTCCGGTGAGATACGCGCGTCGAGCGCGGTCTCGAGCATCGAGCGCTCTCCCCTGGCGCGACGCAACAGGGCGCCGAGGCGCTGTCCGCGCTCGACCTCTTCGGGTGTTAACGGCAACCTGACCATGGCTCCGATTCTAGTACCGGGATAACATGGCCGGGATAGTTATTGGTTGCGCGAGAAAGGCGCCGCATGATCGAGATCCTGAACCCCCCCGGCCTGGCCCGAGCGAAGGAGACAGGTGCCCTGGTCGCTCACATCTTGCAGACGCTGAAGAGCCGCAGCGCGGTAGGCACGAACCTCCTGGACATCGACCGGTGGGCCCAGGCCATGATCACCGAGGCCGGAGCGCTGTCCTGCTACGTCGACTACGAGCCATCGTTCGGACGCGGGCCGTTCGGCCACTACATCTGCACGGCTGTCAACGACGCCGTGCTCCACGGACTGCCGTACGACTACACGCTTGCCGACGGCGACCTGCTGACGCTCGACCTCGCCGTCTCCAAAGACGGGGTCGCCGCAGACTCTGCCATCAGCTTCATCGTGGGCGACTCGAAGCCCCCGGAGAGCGTCGCGATGATCAGCGCGACCGAACGCGCACTGAGCGCAGGCATCGCGGCCGCCGGGCCCGGAGCTCGCATCGGCGACATCTCCCATGCCATCGGCTCGGTCCTCAGCGAGGCGGGGTATCCGATCAACACCGAGTTCGGAGGTCATGGCATCGGATCAACGATGCACCAGGACCCGCACGTCTCGAACACCGGACGGCCCGGCCGTGGATACAAACTGCGCCCTGGGCTGCTGCTCGCACTGGAACCGTGGGTCATGGCGGACACCGCCGAACTCATCACCGATGCCGACGGGTGGACGCTCCGAAGCGCGACAGGCTGCCGGACAGCACACAGTGAGCACACGATCGCCATCACCAGCGACGGAGCCGAAATCCTCACCTTGCCGAGGTAGGCGCGACCGTGAGGTCGAGCGCTTCCACCGAACCGTGGCCGACGGATGGGCCCATGCCCGCCACTGCCGGTCAGAACCCGAGCGCCGAAAGGCACTGGAAGCATGGCCGCATCACCGCGACCACCACCGGTGGGAGCCGGTCGCGCCGAGCAGCCGCCCCTCACGCGATTGGTCAACGTCCCCGATCGGTACGACCAGCGCTGGGGCGGGGGAACGAGTCCACGGCGGAATGTCGCACGGGGGCGGTGGTCCACAGGACGTCTACCTGATGCTCGGGCAGGCAGCGGGTGAGCGCGGGAAAGGGAACGTCCTGGCGCACCAGCCGGGTCTCGGGGAAACTGCGGCGAACCTCTCGTGCGACGCCGGTCATGTCGATTTGCCTCAGGATCGCGCCAAGGCCGAGCGCCTGACCGGCTAGCCTGGCCGGACTTCGTCGCCGACTCTCAGCTCGCCGAGGTTCCTGGGCACCAGGCAGATGCCGAACCAGGTATTCCCGTCCCAGCGGCGGTGTTTGGCCAGGGTTTGCAGGGGTTCCTTGCCGCGGTCCTGAGTGGCCGGGTCCCAGATGGTGGCGGCGCAGCGGTCGCACAACTTCGAGACGCGGAAATCGATCTCGCCGATGCGGACCGACGTCCAGGCGTCCTCCGCGAAGGGTTCCGCGCCGTCGATGACGGCGTTGGGCCGGAAGCGGGCGACGTCGAGGGGGTCCGGGGGGTGCTCCTGGCGTTCCATGGCGCCTTCGGCGATCCAGTCGTCCAGGCGCTGGAGCGAACTCCTGGAGACGAGCAAAAGGGGTGCGTCCCAGAGGCCGCCGTGTTCCTCGGTGATGGTCCGGCGTCCGGGGTCGTCCACCCAGACGAGGCGGGCGGGCTTGCCGAGCAGGCGGGTGAACCATTCATGGGCGTCGGCGTGGGCGAGCACGGCTCGGTCGAGGTTGGAGAAACCCAGCGGGATCGTGTCGCCGGTGGCCGGGGGGACCTCGAGTTCGCCCACGCCCTTCGCCGACAGGCGAAGACCGCCTTCGAGGGTTTCGGCGGCCGAAACCGAGAGGAGCCGGGGGTGTTCGCCTACCCAGATCAATTCTCCCAGCGGGTCCACCACGACCCAGCGGCGGTCGCCTTCCAGACCCCAGGGGAGGACTTGGGCGGATGGGCGGGCGATGCCTTTGGTGGACTTGACGGGGTAGGTGCGGATCTCCGCTAATTCCATTAAGCAAGAATAGGAGAAAGCGCTTTCTTAGGGTATGGGAGCGTGTCCACGGGGCGTCCGGATCTACGGCCTGCGCTCGGCGGCGCAGGCCCGCACCGCGGTCACACCCGGCGAGCAACCGCGGTCAACTCTCGCGAACGACACCACCCTGCTCGACCTGGCCTGCGGCATCCGCCTCCGCGGACTCCGATCCTCACCCTGAGAACCCTCGGTCATCCTGTCAGGCGTTCCGCAAGTCGGTCACGGATCTTCGTAGCGGCGGCGATGCGCTCGTCGAGGGCGGCCAGCCGGGCGCGAGCCTTCTCCAGCGTGAGGTGGCAGATCGGGCTGCCGGGCCGGGTGAAGTCGGCGGGCACCTCCCGGTCCAGCAGGTCGACGAAGGTCTGCATGTCGGTGAGAGTGAAGCCGAGGTCGAGCAACTCCCGGATGTGGCGCACACGCTGTACGGCGCGCTCGTCGTAGTCGCGGTACCCGGCCGGGGACCGCCGCGGCTCCAGCAGCCCGTGCTGTTGGTACCAGCGCAGCGCCCGAGGGGTGGTGCCCGCGGCACGGGCGGCTTCTGCGATCCGCATGCCCCCCATGGTCACATACGGACGATGAGACCGCCGACGTAGCGTCCGGCCAGTAGGTCGATGAGAGCCTGCGGCGCGCTGTCCAAGCCTTCGACAACCGTGCACGGCTCGCGTAGCCCCGACTTGTGCCACTCTTCGCGCAGATGGGGATGGTCGGCGGCGGTGAACCCGCGCAGGGTGACGCGCTTGCCGATCAGTGTCATCAGGTCGAGTTCCACGGCGGCCGGGTCACCGCCGAGCTGGTGGGCCAGCGCTCCGCACAGCGCGATTCTGGCCCCTGCCCTGGCCAGCTGGACGGCCTCGCGCAGCTGGTGCCCGCCGACGGTGTCGAGCACCGCGTCCACTCCGTCGGGCGCCACGTCGGCCATGCCGCCTGTGTGCCGGTCATAGACGGCGTCGTAGCCGAGGTGGGCGGCGCGGTCGGGGGAGCCGGTGCTGCCCACCACGCGGACCGCGCCGAGCAGGCGGGCGATGGGAGCGGCGATGCTGCCGACCGCGCCTGTCGCCCCCGTCACCAGGACCGTGTCGCCGGGCCGTACCTCCGCCGCGGCGCGCAAGCCCACATAGGTGGTCAGGCCCTGTCCGAGGTGGCGCATCGCCTCCTCGGCGGAGGAGACCGGCTCGATCCTCTGGTAGGCGTCGACGACGGCGTATTCACACCAGCCACGGCCGTGCCGCACCCAGTCACCGGGAGCCAGATCGGGATCGGTGGAGGCCACCACCTCGCCCACCGCGGGCCCGTACATGACCTCGCCCGCCTGGTAGGCGGGCATCGGTGCGGCGGAACCGCTCATGAGCGTGCGCATGGCGGCGGTGACGGCCATCCATCGGTTGCGCACCACCACCGGGCCGCCGATCGGGGACCGAGTCAGCCGGAAGAGGCCGAGCGTGACCGGCCGGCCGGTGGGAACGTGGGTGTCGAGGCGGACCTCGCGCGAGTCGAAAGCCATGCGCCGATCGTCGACCTTGACGTAGGCGTCAGGGTCAAGCCCACCCCCGGCACTTCCCAAACGCTGGAGCCGACGGATCCTGAATCAGCGACGGTCACCTCATGCGACGGGGCCACACGCTGCCACGAACGGGGTGCCGGGAGTGTGGCCGGGGTCCGGTAAGTTGGCGATCTTCGGCTGGCGCAGGCTTCCGGAGTCTCTGAAGGCGAACACCCGTGATGAACCTCGACCGGACGCTTGCACGATCGCGCCTCGACGCTGCTCTTGACGACCTTGCCGCGACCTTCCGCGGGATGACCGCCCACCCCGACGAGGTCAACTGCGAGTGCCATTGGGGCAGCGCGCAAGACCTCGCGCGGCTGAAGGTGGCGGACGTGGAGCTGGACCCCGACCTCCTGCGTCGCACCTGGGGGGCTCCTGACTGGGATGACCACGCGTCCGTGTTGCGCCGTATCCTGCCTCAGTTCGCTACGGCCCTGGTCGGCGGCTTCGTCGAGCCTCTGTTCGGTATGGAGGAGGTCGGACATTGTTTCGCGCGCGGCCAGTGGCAGCGGTGGCCTGCCGAGCAGGCCGCGGCGGTGCGGGAATTCCTGCACGCCTGGTGGGCCCACACGCTTACCGATTCGGATCCCGCCGTGCCCGCGTACGAGGTTCTCGCGCTGATCGCTGAGGCGTCCGGCATGCTCAGCCCGTGGCTGAGCACCTGGGAGACACTGACCGGCACCATGGCCGACCAGCGCCTGGCCGAGGCGATGGCGCACTGGGAGTACGACCTGCTGGGAGACAAGCTCCCCTGGGACGCCTGGGAATGGGAAGGCGCGGAAGAAACGCGTGCCGAGCTGACGGCCTGGCTGGTCCGCCATGCGTCTGTTCGGCTCCGAAGCGACGCCGTCCCCGAGGAACTGCTTCACCGGGTACGACTGCTCGGTCTCACCGGTCCGGCCCGCTGGGAGGATCCGCATTGGCCTGGCCACAGCTACTGAGTTCGCGAACGCCGGCACCGGGCCGTCGTCTCTCGTTCTGTTCATGCGCGTTTCCGCGACGGCACGCCCCCGGACGAGCCCGGCGAGGACGGGAGGATCGGTACGGATCGTGGCGGCAGAAGTGGACGCCGTGACGTCTCGTATGGTTCGCACCGGTTTGCCAGGTGATCATAGGTCATCGCAGGATTGATCTCTGGTTGACCTCGCCCCTGATAGAGGCTGTGCACTGACATCGGTCCGAGTAAGGAAGATCCGCCATGCCCACCAAGACGCTGCAGATTCCCACCCCGGACGGCCAGGCCGACGCTTTCGCCGCCTTCCCCGAACATGGCGAGCGGCACCCGGGGGTGCTGATGTACATGGACGCCTTCGGCGTGCGGCCCGCGCTGAGGGAGCTGGCCCGTGAACTGGCCGAGCACGGGTACTACGTACTCGTCCCCAACCTCTACTACCGGCACGGCCCGGCACCGGTGGTCGAGCTTCCCGAGCACATCGGAAAAGAGATCCGGCCCGCGGTCTTCGCCCGGTTGAGGCCCTTGCTCAAGGCGCACACCACCGAACGCGCCCTGCGCGACGCCGACGCCTACCTCAGGTTCCTCACCACCCAGCCCGAGGTCGGCGCCGGACCGGTCGCCGTGATCGGCTACTGCATGGGCGCCGTCTTGGCGATGCGCACCGCGGCGGCCCACCCCGACCAGGTGGCCGCCGCCGCCGGATTCCACCCCGGCCCCCTGGTCACCGACGCCCCCGACAGCCCGCACCGCCTCGTCGCCAAGCTCACCGCCCAAGTCCACCTCGGCCTCGCAGAAAACGACATGACGCCCGAGACCATCAGCGAGCTCAACCAAGCCCTGGATGTCGCGGGGGTCGGCTACACCTGCGAGATCTACCCCGGCAGCGTCCATGGCTTCACCATGTCCGACACCGACGCCTTCAACCCCTCCGCACTGCGGCGCCACTGGGACCGCCTGCTCCCCCTCCTCGACCGCACCCTGGCCAACAGCTGAGGCTCCGGATCGGAAACCGAACCCGAAGCACACGGCTTCCCCGCCCCGCGCCTGGCGGTACCGGCCGAGGAGGTCGAGCCGCGCCCCGAAACCGCGGACGTCTTCGGGGTGAAGAGCCTCCCGGTCACCTGGTTGGACGCGGGGGACGCCGCTGGGCGCGGTCCCCTTCCGGGCTCCTGACCGTCCGAGGCCGAGGGGCGGGGCCCGCCGGTTCGACGGGCCCCGCCCCCGTTCCCGCTGGTCGGTAGCGGGTGGCGGGATCGGCCCGTTACCCGGCGTAGGTCTCGAACTCGGCGACCTTCGGCGTGCCGGTCGAGCCGGTGATCCTGAAGGTGATCTTGCTTAGCGAGGTCGGGGCGAAGGTCACGGCGCCCGCCCCGCTGCCGGATTTCAGGACCGCGCCGGTGCCGCCGTTGACGACCTGCCAGGACCCGATGGCGCCCGCGGAGCCTGACGCCTCACGGATGACGACGCTGGAGATCGTCTTGGCGGAACTCCATTTGATCGAGATGTCACCGGTCGAGCCGGCCGGCGACCAGTAGGTGCTCAGGTCGCCGTCGCGCACGTTGCCGTAGCTCGTCCCGTCGGCCTTGCTGGAGCCGTCGGAACCGGCCCCGATGCTGAGGTTGGGCCCGCCGGGCGAAGGAGTGATCGTCGGCGTGGGGGTGGGAGTCGGCGTCACCGTCGGGGTCGGCGTCGGGGTCGGTGTCTGGGGTGAGCAGCTGCCGTTCGACACCCGCAGCCCCTTGTTGGCGCCCGCCGTCTGGCGGACGATGTCCGGCACGCAGCTCGCCCCGTCGAGGCTGTAGGGGTACGGAATGCCGACGGTGGTGTTGGACTGCGGGTTGGGTCCGGCGGGAGCGTTGTCACCGCCGGGGGCCGACCAGGTCACGTTGTCGAAGATGTTGCCGCCGACCTGCCAGTAGCCGGCCTCGCTGGTGTAGAAGGTGCCCAGGACGTCCTTGGAGTCCTTGAAGTGGTTGTTCTCCACCTTGGCTCGGGCCCCGGCCCGGGAGTTGATGCCGGACTCGTGGAGGTTCACGTAGGAGTTGTTGTAGATGTGGGCTATGCCGCCACGCAGCAGGGGTGTGCGGGAGTCGATGTTCTCGTACAGGTTGTGGTGGAAGGTGATGAAGCCGTTCGAGCGGTCGCTCTCGCTGGACCCGATGAGCCCGCCGCGGCCGGAGTTGCGCAGGGTGCTGTAGGACAGGGTCACGTACTGGACGTTGTCCTTCATGTCGAAGAGGCCGTCGAACCCCTCGGACTCCCCGCCCGAGGCCTCCAGGGTGACGTGATCGACCCAGACGTTGCGGACGGTGCTCTCCATGCCGATGGCGTCACCTCCGTTGGAGGTGGGCGAGCCCGACTTCTTGACGTTCCGGACGGTCACGTTCTGGATGATGATGTTGCTGGAGTCGCGGATGTGGATGCCCAGCTGGTCGAAGACGGCGCCGTTGCCGACCCCGATGATCGTGACATTGCTGATCTGCTTGAGTTCGATCACGCCGGCGGCGGTGTTGCAGCTTCCGCCCGACACCTTGGTGGTGTTGCCGTGATTGATGGTCCCCTCGACCTCGATGGTGATCGGGGTGCCGCTGCCGGCCCGGCCGCACAGGGCCGCGTGGATCGCGGTCCCCGTGGTGGCCCGCACCGTCTGCCCGCCCGCACCGCCGGTGGTCCCGCCGTTGCCGGTCGCGTAACCGGTGGCGCCGCCGACCGCCGCCGACGCCTGGATCACCGGCAGAGCCACACCGGCCATCGCGACCACCGCGGTCGCGGCCAGCGCAGCCTGGAGTCGCAACGCGACTGCTCGTCTCATCCTGGTCTCACCTTCGTGTTCGAACACCTGGTCCGGGGAAGTGGTCACCGACCGCCACGTGGCCGGCGTAGACGTGCGCGTACCCGGACCGGACGCGGAGGTTCGGGTCTGTCCATATCGGCCCCCTCTTGGACCGGATAGAGGCGCACGAATCCATACAAGGCAACACGGAAAGCGCTTTCCGACTACTTGGACCATAACGACGACCGTCAAAAGACGTCAATGGCGCGGGCGGAAGCTGCAACAAACCTGCACACGCGCATGTGAGCTCATGCGGCGTTCCGCTCCCGCCCGATGGACGCCGGGGTCCCGCTCAGGCTCGGGCGGGACCCCGGCCCGGTGGTGATGACGAAGCGCGCGAACCGTCACGCCGGCCGGCGACGCCAGGTCGTCGCCCTTCACGTACGGATCACCTCGCACACCACCGGGACGGTCTTCATGGCACGGAACGGCCTGACCCTGAAGACGGGGTCAGGCCGGTACCGGCGCGTGGTTACCTACCGCCCCCGGAGAGGACCGCGCTCAGAGATGTCTCAAGGATGTCCAGCCCGGCGTGCAACTCCGAATCGCTGATCGTGAGCGGCGGTGCGATCCTAAAGATTCCCCCCATTCCCGGCAGCTGGACGATGTTGATGTGAAGCCCGCGCTCCAGGCACGCCATCGTCACGGCGTTTCCGAGCGTGTCCGCCGGGGTTTTACTGAGCTTGTCCGTCACCAGTTCCAGGCCCTGCAGAAGCCCGCGGCCGCGGACATCGCCGACCACCTCGAAGCGCTCACGCAGGTCCAGCAACCGCTCGTTGAGCTGCTCACCCAAAGCCGCGGCCCGCGCCACGAGACCGTCGTGTTCGATGACGTCGAGCACGGTCGCCGCGACGGACGCCGCGAGCGGGTCCGAGACGTGGGTCGTGAAGAACAGGAACCCGCGTTCGTGACAGACCTCCTCGATCCGCGACGAGGTGACGACGACCGCCACCGGCAGGCCCGCCCCCAGGGTCTTGGAAAGCGTCAGAAGATCCGGGACGATGCCGTCGCGTTCGAAGGCGTACAGCTCGCCGGTGCGTCCGAGTCCGGTCTGGGCCTCGTCCACGATCATCAGCATCCCGCGTTCGGCGCACATCGCTTTCAGCCGCCGCAGGTATCCGGCCGGTAGCTCGATGATCCCCCCGGAGGACAGGATCGGCTCGACCATGCACGCGGCCAGGCTTCCGGACGACTGCTGGTCGACGAGAGCGAACCCGTACTCAAGCTCGGCCTCCCAGTCGTAGGACCCGTCCGCGTGGCGGAAAGGAGAGCGATACGCGTTCGGCGACGGGAGCGTGAGATTGCCCGGCATTGGCGGTCCGTACCCTCTTCGACCGGCCGAGAAGGTGGCGGAGGACGCACCCGACGTCATACCGTGCCACGACCGATCGAACGAGACGATCTCATACCTGCCGGTGTAGAGCTTGGCCATCTTGATCGCGGCCTCATTGGACTCCGCGCCGGTACTCAGCAGCAGCGTCTTGCTCAAGTCACCGGGAAGTGTCGACGCGAGCCGGCCGGCCAGCTCGACGACGGGCCGGCTCAGCATTCCGCTGTACAGGTGATCCAGCGACGAGATCGACCGTGAGACCGCCGCGACCACGTCGGGGTGGGAGTGCCCGAGGATCGAGCTCATCTGCCCCGAGGTGAAGTCGAGGATCGCCGTCCCGGCGTCGTCGTACACGTACGACCCCGCCGCCCGTTCGATGACCCTTGGAGTGAACGTCGCACCGTATCGGATCAGGTGATATTCCACATCATTCCAAAATGACGCGTCTCTCACGTTTGCTCCTGCTCCTGTTGGCATGGCCATCTGTCACCAGATTGTCGCCCGGCCGACGTTCATGATCGAGACAGGGTGTCCAACCGACGGTGAACGTCGGCCGCGCTGCGGTGCCGGTGCGGGTGAGCCTCGCACTCACAAGCTCGTCACATCGTTACCCGGCCAGCCGGAAGGGGCGCCGCCGCGACGACCGCGTGGCGCCGGGCGGCGGACACCGGGCGGCGGACACTGGACACCGGCCGGGGAAACACCGTCCTCGGCCTCACCGGGCCCGGGAAACCGGAGCCCGGCGCGCCTCCCTCACCCACGTGAAGCGTGCGAGGGATCCCGGCGCGCGTTTTCGAGGCCGGGTGTTCCCTGACCCGGCAAGCGCCGGACCACGACGCCGACGAACCGGTCGCGGCGCACGAAGCCGTAGTACCGGGAGTCCCAGCTCGTCGCGCGGTTGTCGCCGAGCACGACGAGGGATCCGCGCGGCACCACCGTGCCGGCTATCTCGTGGACGTCCGGGTCCTCCCATCCGACGGGCACCCGGTCACCCGGCACGGCCACGGCCCGCTTGATGAGGAGCGGACGGCCCCGCTCGGGTAAGGGCTCCGCGGCGTGCGGCGGGTCGGGGCATACGAAGACGACGAGCTGTCCCGCGCGCACCCGCTTCGTCCTGCGGACCAGCAGGCGGTCGCCGGATCGCAGCGCCGGCTCCATGCTCGTGCCGTCGACGGTGGTGGCCAGGAAGCCCCGGCGGGCCCAGAGCGCCAGCAGGCCGGCGGCCAGCAGCATCCCGGCGGCCGGGAGGGCGGGTGTCACAGGGCCTCCTGGTATCCGGCGGCCTGGAGATGAAAAAGCCTGGCGTAACTGCCACCGGCGGCGAGCAGGACGTCGTGCGACCCGTGTTCGGTGATCCGCCCGTCGTTCAGGACCGCGATGTGGTCGGCGTCGCGGACGGCGCTGAGCCGGTGGGAGATCAGCAGGCTGGTGCGGCCCCGGCGGTGCTCCCGCATACGGGTGTGGATCTCGTGTTCGGCCTCGGGATCCAGGCCTGAGCTGGGTTCGTCGAGAATCATCAGATCGCCGCCGTCGCGCACGAAGGCCCGGGCCAGCGCGAGGCGCTGCCACTGCCCGCCGGAGAGAACGACCCCGGTCACCGGGTCGTCCCTGTCGTTCCCGATCACGAAGATGCGGGTGAGCGGCGTGTCGTAGCCGCGAGGGAGCCCGGCGAGCTTGTCGTGCAACCCCGCGCGCGCGGCCGCCTCCTCGATCCGCCCCTGATCGTCCAGTGCCGTCAGGTCACCGAGGCCGATGTTGTCGCCGGCCGTCATGTCGTAGTTCATGTGATCCTGGAAGACGGCGCTGATCCGTTCGCGCAGCATGGCCGGGGGGATGTCCCGCAGATCCGTTCCGTCCCACAGGATCTGTCCCCGGGTCGGGTCGTACATCCGGCACAGCAGCTTGACGAGCGTGCTCTTCCCCGCGCCGTTCAGCCCGACGAGCGCGACGGCGCATCCGTGGGGGATCGTCAGGTTCACCCCGCGCAGGACCCAGGGGTGGTCGTCGCTGTAGCGGAACCACACGTCCCGCAGTTCGATGCCCTGCCGCAGCCGCGGGGCGCGCCCCCGCTCGGCTCGCGGGAGATCCGGTCCGGCCGTGATGACGGCGACGTAGTGGGTGAAGGCCAGCAGCCGCGCCTGCCCGCCGGAGATGGCCGACGTCAGCGCCCCCAGGGCGGACTGCACGCCGATGACGGCCGCGAGGAACATGGAGACGTCTCCGACGCTCAGCTCGCCACGCCGCGCCGCCGTGATCGCCCACCACAGGCCGGCCCCGGCCACCGCCGCGCTCAACACCGTCAGTCCCCACTGGGCGCGGAGTTCCCGGAGATCCATCCGCCGGACGGCCGCGTTCGCCGATCGCCGTTCGCCCATCATCCGGGCACGCAGGAACGCCCCGATGCCGAAAAGGCGGATCTCCGTGGCAGCTGCGACCCCTGTGAGCAGCTGACTGTAGAAGAACTCCCGCCGGTAGAACTGTTCGATGCTCCACTCCATGCTCGACCGGCGCCGGGCGAGGTGGAGCTCGGCGGCGATCGCGGGAAGGGCGGCAAGGAGCACCACGACGGTCATCGCGGGGCTGAGGATCAGCATGGACGCCACGAAGCCGACGAGGGACAGCGCGCCGCCGAGAGCGTTGCCGATGCTGTCGACCAGCTCGGTGATGCGGCCGGTCCCCTCCTGCGCCAGCCGGAGCCGGTCCTGGAAGGCCGCATCCTCGAAGTTGCGCAGGCCGACCTGGCGTTCGGCCGCGACGAACAGCCGTTCGGTCGCGACCAGGTTGGCGGACCGGCCGATCTGAGCCCTCAGATAGCGGAGCATCACCGGCAGGGCGGCGGCACCCAGTCCGGTGGCGATCAGCCCGAGAGCCAGCCCTCCGACCGCGCCGTGCGGGGCCGTCAACCGGTCGAGCACCAGCTTGGTCAGCCACGCGGTCGCGACCGGCGCCGCGGCCGAGACCAGGGTCATCAGCAGGAACCCCGCCACGTCCCGCGGCCCCGACCGCCAGATGAGCGAGACGGCCTCCGAGACGGCGGCGCGCAGCTCCCGCGCGCCGACGCGCGGCTTCCCCTCCGGGTCACCGCTCACCGCTGCCCCTTGCCCGCGACGCGGTCACGCCGGTCGGGGAGGGGCAGTTCCTC
The DNA here is from genome assembly GCF_051192615.1 of Streptosporangium sp. G11. Lineage (NCBI taxonomy): Bacteria > Bacillati > Actinomycetota > Actinomycetes > Streptosporangiales > Streptosporangiaceae > Streptosporangium > Streptosporangium sp. G11. The sequence continues at coordinate 74,281 of NZ_JBPJUQ010000016.1, forward strand.
CATCCGGGCGCCCGTGGCGACGACCCTGTGATCGTCGCCGACCAGATACAGCGCGGGCGTCCAGGTGTTCTGGAACGCGCGCGCCACCGGTCCGCCGTCGCGGTCGGCGACGACGACCCTGGCCACCGGGGTGAGTGCCCGTACCGCCGCCTCGTCGTCGCCGCCGAACACCGCCAGTACGTTCTCGCGCCCCAGCTTCCGCGCATGCTCGACGAAACGCGGTAGCAGTTCGTGGCAGGCTTCGCAGTCGGCGGAGAAGAAACCGACCACCCCGGTCAGGGTGTCGTGGGACACCGGCTCGCCATGGGTCGTCACGGCGCCGAACTCCCCGATGGAAGAGCCCGGTCCCAACGCGGACAACGGGTTCGCGAGAACGGCCTGTGCCCTCATCCGGCGCAGGATCCCGATCGTGAGCAGCAGGTTCAGCAGGCACAGCACGCCGAGCAGCACCACGGCGGCGGCAAGGTAGGGCATCGGGAACTCCTCGCGAACAGGTCGACGATGTCGTCGAGGGAAATGATCAGGGCCGCTCCGGCGAGGCCCCCGCGGCCGCCGGACCGGCCGGCGCGGGCCGGCCGCCACGTGTCGCACGCCTACGGCACTCCTCGTGGAAAGCCCGGGCGGCGGCGTGGCGCCACCGCCCGTGCCGTTCCGGCGGCCAGGTCAGCAGGGGCCCACGTAGTTCCACTCGCAACCGGTCTGCGGGCAGCAGAAGCGCCACCACTTGCCCGGGCGGCCGGCGGAGTTGCAGAAGTAGCCACCACTGCAGGCGGACACCCTGGCCTTCGGAACGATCCGATTGATCATTCGATCGATGAGGCGGCTCACACGTTTCTCCTTCGCGTCTTCTGGGCTGGAGTCACCGGTCACGCGTCTCGGGTGGTTCGCTTCCCGCTCCCTCCCGTGAACCGGTTGACACGGGTTGATCGCGGGTTCAGCATCAGCCAGGAAAGTGGCCAAAACCCTGCAGATTTCTCAATCACCTGGCCAATGGGGCAAACAGGAAGCCGGCGCTACGGGGGAGAGACCATCATGGAGTTGCGCATGCTGGGCCCGCTGGAACTGTGGACGGCCGGCGGGCCGGTGGATCTCGGGCCACCTCGGCAGCGGGCCGTGTGGGCGGCCATGGCGGTGGACACGCCACGGCCGGTGCCCATGGAGACGATGGTCGACCGGGTCTGGGGCGAGGCCCCGCCGGAGCGGGCACGGCACGCGCTCCATGTCTACCTGGCCCGGATCCGGCGGGTGCTGGAACACGCGGACCCCGGCGAGGGAGGATCGGCCCGGCTCACGCGCCGCAGCGGAGGGTACGCGCTGGACGTCGATCCCGAGAGCGTCGACGTGCATCGCTTCCGGCGGCTGGTCGGGCAGGCGCGAAGCGGGCGGTGCACGGAGCCGGAGGAGGCCCGGCTGCTGCGGCAGGCTCTGGAGCTGTGGCGGGGCACGCCACTGGGCGGCGTCGAGGGTGACTGGGTGGCCCGTGTGCGGCAGGCGTGGCACCAGCAGCGTCTCGACGCGGCGGCACACTGGGCGCGGGCGGAACTGCGCCTCGGGGACGCCTCCGCGGTCATCGGCCCGCTCACCGACCTGCTGCTGGAGAATCCCCTGTCGGAGCCGCTGGTCACCGCGCTGATGCACGCCCTGCACGCCGACGGGCGCGTCCCGGAGGCTCTGGACTGCTACGCCGCCTTCCGGCGGCGGCTGGCCGACCAGCTGGGCCTGGATCCCGGAAACGAGCTGCGCGAGCTGCACCGGGCGATCCTGTGCGGCAAAGCCGGCGGGGCCGGTCCGGCGCCCTCGCCCGTACCGGCACAGCCGTCGGCGACGGAATCCGGCACCGCCTCACCGGCGGCCACGACGGCTACGGCGGCTACGGCGGCTACGGCGGCTACGGCGACCATGGAAATCACGACCGTCCCGCCGGCGCAGCTGCCGTTGGACGTGCGCGGGTTCACCGGGCGCCGCGCCGAGCTCGCGCGCCTCGACGCGATCCTCGCCCTCGGCGCGGACCAGCCCACCGCGGTCCCCGTCTCGGTGCTGTCGGGTACGGCCGGGGTGGGCAAGACTGCGCTGGCGGTGCACTGGGCCCATCGGGTCGCCGCCCGCTTCCCCGACGGTCAGCTCTACGTCAACCTGCGCGGATTCGCTCCGGACGGGCCGGTGACGACCCCGGGCGAGGCGCTCGGCGGGTTCCTGCACGCCCTGGCCGTACCGGGCTCGCGCCTGCCGCCCGACGTGGGTGCGCAGACGGCGCTGTACCGCAGCCTGCTCGCCCGGCGGCGGATGCTGGTGGTCCTGGACAACGCCCGCGACGCCGAGCAGGTGCGGCCGCTGCTGCCCGGGGCACCCGGCTGCCTGGTACTGGTGACCAGCCGCAACCGGCTCACCAGCCTCGTCGCCGTCGAAGGCGCCCACCCGCTGCTCCTGGAACCGCCTACCGTCGCCGAAGCGCGGCGGCTACTGGCCGGCCGTCTGGGCCCCGAGCGCGCCGCCGCCGAACCCCGCGCGGTGGACGAGATCATCACCCGGTGCGCGCGGCTGCCCCTGGCCCTGGCGATCGTGGCCGCCCGCGCCGCCGGGCATCCGGCCTCCCCGCTGGCCGCGTTCGCCGACGAGCTGCGCGACGAGCGCGACCGGCTCGACGCCCTCAGCGCGGGCGATGAGGCCGGTGAGGTCCGCGCGGTCTTCTCCTGGTCGTACCGCACGCTGGGCGCCGCCGCGGCACGCCTGTTCCGCCTGCTCGGGCTGTCCGCCGGCGCCGACATCGCCACGGCCGCGGCGGCGAGCCTGGCGGGCGTCAGCCCGCAGGCGGCGCGGGGCCTGCTCGCCGAGCTGACCGCGGCCGGCCTCGTCACCGAGCAACAGCCGGGCCGGTTCGCCGCGCACGACCTGCTCCGCGCCTACAGCGCCGAACTCGCCCGGCGCGACACCGCCGCCGGACGGTGCGCGGCGACGCGTCGATTGTTCGACCACTACCTGCACACCGCCCAGGCGGCGGCCGTACTGCTCAACCCGCACCGCGACCCGGTGACGGCGGCGGAGCCCGAGCCGGATGTGACGCCGGGCGACGTGTCGGATCCCGAGCGGGCGACGCACTGGTTCACCGCGGAACACCGGAACCTGCTCTCGGCCGTACGGCAGGCGGACCGTTCTGGATTCGACGTCCACGCCTGGCAACTGGCCGTGACCGTGACCGAGTTCCTGGAGCGCCGGGGGCACTGGACCGACCGGATGGCCGCGCAGCGCACGGCGCTGGAGGCGACCAGGCGTCTCGGTGACCTGCCGAACCAGATCAGGGTGCTTCGCGGCCTGGGCAACGCCTGCGTCCAGATGGGCCGTCTCGACGAGGCGCGTACCCACCTCGCGGAGGCGCTGGCGCTGGCCGCCGAGCACGGTGACGACACCGGCCTCGCCCATGTGAACATCACCCTCGCGCTGGTGCTGGAGGGACAGGGCGACTACCGCACGGCACTGGAGCACGCGTCGCGGGCCCTGCGCCTCTTCCGCTCGGCCGGCCACGTCACCGGGCAGGCCAACGCCCTCAACATGATCGGCTGGTGCCACGCCCGGCTCGGCGACTACGCCGACGCCCTCGCCTGCGGCGAGCAGGGCCTCGTCCTGCAGCGGCGGGCCGGCGCGCGGTTCGGCCAGGCGTGCACGCTGGACAGCATCGGCTACGCCCATCACCACCTCGGCCACTTCGACAAGGCGGCCGACTGCTACCGGCAGGCGCTCGCCCTGTTCCAGGAACTGGGCGAGCGCTCGTTCCAGGCCACCATCCTGACCCACCTCGGCGAAACGCACGCCGCGGCGGGTGACCTCGGCGGCGCCCGCGACCACTGGCGGTCCGCGCTGAAGCTCCTCGACCAGCTCGACGGCCCGGACGCGGCGGCGCTCCAGGAGCGGATACGGCATCTCGGCAGCGGCACCGCCGGATAGCCGGGCCCGGTGATCCCCACCCGTCCGGTACGGTCACCCGGCCCCCCACCGGCTCCAGTTGAGCCAGGCGAGCGGCACGACCAGCACGGTCGCCGTGACCATGACCGCGACCAGGCAGCCGATCACGACGCCTGTCAGCGGGGACGGCCGCGGATCGGCCGGGCCTTCGGCGCCCGGACCGGGCGGGCGGCTCCGTCGCCGCCACAGCGTGCCGGCCAGTACTCCGATCGGCACGGCGGGGATGACCGCGAGCAGCCCGTACAGCGCGACGGTGTGCAGATCGGCGGCCAGTCGCGAGGCCACCACCTCCGGCAGGCAGCTGGACGGGCGCGTCCCCATCAGGTCGACGCACCGGGCGGCGGCGTAGGACCCGAGCTGCCCGGCGGTCGCGACGACGGCGGTCACCGAGGCGGCCAGCAGCGCGAGACCTGGGCGGTTGCGGCGGGCGACGCCGGCGGTGACGAGCGCCACGGCCGCCTGGACGAGCACCGCGATCACGAGGTAGGCACGCCAGTACGCGAGGTCGAAGTTCGCTCCCTCCGCGCCGAGGTCGTGCCGCACCGCCTCCGGCACCACGGCCCGCGCCCAGTGGGGCAGCGCGACACCGGCGGCGATCACGGCCGCGCCACCGGCCGCCCCCACCGCCAGCGCCCGCCGCAACGACGCGCGCCCCCGCCCCGGGGCGCGCCCGCGCAGTGCCCCGATCGACGGGACGAGCCACAGCAGGGCCAGACCGGGCAGCGTGGCGGGGTTGAGCTCGACGAGGTTCAGCGTCGGGAAGGCCTGCGCGCAGCCCATGGCCTGGAAGAAAGCGGCCGGATCGCCGGAGGCCAGCCCGCCGAGCCAGCACCCGGTCGCGGGGTACGCCTCCCGGGAGGGCCCGCCCTCGTCCAGCGACACGTACCAGGCGATGAACCACGGGAACGCGGCGATCACGGCGGCCACCGTCATCCACCGGGCGTGAGCGACCGACAGCATCCCCCGCGCGGCCGACCGGAACCACCAGGCCACCAGCACGCCTCCCGCCACCAGCGGCACCCCGGCCGCGGCCAGGGTGCCGAGGTCGCCCCACCACACCCGCGACGACGCCAGCGCGTACGGAGTCGTGTTGAACGAGTAGATCAGCAGCGGTAGCGCGAATCCGGCGAGAACCCCCACTACCAGCACCAGCGGCTGGACCAGGCACTGCCACCACCGGATCCGGCGGTCGGTGTCGCCGGCCGCCGCCCGCCACAGCGACACCATCAGGAACGCGGTGAGCGGCGGGCCGAGCACCGTTCCGACCGCCGCCTCGCCGCCGAAGGTGTTCAGCTTGCCGAACGCGTCCCGGAACAGGCCCCTGACCAGCAGATCCAGGCTGTTGCCCAGCAGCCCGGCCACCACACCGACGCCGGCGAGCTCCCACGGCGTCGGCCGCCACAGCAGCTCGGGTCGCCGGCGTACCGCCGCCCGCCAGGCCGGTGCCGGATGGGTGCCCAGCCCGGACCCCGGCCACGACCACGACCACCGGGGGGCGGCCCCGCGACCCGGCGGGCCGGCCGGCGGGCCGGGGTCCTCGGCCCGGACCGGCTCGTCGTGCGCCACACCCACCGGCTCGTCATGCGCCACGCCCACCGCGTCGGCGTGCAGTTCCCTGACCCGCAGGATGGCGTTGCGCACCAAATACACCAGAACGGCCACCACCAGGGCCTGCCCCACGTCATGCGGCCGGTCCACCATGTAGGGCACGAGCTGGGGCCACATCGCGTCCTCGGTGACCATCGGCCACGGCAGCACGGTGTAGCCGACCAGCCCCAGCAGCGGGACCGCGACGACGGCGACGAACGACCACCAGATCGCGATCGTCAGGTAGGTCTTGTCGACGTCCCGGTTACGCAGGTGCGCCAGCTCGTGCAGCACCACGGTCCGGAACAGCGCGCGGTCACGGGCGTAGAGCGCGATCAGCCCGGCGTCGAGCCGGATGCAGCGGCGCCACGGCAGGCCGAACGCCTGCCCGCCCGCGGTACGGATCGAGCGCGGCGCGATGAACCACGCGGGCGCCCTGGCCAGCCCCATCCTGGATCGCAGTGTGTCCAGATAACCGAGCACCTCCGCGTTGTCCTCGTCCTGGACGTAGGGCCGCAGCCCGCCCCGGCGCCTGATCCACACCGGATGCATCCCGTAGAGCAGCACGGCGACGGTCGTCAGCAGCAGGAATCCGCAGCCGATCCACACCATCTTGTCGTAGAACGCCGGCGCCTGGCAGACGGCCAGCAGCCTGCTGGCCTGCTCGAAATCGCCGGGGGCCGGCATGCCTATCCGCGGGTCGGCGAAACAGCGGGAGAAGACCGAGATGAAGTAATCCCAGTTTCCCGGGACCAGGAAGTAGAGCTCGTAGAACGTGAACAGCCCGCCCGCCATGACGAGCGCGATCAGCATGACGAACCGGGTGGTGGTGCCGGCGGGGGGCATGGCCACCGGGTCCTCGGCCGGCCGCACTGGCGTCACGGCCGGTTCGGCGGGCTCTGCTCGTCACCGGCCCCGGGAATCCGGTGGACGATCGCGTCGGCGATCAGCTCGGCCTGATCCGGTGAGAGCCCGCGCCGCCGCGCGGCGTCGACGGCCACGCCACGGAGCTCGGCGCGCTGTTCCGGGGTGAGCGCCCGCAACGACTCGACGTCCACGTCGTCCGGCCCTGGCACGCCCTTCCCGCGCCGCCGGAAAAGGCGCGCCGCCTTCGACCGCAGCCCGTCCGCCCCCTTCTCGACGTACGGCTGGGTGTAGTGCTGGACCACGACCTGCACCACCCACAGCACCGCGGGCGTCATCAGGGCGGTCACCTCGGCGAGACCGAACCCGAGCGGCCCGCCGTTGCGGTCCTTGCCGGCCAACGTCCGGTCAGGGTCGTCGAAATAGGCCGAGCTGACCGCCGCGAACACCGGCAGCTCCTCGGGAAACACCTCGGCGACCACCCCGTGGCCGATGTCCGCCACCACTCGCCCGGGCATGGGCCTCCAATCACCATGATCCGGCGACCGGCACGGGAGAGATCCGGCCGCCTCGAACGAACGTCACCATCCGCTCATCGGCCGCACGCCTTCCCGCGTTACCGTCCGAGCGCGCTCGGTGAGCGTCGACGAGGTCGTGCGCGGCCACGGGCCGAGGCCGGCGAACCCGGCGGCCTGCTTCGTCACCGGCACGGTGCCGACGGCCGGAACGGTTGCTTCCCAGCGGCCGATCGACGCCGCTCGGCCTTGTGTCCTGCCCGGTGGACGCGGGGTGGCGACTGCCCGCAGAACCCCGCTCACCCGACGCGACAGCCGGACCGCCGGCCTGCCCCATGCTTTCGAGCAGTGCCGAGAGCCGTTTTGGGCGACCAGGCCGCAAGCGGTTCCATGCTCGACCTCAAAAAGAGAGAGGAGCAGACAAAGAGCGTTTCCGAATTGGATTGCCACAGGGGTGACGGCCGGAAGCGTCATCGGCGAATAATGTGGATTCCCGGTGGCCGCCGCGCGGTCGTCGGTCCTTTACCCCGACGACCGCACGGCGGCCGTTTCATTCTTACCGCACTACGGCATGGACGAGCACGGATGCACTAGGAGCGGCGCGGCGAGTGGCCCGGCACCTCGCATTCGTCCCGCATCCGATGTGTCACCGGAAAATCACCACGTCCTCCAGAAGCCATTGTCACACCTGATGCTGCCCCTCAACGCGGCGATATTTCCGCTGACCGTGCAGTATGAGGCCCCGGACGCGGCCCCCCGGCTGATGATGCTGCGCTTACGATCCACTCCCCACACCACGTTGACGTCCAGCCAGACCTCGTCGCCAAGGTTGTACGGGGCGGACAGCGAAAAGGTTTCGCCCCCGCCGGCCGCCTTGTTACCGCTGCAGGCGGCTCTATCGTTTCCGCTTGTCGAGGTCAGCAGACAGAAGTCGGCGACAAAAATGCCGATGTGTTTGATGGTGAGGTTGTACCTGAGCTCCGCACTGGCGGGCGGCGCGGTCACGACTCCGGCCGCCAGTGCGACGCCGGCCAGTGTCGTGGCCAACGTCGCCTTGAAGGATTTACGCATGGGGGGCGCTCCTTACTCATCCGTACGCGTCGCCGCGCACAAAACAACGACCGCCTCGCGCTTCGACCGGCGGGGCCTGTTCGCGGTTGCGGGCATCGAGGCGATTCCTCTCCCTCGTTGGGAGGTGCCCCAGCGTGGCATCCACCTATATCTATTCCATTGCCAAAAGTTGTCCAGACGGCAAATCCCGTTCCGGAATTCCGTCTGATGCGAGAAATCTGCATCAGACGGAATTTCGAAGCACCCAGAACGCGCCCGCGTACATGGAGCGCCGCCCAGCTCGGCCACCTGCGGGTAGCCGGTACCGCCGCGGCGGAGGCGCCCAGCTCGCCACGGAGACCTCCCGGCCCTGTCCCTACGGCATGGCGCGGGCGATCGAAGCCCAGGGTGGCGGCCCTGCGACCGGTCGCGCCGGCTACATGATCCCGCCGATCCCGCGTACCGACTCGCGCTGCGCTGCCACACGCCGGCCGATCTCGCCGAAGCAGCCGCACACAGTGGTCAGGGGGCCTCCGTGCGCGGCATCCTCGCGGAAACGGAGGAGGCGGCGCTGCTCACTCCGTCGCCCTCGCCGCACAGCGGCCTGCGGCACGCGCGGGCCGTGCTCGCAGACGGCGGCCAGGCGGAAGCACTTCCCGTTCCGAGTCGGGCAGCGCGCTGTCACGACCGGACGAGGCGTCGACGCTCGTGTCACGGTCAATCGGCGTCCGGCCGCCGGATCCGGTCCGGCCGGCTGTACCGCGGGCGGAGCGGGTTGTTCAGCGAAGGGTTCGCCGTTCCTCGCGGCGGAGGCCCGGCCATGTGCGGCGTGGCGCGTGCCGTCAGCCGATGGCGGCCAGCAGCTCGCGGCGGAAGAGGCCGGGCTCGGGGTAACGGGCGGCGTCCGCGCCCAGGGTCATGATGCGGTCGACCAGGCCGGGCCTGGCCAGGACCTGCTCGGCGGGCTCCAGCATCGAGCCCACGTCCGCGTAGGCTCGCACCAGATCGGGGTCGGCGAGCTTGGCCGCGTCCAGGGCCCTGGAGACATGCCAGGCCGGGTCGCCCGTCTCGTACTGCTCGCCCCTGATCACCGCGTCGATCTCGGCGAGGCGGTGCGTGTCCCAGTCGCGCAGCGTCCGGTAGTAAGGCGCGGCGGTGTACTCCAGTGCCTCGGCGAAGACGATGCCCAGCTTGACGGGATCCACCGCGTTCACCGTGTCGATCGCGTCCCGCAGCAGCGCGCCCTGCACCAGGCCCATCGACAACCCCAGCCCGAACGTCGAGTTCGTCGTCGCCCACGCGTCGCCCACGGCCACCAGCCCGGTCACCGTGGGCAGCCCGTCGGCGACCAGGTCGCGCCGCCTGGCCTGGCCCACCGACATGACCTGTACGCCGGTGAGGGGCTCGCCGTGCCGCGCCCAATGGGCGTACTCGGGGAACAGCCCGAGCGCGCGGTCCCAGGCGCCCGCGTCTTGCAGGCCCCGTAGGTCGCGGTCGCGGCTGGAGACCACGAGGAACAGGGACCAGGCGCCGTTGTCGCCCGGGAGGGCGCCCGCGGTGATGGTCTCCCGGTGGGTGAGCGGCCAGTGCGCCGCCTCCGGCAGACCCTGGCCGCCGTCACGGAAGTGCCTGGCGTAGTAGACGAACCCCGCCTCGGCGCGATCCTCGGTGTCACGGAACGGGGCGATCTCGGCGAGCATCCTGGGAACCCGCGAATTACGGCCGCCCGCGTCAACGATCAGGTCCGCGTGGAGCACCTCGCCGTCACGGGTCTCCACCCCGGCGACGTGCGGCACGCTGGGCAGCCGTTCACCGCCGGGAACGAGCCGGGCGACGCCGTCCCCCCGTCGTACGGTGACACCGGCGGTGCGTGCCGCCACGGTGGCCAGCGCGAACTCCAGAACCGGCCGGCGGGCGGCCACGGTCTCATACCGCTCGTCTCCCGCGCGCCTGCCGCCCACGGCGGGGACGCCCCATGCTCCGGCGATCATGTTGTGTCGCCGGCTGCCCGCCGCTTCCAGCTCGGCGACCACCTCGGGCAGTTCCCGCTGCAGCAGGGCCAGTCCGCGAGGCATCATCACATGGGGCAGCCGGAACTGGCTCACTCCCGGCCGTTCCCAGGACTCCCACGCCTCCTTGCCGGTGGCGGGCGGTTCGGTGAAGTCGCGCTCCAGCACGGTGACCCGATGGCCTCGCCCGGCGAGCAGCATCGCGGTGGCGAGACCGGCCGGTCCCGCGCCGATAACAATAACGTTCGTGGTCATAACGGTCACGATGAAGCCAAGGACCGGCTGTTCACCAGGCCAGATGCTGCCCACTTCCTGTCCAATCACCATCTTGCGCGAAGCACGGTCCCGCACCTGCCGACCCTCGTCACCGGCCTTCGCCGTCATGCCGACACCCTCGCGGGTTCCGCGGTTGACCGGCCCCTCCTCAGACCGCCACGCGCCGGAACGCGACGTAGGTCACTCCTGGGTCGCCGGGGCGAGCGCGGAGCACGAGTCGATCATCTTGACAACACGCGCCTTTGGGCCGGAATTCAGGTCTCGGCGTCACGCAGGACGTGCGCCGGCCTGGGCCGCGCCGGGCCGAACCGGGGCCCCGCGCCGGAGGGCCGCCCGGCCGCGGCCCCCCGGTCGCCCGTGCCGGGGACGGGTTCGATCAGGTCGTCGATCGTGCAGTCCAGGATGTCCAGCAGGGCCATCAGCACGCGCAGGTTCAGCCGTTCGGGCCGCTCGGCGACCAGCCGGTAGACCTGGCTCGGTGACAGCGTGACACCGCGTTCGGCCAGCAACGGCCCCAGGTCCGTGGTGGCGTACATGTCGCGGTCGGCCATGACCCTGCGCAGATGCCAGCGGTAGTCCAACTTCGCCGTCACATCGGTTCCTTGTCTGCGGAGACCAGGGGAAGACTGCCGTGGCTCTCGCGCGTCATCGTGTTCATTGTGGGCGCGCCGGGCGAACGCGGGCCGCGATCGTCGCGGCGACGGTGCGTCCGACCTGCTGCCGCACGAACGCCAGGTCGGCACCGCCCTCCAGCAGATGGGCAATGTACGCGCCGCGCATGCGGTGCGGCGTCATCGCCTTGTCCAGGCCGAGAGCGTCCCGGTAAGACGCGAACCGCTCCCTGATGCCCCTGGCGCTCAGGCGCCCGCCCCGCTCCGTCGGCCACAGCGCGGGCTGCCGGCTGGAGCGGTAACGGGGCCGGATATGGTCCACGTAGTCCTCGACCGCCTCCACGGCCCACGGCATCGTGCTGACGACCGTCCGCCACCTCGGTGGCAGGCCCGAGGGCCCTACGTCCAGGGCGCCGAACCGGCCCAGTTCGGGAGCGTCGGCACGGCGGTGGAAATCCGCGATGTCCAGCCCGGACGCCTCGGAACAGCGCAGCCCCCACGCGTAGACGACCTTGAAGACGGTGGCGTCCCGATAGGAGGCCAGGGCTCCCTTGTGCCCCCGCCGCAGTGCTGTCTCCACCTGGGCGTCGGCGTGGTCGAGGAAGAGCTGGACCTCCTCGCGCGTCATCGGACGGCGCCCTGGGGCGTCCCGGTACACGGCAGATCGCCCTTGCGCCCGGCGCCCGGCTCCAGCACCAAGGACACCTCGTGCTCGGCGGACGGCCCGCCCGCCGGCACAGCCACCCACGGTCGTTGGGTCATGATCGATCAGCCTTCCTCGCATGACATGGGAGACGGTCCCGCCGACCGGTTCCCCGCCGACCGCGTGTTCCGTGGACGTGCCTTCGAGCATCGGGTCATCGCCTGACCGGTTCCCAGACCGTTTGCCGTCCATCTGCCGTCCGGCCGGTCCGGCGACCCGCGGACGCCGCCGGATCGGTCTGAAAGTGGCTGGAATTTGGCCTTGCCTATGAAGGGCGCAAACCAGGATCTTGTCTGTCGATCCATCCGAGATCCATGTCCTCAAGGAGCAGTGGTGCACGATTCTGAAGCAACGGCCCAGCACGTCGGCCGGCGGGACGTGCTCCGCGGCGCGGTACTGCTGGGTGCCGCGGCGGCCACGGCGGGCATGACCGCCGCCCCCGCCGCTGCGGCCGCCGGCCCTGTGGCCGTGGCCGCGGGCCCCGCCGGGATGCCGACCTACCGCTACCTCCGCGACGCCCTGGACGTACCGAACCTGAACTACAACCTCACCGGCGAGTTCATCTTTCCCACCATCCGGGGAGTGTGGGACAAGATCAGTGGCGCGCGTGCCCGCTACTACCTGTACTACGCGCCACACGAGAATCCCGGCGGCATCTGCGTGGCCTTCAGCGACTCCCTGGACAGGCAGTTCACGGAGTACCCCACCAACCCGGTGATCGACAGACGGCTGCCGAGCACCACGGTCAGCCATGTGTCCTCTCCCCACGTCATCTGGGACGCGGCCACCAAGCAGTTCTTCTGCTACTTCCACGGCGAGAACACCGTGACCCGGGTGGCTCGCTCCGCGGACGGCATCAACTTCAGTGACGAGACGCCGATTCTGAGCACTCGCCTGATCCCGGGAACATCGGAAACGTCATACGCGCGGGTGTTCGAGCACGCGCTGCCGGGCCGCAACAACAAGTACGTCATGGTGTTCATGGGAGTCAAGAACGGCCGCCGGATCTTCTACGGCTGGTCTCCCAACGGCTGGGACGACTGGCGGTTCAGCCCCACCCCGCTCGTCAACCCCGAGCCCGACGGCGTGACGGACATCTCCGGTCCCACACTGGTCAAGCGCAATGACACCACCTACGTCGCCTACCACGGCAGCGACGGCAAGATGCGGATCACCGAGGTCGGCGACGACTTCGACAAGGAGATCCACCTCGGTGTCTTCCACTCGCCGATCCCGTCGGACAACGGCCGGGTCGCCGCGCCGTCCTTCGGCACCCAGGACGGCGTCCAGTACATGTTCTACGAGGCGGGATCACGCCTCGAGGCACGCATCTGCATCGCCCGAGCCGTATGAGCCGGGCACTCCGGCAACGCGGCGCCGCACCGGCACCGTCCACGACTTCGCCGCGTTCGGCGCCCCGCGTGACACGCACGTCTCCCGTACCGCACCGATCCAGGCCATCCGCCAGGCGATCGGCCTCCTGTCGACCGCGCTGAAGACCTACCAGGAGCGACCATGACCACTGTGCCCACCATTGTTCTCGTCCATGGCGCGTTCGCCGAATCCGCGAGCTGGAACGGCGTCATCGCCGGACTGCGCGAGCACGACCTGAGCGTGATCGCCGCCGCCAACCCGCTGCGCAGCCTGTCCGGCGACGCCGACGTCGTCTCCGGCCTGGTCTCCGCCCTCGACGGCCCGGTCGTCCTGGTCGGCCACTCCTACGGTGGCCAGGTCATCTCAGGCGCCGTCCGCGGCGACGACCGCGTCAAGGCGCTGGTGTTCGTGGCCGCGTTCGCCCCCGAGGAAGGTGAGAGCATCGCCGAGCTGAGCGGCCGCTTCCCCGGCAGCACGCTCGGTCAGACCCTGAACCCGGTCGCGCTGCCCGACGGCAGCACCGATCTGTACATCCACCAGAACCGCTACCACCAGCAGTTCGCCGCCGACCTGCCGCCGGAGCGCGCCGCCCTGGATGCCGTCACCCAGCGGCCGCTGAACGACCGCGCGCTCAACGACAAGGCCGGTCCGCCGGCCTGGCGCCACCTGCCGTCCTGGTTCGTCTACCCCGAGCTGGACCGCAACATCCCGCTCGCCGCCCACCGGTTCATGGCCGAGCGGGCCGACGCCCGCGAGCGGGCCGAGATCGGCGGCGCCTCACACGCGCTGCCCGCCTCCCAGCCCGCCGCCGTCGCCGGCGTCATCCTCCAAGCCGTCGAAGCCATCGCCTGACGACCTTCCCGCCGCCGGGGGGCCGGCGGTGCCGGCAACCCGGATTTCCACCCGTTCGCCGCATGGGACGGTGACAAAATGGTCGCCACCGCCAACCTGGTGCTCGATCGGTCGGCGCGCCGCCCGCCGAGGAAGCGTGCGGCCGGACCGCGCCGATTCCCGATCACATCTCCGCTTCGTGACAGACCGCGTGAACAGAAAGTGGACAGCCGAAGGTCTGGGAAATGAGCAGCCACATCAGGTCAGCTGAACGAATGCCGTCTCTCCTCCCCCACGAAACCGCGAGGGAGATCCACGCAGAGGGCGAACGATGTACATCAGCACCTGGATTCCAAGGCAGATACTTATGATCAACTGGATCGGCTTCATTCCCGCCGCTCTCTTCGTTTCCCTCATCCCAGGCGCGAACCAGCTCCTTGGCCTGAGCAATGCCGTGCGCTATGGCACCGCGTACGCCCTGGCCGGAATCGGCGCACGGCTGGCCGCCTTCGTCCTCCTCATCGGGCTGATCGTGGCCGGGCTCGGCGCGGTGCTGGCCTCCTCGGCCACGGCGCTCACGGTGATCAAGTGGGTGGGCGTCGGCTATCTCGCCTGGATCGGGTTCTCAGGTCTGCGGCGTGCGTGGCGGGCTCCGACCGACGCCTCGGCCGCCTCCCCGTCCGACACCGGCAAGAGGTTGCGGCCGCTCGTCGTCAACGAATTCGTCGTAGGGATCAGCAATCCGAAGGCCCTGCTGCTCTTCGCCGCCTTGTTGCCCCAGTTCACCGGCGGACCAGCCGATGACACCGGCGCACAGCTCGCCTTGCTCGGAACGGCCTATCTCGCCATCGAGTTCATCGTCGGCCTCGTCTATGTCGGAATCGGGAGCGGGATCGGGGCGATCGGCATCTCGGCTCGAACGCACCGCAGGATCGACCTCGGCAGCGGCCTGTGCTTCCTCGGCCTCGCCGGGCTTCTCGCCCTGGACGACGTCACCTGATCCTCGACGGAGTGCACGCCCGGACCGAAGCCGGAAATCGAGCCGCCGGTAAAGGATGACGATGAACATACGACCTGAAGGAGATCAAGCAGATCATCGACGAGTACCCGACGCCGGAGAGCGTCAGCGGGCGTGGAGAGCTGATCGCGCCCGCGCTCAGGATCACCCCGCGGGCGGCGTGCGCGGGGTGATCCTGGCCGCCCGCGGTGCGGAGACGTAGGCCGCTCGCCCGTGCGCCCTCCGGCCTGACCGTGTGTCCCGGTCGAGCACGCGTTCCCGGCGAGGCGGGGCTCGAATCCACCGGGACGTCGCCGTCCGCACCTGCCGTGATTTAGACTGTTCATCTAAGGCATGTACAGTCTGTCCAGAGCATCTCTCTTCTGGAGGATCGATGTCCGAGGACGACGAGCATCCCTACTCGACGGCGTTCCGCGGCGGTGACCCGGTGGCGGTTTCGGGACGACCGGGCGTGAGCGAGCCAGGCGTGCCGGTGCCTGGCGGGTTCGACGCCGAATGCGCGCGAGCGCTCGCCAACCTGGACGAGGCTGTGCGGGAGCCGGCCCATGAAGCGTGAGCAGGACGCGATCATCGCCGCGCTCACCCCCGTGGTCGACGGGATCGTGGCGACGCTGGGCTCGTTCTGCGAGGTGGTGGTGCATGACTTCCGGCGGCCGGAGAACTCCGTGGTGGCCATCGCCGGCTCCGTGACCGGGCGCAGCGTCGGCGGGGCGATGAGCGAGATCGGCATGGGCATCCTCGCACGCGGCGACCAGGCGAGCGACGAGCTCAACTACGTCACCCGCACCGGGGGCGGGAAACTCGTCAAGTCCTCCACCATGGTCCTGCGTGACGGCGACGGGACCGTGTTCGGAGCCCTGTGCGTCAACCTCGACATCACGGCGGTCACCCAGGCCCACGCGCTGATCGGGCAACTGGCCGGACTCACCTCCCCCGCCGGCATGCCGACCACGACGTTCGGGGACGACATCGACTCCGTCGTGGACGCCGTCGTGGACGCCCACCAGCTCGAACAGAGCAAACCCTGGACGGAGCTCAGCCGCGAGGAGCGGCTGGAGCTGTTCAGAGGCCTGGACGAACGCGGCGTGTTCGCCGTGCGCCGGGCGGTTCCCCAAGTGGCGGCCCGGCTCGGCATCTCACGCGCCTCCGCCTACAACTATCTCTCCCAGGCACGGAACGAATCCGACACCTCGCAGGAGCAGCAAGCATGACGAACGCACTCCCGGTCACCCTCGATGACGTCCACGACGCCGCCGCCCGGCTCAAGGGCGTCGCCCACCGCACGCCTGTTCTGCGCTCCCGCACCCTGGACGCCCTGGTCGGCGCGGAGATCTTCCTCAAGTGCGAGAACTTCCAGCGCATCGGCGCGTTCAAGTTCCGCGGGGCCTACAACGCCGTCTCCCGGCTCTCGCCCGCACAGCTGGCCAGGGGCATCGCCGCGTACTCCTCCGGCAACCACGCCCAGGCCGTGGCTCTCGCCGCCCGCGAGATGGGCAGCACCGCGGTGATCCTCATGCCCGAGGACACCCCGCGGTCCAAGCTGGACGCCACCGCCGGGTACGGCGCGGAGATCGTCACGTACGACCGTTATACGGGTGACCGGGTCGCCATCGGCGAGGCCCTGGCCGCCGACCGTGGCCTGGCACTGATCCCTCCGTACGATCACCCGCACATCATCGCCGGTCAGGGCACCGCCGCGCTGGAGTTGATCGAGGAGGTCGGCGAGCTCGACGCGCTGCTGGTGCCTGTCGGCGGCGGCGGGCTGATCGCGGGCAGCGCCACGTCGGCCAAAGGGATGCGCCCCGGCCTGCGAGTGATCGGCGTGGAGCCCGAGGCGGGCGATGACACCAAGCGGTCGTTGAACCGGGGTGAGCGGGTGTCCGTCCCCGTCCCGCGCACGATCGCCGACGGCCAGGCCGCGGACATTCCCGGCGAACTCACCTTCTCCATCAACAAGCGGCTGGTCGACGAGATCGCCCTGGTCTCCGACGACGACATCCGCGAGGCGATGCGGCTGGCCTTCGAACGGCTGCGCATCGTCGTCGAGCCCAGCGGCGCCACCCCGCTGGCCGCCCTGCTGTCCGGGCGGCTGGAACGCGTACCGCCCAGAATCGGCCTGATCATCTCCGGCGGCAACATCGACGCCCGCCGCTTCGCCGAACTGTGCGCGGGCGCGCCCCCCGCCTAGATCACCGCGCTGCCCGACCCCGGGGAACCTCGCCAAGGGCGGTGATCGCCCCGTTTCCAGCACCCGCGAGGCACGCTTCCGGACCGGCGTCCGTCAGGGATCGGTGAGGAGGATGCCGCGCAGCGTCCGGGTCAGATGGCCGACGAGAGATTCGCGGCTCATGTCGGCCAGGGGGCCGACGCCGACGACGTACCGGCTGAAGGTGACACCGATGAGATGGGCGCCGAGGAGGTCGATTCGTTCGTCGGCGTCCGCTCCCGCCACGACCGTCCGGTAGGACTCGATGCTGCGCTGCCGCATCGCGGCGTAGAGCCGGGTCGCGCTCTGTTCGTCGGAGGCGACGCTGCGGATGAGCGCGATGAACGGGTCGTTGCCGTCGGCTTTCTCCATGCGGTCGACGTAGGCCTGGGCGATGCGTTCCGGAAGGGTTTCCGGCGCGCCCGGCATCAGGTCGTCGAGGTCGCTCGAGCCGGGCATCGCGGCGATGAACAGCTGTTCCTTCGAGGGAAAGTGCCGCATGACCAGGCCGTGGGTGACGCCTGCGCGCTGGGCGATCTCCCGGATGGTGGCACGGGCGTAACCGCGTTCGGCGAACGCCGCGCGTGCGGCCTCCAGGATGGCGGCCTTGCTCGCCTCTGGATCGCGCCTGCGCTTCCCGGTGTCCGGTGCGGTACTCACGAGCTAAGTGTACATCTGGTCACTAGTGGTGCTACGGTCACTAGTGACCATTTGGTCATTAGTGACCCGTCGGGAGAAACAACCATGTCCCTCGAACCACTGACCCCGCAGAACACCACGATCGTCCTGGTCGACCACGCCGTCGGATTCGCCAACGTGCTGCGCTCGCACGACACCGCCCAGCACATCAACAACGTCGTCGGCCTGACCAAGACGGCCATGTGGTACGAGAGCGGCCTGGTCGTCACCAACGGCCTGCCCACCAAACCGTCCGGTCCCCTCTATCCCGGCCTCCTCGAAACGATCGGTGACCACCCGGTGGTCGAGCGGGGCGGCGCCATCAACGCCTTCGCCGATGAGAACTTCGCGGAAGCCGTACAGCGGACCGGGCGCAGGAAGCTCGCGATCGCCGGAGTGTCCACGGAAGGATGCGTGCTGCAGACCGTACTCGGCGCGCTGCGGCTGAACTACGAGGTCCACCTCGTCGTGGACGCCTCGGCCAGCGTGACCTCCGAGACGCACGCCGTCGCGGTCCAGCGCATGGTGCAGGCCGGGGCCACCCCCGTCACCTGGTTCTCCCTGGCAGGGGAGTTCCAGGCCGACCACCGCGATCCGACCTTCCCGCACTACCAGCGGCTGATGCGCGAGCACGTCCCGACCATGGACATGGGCGTCCGGACCTACCTGGCCGCCTACCAGCAGGCGCAGCGCGCCGCGTAGCCGGTCACTCGCCGGACCCGGTGGGAGTCACCACCGGGCCCCGGGCCTCGTCGCCCGGGAGCTCAGGTGTCCGCGCCGCACGGGGGCTTCCTGAGCACGTCGTGGTTCCCCGTGTTCTCCCCGCCCTCAACGGTGTGAGGGCCGGCGGGTTCGGCGGAGGCCGGGGCCGCGCCTCAGGCGCCGTCCGTTGCACGCTTGACGAGCCTGACCACGACGCTCTTGGACGTGGGCGTGTTGGAGGTCTCCGCGACCGAGTCGAGCGGCACCAGCACGTTGGTCTCCGGGAAGTACGCGGCGCAGCAGCCGCGGGCGGTCGGGTAGGCGACCGCGCGGAAGGACTCCGCCGTGCGCTCCCCGTCGGGCCACTCGCTGACCAGGTCCACCATGTCGCCGTCGGCCAGATCCCGCTCGGCCAGGTCGTCGGCGTGCACGAAGACCACCCGGCGGCCGTTGCGGATGCCCCGGTAGCGGTCGTCCATGCCGTAGATCGTGGTGTTGTACTGGTCGTGGCTGCGGACCGTCTGCAGCAGCAGCCGCCCCGGCGGGACCCGCAGCACCTCCAGGTGGTTGACGGTGAAGTTGGCCCTGCCCGTCGCGGTCGGGAAGCGGCGCTCGTCGCGGGGCGCGTTGGGCAGCGTGAAACCGCCCGAGAGTCGGGCGCGCAGGTTGAAGTCCTCGAAGCCGGGGACCACCCGGGAGATGCGGTGGCGGATCACGTCGTAGTCGGCCGCGAACTGCTCCCAGGGCACGTGCGGGTCGGCGCCGAACAGCTCCGTCGCCAGGCGGCAGACGATGTCCACCTCGGAGAGCAGGTCATCGGAGGCGGGCGGCAGGTTGCCCCGCGAGGCGTGGACCATGCCCATGGAGTCCTCGACCGTGACGAAGCGGCCCGCGCGGCCACCGCGCGCGACGTCGCGTTCGGTGCGTCCCAGCGTGGGGAGGATGAGCGCCTCCCGCCCGCACACGGCGTGGGAGCGGTTGAGCTTGGTCGACACCTGCACCGTCAGCCGGGCCTGGCGCATCGCCTCCTCGGTCACCGCCGTGTCGGGGGTCGCGGCCACGAAGTTGCCGCCCATCGCGACGAAGACCTTCGCCCGCTCCGACCGCAGCGCGCGGATCGCCTCCACGGTGTCGAAGCCGTGGTCGCGGGGCGGCTCGAAGCCGAACTCGTCGCGCAGCGCGTCAAGGAACCAGGCCGGCGGCCTCTCGTAGATGCCCATGGTGCGGTCGCCCTGGACGTTGGAGTGGCCGCGGACCGGGCACACCCCCGCCCCCGGGCGGCCCACGTTGCCACGCAGCAGCAGGAAGTTGACGACCTCCCTGATGGTGGCGACGGAGTTCTTGTGCTGGGTGAGCCCCATCGCCCAGCAGACGATGACCGACTTCGCGCCGAGCACCTCCCGTACGGCGTCCTCGACGGCCGGGCGGTCCAGCCCGGTCGCCTCCTCGACCTCCGCCCAGTCCAGGGAGCGCAGGTCCCCGGCCCACTTGTCGAAGCCGTGGGTGTGGGTCTCGACAAAGGCGCGATCGACCACGGTGCCGGGGGCGGCGTCCTCGGCTTCGAGCAGGAGCAGCGACATAGCCTGGAAGAGCGCGAGGTCGCCGTTGAGGCGGATCTGCAGGAACCGGTCGGCCAGCGTGGTGCCCTTGCCCACCAGCCCGGAGGCCTTCTGCGGGTTCTTGAAGCGGAGCAGCCCGGCCTCGGGCAGCGGGTTGACCGCGATGATCCTGGCGCCGCCGCGCTTGGCCCGCTCCAGCGCCGACAGCATGCGCGGGTGGTTGGTGCCGGGGTTCTGGCCGACCACGAAGATGAGGTCGGCCTGGTACAGATCCTCCAGCGAGACCGTGCCCTTGCCGATGCCGAGGGTCTCGTTGAGCGCCGAACCGCTGGACTCGTGGCACATGTTGGAGCAGTCGGGCAGGTTGTTGGTGCCGAACCTGCGCACCAGGAGCTGGTACGCGAACGCGGCCTCGTTGGAGGTGCGGCCTGAGGTGTAGAACAGCGCCTCGTCGGGGCTGTCGAGGGCACGCAGCTCGCGGGCGATGATGGCGAACGCGTCGTCCCAGCTCACCGGCACGTAGTGGTCGGAGCCCTCGGGCCGGTGCATCGGCTCGGTGAGGCGCCCCTGCTGGCCGAGCCAGTAGTCGGTGTGCCCGGCCAGGTCGTCCACGGTGTGCCCGGCGAAGAAGTCGCGGGTGACCCTGCGGACGGTGGCCTCCTCGGCCACGGCCT
The DNA here is from genome assembly GCF_051192615.1 of Streptosporangium sp. G11. NCBI lineage: Bacteria > Bacillati > Actinomycetota > Actinomycetes > Streptosporangiales > Streptosporangiaceae > Streptosporangium > Streptosporangium sp. G11. Next base: position 94,895 of record NZ_JBPJUQ010000016.1, read on the forward strand.
TGGCGCCGTTCTCACAGAACTCGGCCGGACTGCGGCGCCCGCCCTCGGGCCAGGCGCAGCCGGGGCAGTCGAAGCCCTCCTTCTGGTTGACCACGGCCAGGGTGCGCAGGGTGCGACCCACTCCCATCTGGGCGTTCGCGGCCAGCAGCGACCGGGTCACCCCCGGGATGCCGGCGGCCCACTCCTTGGGCGGGCCGACCTCGAGGCCGTCCTCGTTGACGTCGTCGCGCGGAGCCTTCCTGGCCATCCTCGCGCCTCCTTTCGGCCGGTCACCTTCGAGAGCGCACAATACAGGCGCTCAGCCGGGCCCGGTTCCCAGCCTGTCGAGCACCCAGTCGTGGAAGGCCCCGATGTGGTGCTCGCTGGGCACCAGGACCCCACCTTGAGCGTACGCCCGGGAGTTCATCGCGGGCTGGCAGCGCTCGCAGGCCTCGAAGTCCTGCACGTTGACGCGGTGGAAGAGCTCGACGGACGGGCCGAGATCCCTGCCCGAGTCCACGACGTCGCCGAGGAAGAGCCAGTCGCACTCCACGATCGTCCGGTCGGCCGCCAGCGGGAACATCCGGTGCAGGATCACGTGATCGGGCACGAGATTGACGAAGACCTGCGGCTTGATGGTGATCGCGTAGTAGCGGCGGTCCTGCTCCTCGCCGACTCCGGGGATGCGGTCCACCCCCTCGGAGCCGTCGACGGTGAACCCCTGGATCTCCTCGCCGAACTCCGCGCCGTGCCCGACGAAGGACTGCGCCGCGTACCCGTCGGCGAACTCCGGCAGCACCTCGGTGAGCTCGGGGTGGATGGTGGCGCAGTGGTAGCACTCCATGAAGTTCTCGACGATGAGCTTCCAGTTCGCCTTCACGTCGTAGACGATCCTGCGGCCCACCCGGAGGTTGGCGATGTCGTAGTTCTCGATGGACCTCTCGTCGCCCAGCCTGTGCGTCGCCTCGGCGATCACGTCCGCCTCGAACGACGGCGGCTCGTCGGCCAGGCACACCCACACGTACCCGATCCACTCGCGCACGTGCACGTTGATCAGCCCGTACTCCACCCGGTCGATGTCGGGCATCTTGGTGAGGTTCGGCGCGGCGATCAGCTTGCCCTCGAGATCGTAGGTCCAGGCGTGGTACGGGCACTGGAAGGACCGCTTGACCTCGCCGGACTCCTCGGTTCTTATCCGGGCCCCCCGGTGGCGGCACACGTTGAGGAAGGCGCGGATCGAGTCGTCCCTGGCCCGGGTGACGAGGACGCTCTCGCGGCCCACCTGGACGGTCCTGAAGGCCCCCGGCCTGCCGAGGTCGGACGCGCGGGCGACGCAGAACCACATCGTCTCGAAGACGCGGGCCTGCTCCAGGGCGAAGATGTTCTCGTCGGTGTAGTAGCCGCCGGGCAGGGTGGCGATCACGCTGGGGGGCAGGCTTCTCGCGGTCACGATCGCTCCTCTTTACGCGGTGCTCGTCTTTACGCGGTGCTCGTCCTTACGCCGTGCTCGCGTCCTTACGCCGTGCTCGCGCGGACGCCGGGCGGCAGGTTCGGGGGCTCCTCGGAGGGGATGACGTAGACGGTGCCGTCCTGAACCACCACCCGGTGGGTGCGCAGGGGGAGCTTGGCGGGAGGGGAGCTCGGCCGGCCCGTCCGCAGGTCGAAACTCGACGAGTGCAGGGGGCACTCGATCTCGCACCCCTCCAGCCATCCGTCGGAGAGGGAGGCGTCCTGGTGGGTGCAGGTGTCGTCCACGGCGTAGATCTCGCCGTCCTCGGTGTGGAAGACGGCGATGGGCGGGTCGACGTCGAGCCGGTGGGCCTCGCCCGGTGGAAGGGTCGCGAGGGGACAGGCAGGGATCATCGCAACAAACCCCAGTTTCGTAGGGCGGAACAGGCAGCGCTATACGCAACAGCGTGACCCCAGGAAATCCCGATGTCAAGGGCCGGTACAGGGGTCTTTCCCATGGTCACGCAGAGTTCCGCGCGTGTGTCCGCCACCACCGCCGGGCCCACGCTCGCGGCGGCCCGGCTCGCCGCCGAACCACCGCCACCGCTCCCCCGCGTGCCGAAGATCGATCACCCCATGGACGTCCGCGCCTCTTCTCGCCCTTCGCCGGTATCGCCGCCGCGACCGTTCACCGTCGCCCCGCCGAACGAGACGATCTCCGAATACGGGGTGCCCGCCGGATCCCCGCCTGGGCCGCGCATCCTCAGGCGAAGATTCGCGCCCACGTGACGACCCGGAGGTCCACCTCGATGAGGCGCTGGTCGTTGCCGCGTACGGCCAGAACCTGGACCCACGAATAACGCCGGCCGTCCGTGCGGACGCAGAACTGGGCCTTCTCGTTCAGTGCTCTTCGGCCGACGGCGCCGTAGTAGGCGGTGACGCCTTCGCATGTGGTGCGAAACTCCGCACTAAACTTTGCGCTTTTGATTGGATTTATCCATATTAGTCGGACTCTTAGTAGATTGTCGCATTTGGTAAAGCAGTAATGGCGTGGTGATCGCGGCGGTGAGCCCGAAGAAAAGCGAGGAAGAGGGCGGCTCACGCGTAGGCGTCGAGGCCGAGTTTGATCGCGACGAGCAGCCCGCAGGCCGCGGTGCCCAGCCGGAGCGCGCGGCCCGGCAGGCGGCGGGCGATCGGCGGCCCGAGCAGGCCGCCCAGGAAGAACCCCAGCGAGAGCGGCGCCACCGCCGACCACTGCACCGGACCGAAGAAGGCGAAGCCGACCGAGGCCACCGCGTTCGCCAGCGAGGACACGACGGACTTGATCGCGTTGATCCTGACCGGCGTCTGGTCGAGCACGGCCGAGAGCACCGCGAACATGAGGATCCCGCCCGCGGCCCCGAAGTAGCCGATGTAGACCGCGACGCCGAACAGCGCGGCGCGCGCCGCCCATCCGTCCTCGTCGCGGAGCCCTCCGGCCGTCCCGGGCGCGCGGACCAGCAACAGCGAGGCGACCGCTATCAGCCACGGCGCGATCGCCTCGAACGTGTCGGAAGGGGTCATCAGCAGCAGCGCCGATCCCACCGCCCCGCCGATCAGGGTCATCATGCCGAGCCGCAGGATCCTGCCGCCCTGCCCGGCGAGTTCGGGCCGCGACCCGAACGCCGCACCCACCCCGTGGAACGTCAGCGCCACCGTGTTCGTGACGTTCGCGGTCAGCGGCGGCAGGCCGAACGCGAGCAGCGCCGGATAGGAGACGATCGACGCCAGGCTCACCACCGTGCCGACCACCCCGGCCAGCATCCCGGCCCCGAGCAGTCCCAGCACCTCAGCGACGTCCACGGGGTCACAGCCAATCACACGCCCCCGCGCCGCGCGGCACCGCCCCGGACCGATCGTGCTTCGTCAGGTGGCCGGGACGGTGCCGCGCCCTGTTCGGCGCCTCACCCGCCCGACGGGGGCGAAATACACTCGCTCGCTCCAGCGGGAGCCCGTTAGTGTCGCGCGGATAGGAAACGTTCTTCTACCGGATTGGAGATGCGGGATGACTTCTCGGCTCGTCGCGCTCTGCTTCGACGCGAACGACCCCCTCCGTCTCGCGCGCTTCTGGGCGGGAGTCCTGGGCTGGGAGATGGTCGACGATCCCCATGACGGCATCGCTCTCCTGCCGAGCGACGACACCGGGTTCCGGATCCGATGTCTTCCGAGCCAGGAGAAGAAGACCGGCCCGAACCAGACGCACTTCGATCTGACGAGCACGTCCCTCGATGACCAGCAGCGGACGGTGGCGAGGGCGCTCGAGCTCGGTGCGCGGCACATCGACATCGGGCAACTGCCGGAGGAGCGTCACGTGGTGCTCGCCGACCCCGAAGGCAACGAGTTCTGCGTCATCGAGCCGGACAACAAATTCCTCGCTGACTGCGGATTCATCGGAGCGCTCGCGAGCGACGGTTCGCAGGAGGTCGGATACTTCTGGAGCGAGGCGCTGGGCTGGCCGTTGGTCTGGGACCAGGACCAGGAGACCGCCATCCGCTCGCCGCACGGCGGCCCGAAGATCACGTGGGGCGGTCCGCCGGTGGCGCAGAAGACCGGGAAGAACAGGCTGCACTTCGACCTCGCTCCCCCCGCGCACGGCGATCAGCAGGCGGAGGTCGACCGTCTCGTCTCCCTCGGAGCGACGCGAATCGACATCGGCCGGCACGAGGCCGGTCAGGTGACCATGGCCGATCCCGACGGCAACGAGTTCTGTGTGCTGACCCCCCGTTAGCGTGACCGGAACCCGAGGGCGGCGACGGGGAGGCCATCACCCCTTCTTCCACGGCCGGTGGGACGCCACGGAGGACGCGCCCGTGGCCCGCCACCAGTCGTCGAGCGGGGTGACCGGAACGGCCCGCTTGTGCCGGGTCGCGAGATAGAACGACTCCACCTTCGCCGCCACGTCCGGCGCGACACTTCTCGGTTCGCGCGGTATCCACCGCTCCCCCGGTAAGGACCCCGAAGGCCCCGAGCTCCTCTTCGCCCCAGCCGGGTGGAACGCCTTCGTCACCGGCGTGAAGGCCAGCAGGTTCGACATCGGCTGAGGTCGTGCCTCAGGGAGCATCCGCTCCCCGCACCGTCCGGCCCCGCGGCGATCCCGTGGCAACCCGTGGCGCGATCCGTCCGGACACCATCGGGACGGGCCTCGCCCAGCCACGTCTCTCCCGGAAACAGCCGGTTCCGGGGACCGGTACGGGGGTCACGGCGCCGGCCCGGGACTGGATCGGGCTCCCGGCAGGCCGGGCGCGCCTCGGCCCTCCAGGTGGGGTCCGCCGTCCGGGTCCTCCGGCGGCGTGGCCGGGGGTGCCGCGGGCTCCGGGAGGTACGGGGGCGCCGCTCCGGCGGGGTCCGCGGGGAGCCGGACGGTGAACACCGCCCCGGCTCCCGGGCGCCCGCCCGCGGTGACGGTCCCGCCGTGGCCGTCCACCACCTCGCGGACGAGGGCGAGACCGAGACCCAGCCCCCCGCTGTGGGACCCGCCGACGAACCGGGTGAAGAGGCGTTCGGCGTCGCGGGGGTCGAGACCCACGCCGTCGTCGCGGACGTCGAGCCGGACCGTCTCCGGGCCGCTGGAGAGGACCACCCAGATGTGGCCGCCCACACTGGTGTGGGTGAGCGCGTTGTCGAGGAGGGCGGAGATCACCCTGCGCAGCGCGGACTGCGCCCCGCGCACGACGTGGCCGCCCGGCCCCTGGCGCCGTACCTCGATCGTCACACCGTGCGCCTCGGCGCGGGCCTCCTCGGCCAGGGCGAGCTCCTCGGCCAGCGCGGCGAGGTCGACCGGGCCGAACGGCCGGCGCAGCTGACCGAACTGGGCCGACAGCAGCAGATCCTCGACCACGTCGCCCAGCTGCCGGGCGCCGTTCACCAGCAGGTCGACCTCGGCCGCGACGAGAAGCGGGTCGTTCCCCCGCCGCAACCCGCGGGCGACGATCTGGGCGCGGATGTACAGGCGGGTCAGCGGGGAGCGCAGCTCGTGGCTGACGTCCGCGGCGAACCGGCGCTGGCGTACCAGGGCCTCGCCCAGCGGCGCGATCGCCCTTCGGGCGACGATCTGACCGATCATCAGCGCGGCCATCAGACCGGCGACCTCCGCGGTGGCGAGCGTGCGCAGCAACCGGTGCCGCTCCGCGGCCTGGTAGCGCAGGTCCATCGCCGCCTGGACCACCACGCCACCACGCCACTGGGTGCGTACGAGATAGGACTGCCCGGCGATCTCGATCCGGCCGACCCGGGGCTCGCGTCCGGCGGCGGCCCGGTGCAGCGCGGCGCGCACCGGCAGCACCGCCGGTGCGCCGGGAGAGCTCAGCACGGCGCCGTCCCGCAGTTCGAACAGCCAGACGCAGGGCGGGGGCCGCGAGAGGAGCGCGTGCTGGGCCGCGACGGCCAGGTCGCGCCGCGCGGAGGCGTCCTGGTCGCCGGTGATGACGCAGTAGACCATCACCCCGACGAGCGCGAGCATCACGGAGATGGCGCCCGCCACCTGCGCGGTGATCCGGCGGCGGGCCCGGACCAGCAGGTGCCGCTCCGGCTCGTGGGGCGGACGCCTCCTCACAGCCCGCCCAGGCGGTATCCCACACCCCGCACGGTGCGTACGACGTCCGCCCCCAGCTTGTTGCGCAGGTAGTAAACATAGGTGTCCACGATCGACTCCGTCCGGGCGCCGTCGAAGACGCGCTGGCGCAGCGAGGCGCGCGTGTGCACCTGCCGCGGCCGGATCGCCAGCGCGCGCAGCAGCCGGCACTCCTGCCCCGAGAGCGTCACCTGCTCACCGGTCGGCAGTCCCACGGTGTGGGAATCGGAGTCCAGCCAGCCCGCGCCGAGCGGCAGCAGCCTGGCGTGGTCGAGGTTCCTGCGGTGCAGCGCCCGCACCCTGGCCAGCAGCTCGTCGATCTCGAACGGTTTGACCAGATAGTCCTCGGCGCCCGCGTCGAGCCCGGTGACCCGGTCGGCGACCGTGCCGAAAGCGGTCAGCATGAGCACCGGCACGGTGACGGCCCGCCGGCGCAGCCGTGTCAGCAACTCGATGCCGTCGACCGCCGGGAGACCCCGGTCGACGATCATCACGTCGTACGGGCGGCTCAGCCCCAGGTGCAGGCCGCGCTGTCCCTCCGGGGCCAGGTCGACCGTGTATCCCTGCTCGGTGAACAACTCGACCAGCATGTACCCGAGCTCAAGGTCGTCCTCGACGAGGAGCAGCCGACGAGCGAGCGGGCCGGATGTCCCCGATGTCACAGCCACGAAGCAACCGTGGCATTCCTCCCACCGAATTACCAGAGTTCCCCGAATACTTGAAAGTTACACAGCAATGCCCGCAGCGTACTCGGCAGATCACGAAACGATATTCGCGCTGCGTTCAGGGCATTCGACGTGTTCGAGCGGTCACGAGGAATGGGATTTTCCGGCCTGTTCCGCCAGGGGGCGTGCGTCCGGGCCGGCGGGCTCGGATCCGTAGACCCGTTCGTGACGCTCCGGCAGCGCCAGTTTGTACAGTGGCAGGGCTCCCGCGGTGGTGATGATGGCCACCAGCACGAGGATGGCGAAGAGTTCCTGCGTGATCATGCCCTGCGCCAGGCCGATGTTGATGAAGATGAGGATCATCAGCCCCCGCGCGTTCATGAGCGCCCCCACCGCGTAGGACTCGCGCCAGCCGAATCCCAGAGCCCTCATCGACAGCGAGCAGCCGAAGTACTTCCCGCAGAAACCCGCGGCCAGGATCGCGACGAACGCCAGGAGCATGGGCCCCCCGGTGATGCCGTCGAGGTGGGTGTTCAGCCCCGAGAAGGTGAAGAAGACCGGCAGCAGCAGTGTCGATACGACGTCCATCATGCGGCCGTGCAGCGCCTGGCGGAACACCGGGTCGCGGGGCATCGCCAGCCCGGCGAGAAAGCCGCCGAAGACCGCGTAGACCCCGATCCAGTCGGTGAGCCAGCCCGCCGTGAGGGGAACGAGGACGACGACGTACATGGCGCCGGGGCCGATCCGGCCGGTCCGCGCGACGCTCTCGCCCAGGGGCCGCAGCAGCGGCGCGACCACCTTCAGCACCACCACCGCGAACAGCACCGTCAGGGCGATGGTGCGCACCGCGTCACCGGGACCCGCGTCGAGGTGCATCGCCGACAGCACGGCGAGGAGGCACCAGGCGAGGGCGTCGTCGATGGCGGCCGCCACCAGGGTCAGCTTACCGAGGGGGGAGTTCTCCAGCCCCCGCTCGTACAGGATCCTGGCCAGCATGGGGAACGCGGTCAGCGACAGCGCTCCCCCGACGAACAGGGCGAACTCCCACCGGCTGACGTCGGGGCGCGAGAGCATCTCCCACAGGAGCAGACCGGCGCAGGAGCCAAGGAGCAGAGAGGGGACGATGCCGGAGACCGCCAGTGTCGCCGCCCGGCGGCCCTGACCGGGCGTCTCCGCACTGTGGTCCAGCCCGGCACCGACCAGGAACATGTACAGCGTCAACCCGATGGTGCTCAGCACGTACAGGACCGGCCTGACCTCGGCGGGGAACACGGCGGCCTGGGCCTCGGGGAACAACTGGCCGAACAGCGTCGGGCCGAGGAGGACGCCGGCGACCATCTCACCCAGGACGCGCGGTTGCATCAGCATGATCGCCAGCCGGCCGCATATCGCCGCGGCCAGCAGGATGACGACCAGGGCGGGCAGGACCTTGAGGATCAGTTGGAGGTTCGGGTCACCGGCGGTGACCTGTGCCAGGGTGGGCATAACCGTTTCTCCGCTCGTGGGCCGGACGATCATCTGCTCTCCGCGGCGGCCGAACGGTCGGCCTCCGCGAAGTGGCGCTCACACAGCCGCTGCCTGCGCGCGTCCCAGACCATGTAGGTGCCGAGGACGAGCTGTACGAGGCTGCGCCAGACGTCCTCCCAGCGGTCGCGGAACCGCATGAACCGCAGCGTCGCCCGATGGGCCGCCCTCTCGGGGGCACCCCGCGGAACGAGCAGGCACGGCCCCCGGTTGGGCATCGACCGGGTGTGGGAGGCGGAGGAGTCGAGGGCGTACGCGCGCAGGACCTCCCGCGCCGCGATCCGCATGGTGATCGGCGCCAGCCGCCAGGCGGGGCAGGGGCGGTTGGCGGCGACGCCGAACGGGATGTGGTTGAGCTCCCGGACCGCGGGCCGGCCCGGGTGGGGACGGCCGGAGGCCGGACAGCCGGGGGACGGGCGGTCCGAGGCGGAACCGTCCTGGCCGAGATCGCCCCGGCCCGAGCGGTCCGGCTCCGGACGGACCTGAGCCGAACGGTCCAGATGCGAGTGGTCCGAGTGCGAGCGGTGCGCGACGAAACGGCCGGGATCGAAACGGCCGGGGTCGGGGAAGCCCTCGCGGTGGAAGGCGGGATAGTCGAAGCACAGTACCGAGCCGGCCGGGATCGTCGTGCGCTCGTCGAGGGGGATGTCGCCGGTGGTGACGCGGTGGGCGACACCGAAGAGCGGGTAGAGCCGCAGCGTCTCGGAGATGACGCGGTCGAGGTGACGCTCGTCGCCCGCGAGCACCCCGGCCTGGGCGTCCGGGTGCTGGGCGAGGACCATCAGCAGGTGGGCCATGGCCTCCGACATCTGGACGACCGCGGTGTTGAAGAAGGCTCCCTGCAGATAGAGGGCCTGCTCCCGGGCGGACAACCCCGCCGGGAGCCGGTCTCGCACCTTGGGCAGCAGACCGGTGAGATGCCGGGTCAGCCGGTCGCGCCGGTCCATGTGCCGCAGCCCGCAGCACTTGAGCGCGGTCACGACGTCGTCCGCGTTGCCCACGATCAGGTCACGCGCCACCGGCGGGCACGGCTCGCCGAAGACGAGTTCGTAGTAGAACTCCGCCCAGACCGGCATCATCAGGTCGCGCAGCCGGACCAGTCCCCCCGCGTCCCGCAGCGTCCGGGCGACACAGCGGCGGGTGAGCTCCTCGGCCTCCACGCGCGGCACGGAGAGGAAGCCGCGCGTGGCGCGGGCGACCGCCTCGTACCGCTCTCCCGCCTCGATGTGTTCCTGGTGCATCTCGGCGCCGGGCGACAACCAGTACCAGAACAGGTCCGACAGCGCGGCCCCCCTGCTCCGGCCGCCGGCCGCCGGGTGGGAGTAGATCTCCCTGAACCTCTCGACGCCGACCAGGTCTCCGGGAACGGTGATCCCCTCCTCCCCGTTGACCCGGGCGAAGACCCACGTCCGCAACGCCACGATCCTGGCGGGGAGCCATCGGGGCAGGCTCAGCACGGTGGCGGCGGCGACCGCCACCGCCACCGCCCTGACCGGAGCGGTCACCGGCATGACCGTCGCACCATGCCCGGATCGAGGTCGTGGACCGACGCGCAGCCGCACAGGGTGAGCGCGTGCTCGATCTCCGAGCGGAGCAGGTCGAGCACGCGGGTCACGCCGCGCTCGCCGTCCGCGGCCAGACCCCAGATCACCGGGCGGCCGACCGCGACCGCGCCGGCGCCCAGCGCCATCGCCTTCAGGACGTCGGTGCCGCGCCGGACGCCTCCGTCCATCAGCACCGGGACGGCCCCGCCGACGGCGGCCACGATCTCCGGCAGCAGCTCGACGGCGGCCGGGACCGTGTCGAGCTGGCGGCCGCCGTGGTTGGACACCAGCAGCCCCGAGACGCCGTGACCGAGCGCCAGGCGCGCGTCGGCGGGATGCGCGACACCCTTGAGGACGATCGGGAGCGCCGTCATCTCCCGGAGCAGGTCGATGTGCTCCCAGGAGATCTCCGGCGACATGACGATCGGCCGTACCCGCTCGCCGTCGCGCAGGTTCTCGCAGGCCATCCCCTCGGGCAGGTCCTGAAGGCCGTGGTGCCGCTCCCGGTCCCGCAGGCCCCGGGCCGGTGAGTCCACCGTGACGACCAGCGCCCGGCACCCGGCCGCCTCGGCGCGCCGCACGAGCGTCTCGGTGAAGGCCATGTCCGGCTGGACGTAGAGCTGGAACCACAGGGTGGCCCCGGGCGCCGCCGCGGCCACGTCCCCGACGGCGACGGTGGAGGCCATGCTCACGATCATGATCGTCCCGGCGGCGGCCGCCGCCCGCGCGGTGGCCCGCTCGCCCTCGGGATGGGCGAGCCGGTGGAACGCGGTCGGCGCCACCAGCACGGGCATGGCCGCCCGGCCGCCCGGCAGGGTGACGTCGGTCCGGGGTCTCCCCGCGCCGCGTAGCACCCGCGGCAGCAGGGAGAGCCTCTCGAACGCGGCCTCGTTGGCCCGTACGGTGACCTCGTCCCCGGCCCCGCCGGCGAAGTAGTCGTAGTGCTCCGGGGCGAGGCGCGCGCGGGCCGCGGCCTCGAACTCGCGCGGGGTCCGCGGGGCCGCCGGGGCCGCCCGTGCCCTCGCGTCCGCCACGCGTGGGAAGCGCTCACCGGCCGCCTGCGGCGTCCTCGTGTTTGTCACGCGCGGGAAGCGCTCACCCTCCACCTGCGGCGTCCTCGCGTCCGTCACGCCGGGACCGAGGCGACCTGGCGGGCGAAGAACGCGCGGAGCGGTTCGACGTGGGTCTCCGGGGAGGTCCACTCGTTCTCCAGGTTCTCGGTGACGTGGTGGACGGCCGGCGGCGCGCCGGCCCGGTGGTGCCGCACCACGGGGTGCAGGTAGTGGCCCTCGGCGGCGCGCTCGGCGTCGTTCTGCCGGATCCGGCCCACCCCGATGTCGAACGGATCGACCTTGTCGTGCTCCGGCCCGTACTCCAACGTGATCGTGAAGTGGCCGCCGTCGCCGATCGGCGGTCCCTCCAGGTCGACCGGCAGCTCCTCCAGATAGCGCGCCCCGCCGCGGCCGTCGAGGACGACGACGTCGCCCAGCAACCCGAACTGCTGCCACAGCGCCGAACTGCGGTTGACCCGTTCGAGCACCGCCGCCGCGAGCGTCTCCGGATCGGCCGGGAGCTCGTGGCCGGGCCACCCGGCACCGTGGTACCTGTTCTCCAGGATGCGGTGCAGCGCCCGGGTGCCGTACCGGAAGCCGTGGATGAACCCGCTGGTGCCGCGCTTGAAGTCACGGGACTGCGTCAGGGTCCCGGCGAAGTAGAGATCGGGCACGTTGACCGACTCGTAGGCGGGGGTGAGCGCGGGGAATCTGTCGCGGATCATCAGATCCGGGCGGCACTCATCGGAGAAGATCGAGGCGTCGATCCGGAAGCCGGCGCAGACGATGACCCTGTCGTACGGGATGTCCTTGGTGACCTCGTCGGCGCGGACGAAGCTCACCGTCACCAGGTAGGAGCCGTCGGCCTGGCGCTCGATCCGCTTGACGTCGCCGTCCAGCACCGCGTTCTGGGACTTGAGCTGGTAGGTGTCGAGGAAGTTGTTGTTGACCGCGCGCAGGTGCCCGACGAAGTGGGTGCGCCACGCCAGCCGGATGGAGTTCGGCCCGGCGACGTGGATCACCGCGGCCGTCTCGACCAGGCTGTCGGCCGTCTCGAACGCCGAGTTGCCCTTGCCGATGACGAGCACCCGCTGGTTCACGTATTCGGACGGGTCGGTGGAGACGGTGCCGTAGGGTTCGGCCGTCTCGATGCCCGGTATCGGCGGGATGTTGGACCGGCTGACCCCGGTCGCGACGACCACCCGCCTGGCCTCGTGGGTCCGGCCGCGTTCGTCGGTCACCAGGAAGTGGCCCGTGCCCAAGGCGCGGGTGACCCGGGAGACGCGGGCGTCGTAGGCGACGCGCAGGTCGCAGGCCGCGGCGAAGTCGGCGAGATAGCGGACCATGTCGTCGGCTTCGGGGAAGTAGCGGTCGCTGTAGCGGGTGAACAGCAGGCCGGGATCGTCCGACAGCAGCGAGTTCCAGTCCATCCGGAGGTTGAGCTCCGGGTCGTCCGACCCGGTGTACCTCTTGTTGATCGAGATGAGCCGGCGGTGGCGCGGGAAGGTCCGGAAGAAGGTGCCCGGCGCGGGGCCCGCCTCCAGGATCAGGTAGCTCCGTCCCGCCTTGCCGAGGAAGTACCCCAGCTGCAGCCCCGCGGGGCCGGCACCGATCACCACGTAGTCCAGGGCGTTGTCCGGCACGTACAACCTCCGTCACAGCGATCCGGTCGAACGGACGTCCCCAGTGTTGGCGGGGAATTCTCAGAGAACGATCAGAGAGCCCGCGGGTCGAGCATGTCCAGCAGCGCGCGCTTGTCGGGTTTGCCGCTCGCGGTGACCGGGACGGAGGGCAGCACCGTGATCGTCCAGGGGACGCTGCCCTCGCCGAGTTCGACGCCCACCAGCGCGGCCAGCGCGTCGCGGTCCGGGACCGCGCCCTCGGCCGGCACGATGAACGCGTGGACGGCCTCTCCCGTCAGCTCGTCCGGTGCCCCGGCCACGTACGCCTCGGCGACGTCGGGGTGACCGCTCAGCACCCGCTCGACGGCCCCCGCGTACACCACTATCGCGTTGACGATGATCACGTCGCGGGTGCGGCCGACAAGGTGCAGGAAACCCTTCTCGTCCAGGTGGCCGAGATCCCGGGTACGCAACCGGCCGTCCCGCAGGGTGTCGCGGGTCTCCTCCGGATTCCCCCAGTAGCCCGACATCAGGTACGGGCTGCGCACATAGATCTCACCGGTGTCCCCCGCGGCCACCTCGCGGCCCTCCTCGTCGCGCACGCTGATCTCGACGCCCGAGCACGGCCGGCCGACCGAGGGCAGGGCGTCGTCCGGGAACGCGGCGATGTCCCCGGGGGTGAGCACCGAGATCAGGCCCCCCTCGGTCTGCCCGTACCCCTGGTAGACCACGGGACCGAGCCGGTTCACGGCCTCCGCCAGACGCCCCGGGCCGAGCGGCGACCCGGAGACCATCAGCGCGCGCAGGCAGCCGACGTCGACCGGCTCGTTCCGGAGCAGGTCGAGCATCTGACACAACCGCGGCACGGTCACGATGGAGCCGGTGATCCGGTGGCGCTCGATCGCGTACGGGAACAGGGGCCGCCCGTCCTCCTCGGGGATCACCGCGGTGCCGCCGCCCAGCAGGCACAGCCCCAGGAAATCCATGATCACCATGCTCGCCAGGGTGCCGAACAGCAGGTAGCGCCCGAAACCCGCGGCGAGCTCCTCCGTAACCGGGGACCACAGGCGGGGCTGCCACGACCAATGCTCGCCGAGCGCGCGATAGGTGATCGCACAGCCTTTGGGGCGGCCGGTGCTGCCGCTGGTGAAGCTCAGGGCGGCCACGTCGTCCGGACGGGCCGCGACGACGAGGGGCCGCCCCTCGCCGGTGCCGGCGAGCAGGTCGATCATCGGCACCGGCGAGGGACACGGCCCGAGCGACAGCAGCGTGACGGATCCGACGGCCCGGAGCAGTTCCGGCGTCACGGTGGACCGGTCGACGAGGAGGGCGTCGACCTTCATCCCGAGCACGTGGGCGAGATGCCCCGCCGGGTAGCCGGGCCGGACGCCCACGACCCGGCAGCCCAGCGCGTGGGCGGCGATGTGGGCGGCTAACGCCTCGGGGGAGACGGCCGTGCGGACGGCGACGGCCCGGCCGGGGCCCAGCCCGGCATCGAACATCGCCCCCGCCAGCCTCCGGATCATCTCCAGCAGCTCACCTCGCGAGACGATCCTGTCCCCCTGCTCGAAGGCCGGGTCGCCGGGCGAGCTCCGCAGCGCTTCGAGAAAGGAGTGCGGGAACGGGGGCTCGGCGGGACCACTCATGGTCGGCTCCTCTGATCTCACGCGGGTCACCGCGGCGTCTTCGCGGTTACCGGATCTCTTCGGGGTCTCTTCCGAGGCGTTTTCTGGACCCTTTCGGGTCCCTGAGGCGGCCTTTGGACTCTTCTGAAGTGGCACGCCATCGCATGACCGGCATGTCGCTCACGACGAAGCTAGACAGCGCAGATCAGAGAATCATCAGAGATCCCGCCCGGCCGGCTGTCGCGTCCATGGGGCACGGCCGACACCGGCTGTCGCGTCCATGGGGCACGGCCGACAGGTGAGCACCCGGCACCGCGAGCTACCCGCGCCCTTGTCCGTGCGAGGCCATCGTGTGAAGCCGGGCCTTCCGACCCGTTTGAAGATCCGAAGTCCGTGAAGGCCCTAGCCGTCCTGGGCGTCCTGGGCGTCCTGGGCGTCCTAGCCGTCCTGGGCGTCCTGGGCGTCCTGGGCGTCCTGGGCGTCCTGACGGATGATCGAGCCGTTGCCCGGACGGGTGACGACCTTCCCGGTGAGCCCGCGCAGGACGACGTCGCCGTTGCGGCTGTGGACGGTGACGTCGATGCCGGCCGGGACGACGAAGGTGTAGTCGGTACGGTCCCGCGGGGTGTCACGGATCGTCGTGCAGATGAATCCCTCGTCGCACAGGAGGCCGACGGTGAGGGACCCGCCTCCCGACGACTCGCTGCGCGGGGCGTCCCCGTGGTGGCGGCGCGTCACGCGGACATCGGTGACGTCGGCGCCGACGATCTCCACATCCCCGTGGTCGGTGTCCACGGAGAGGCTGCGGACCCCGGGGAAGACGGTCTGCTCGGGCGCCCCCGCGAGGTTCCCCACGGAGAACACCACCATCAGCACCAGCACCAGCGCGATCGGGGCCCCGGCGAGAACCCACGCCCACGAGCCGGGACCGCGCCCGAGGCCGCGGAACATCCCGTGGTCGATCCACTCGGAGGTCGTGGATTGTGTCGTGCGCATGCCGGGTGGTCCTTTCGACCGGTACGGGAAACGGATGCCCGAGGTGGTGAGGAATTAGTACGGCACCGGGCATGCGCGGCCCTTGCAGGGTGGTTGCACGTCACGTCGGCGCGTGTGGCGTACGAGCGCCCGGGACGGGCCGGGGACCCGCCCGTCGGGGCGGGATCCGGGGAACATCGTCCGCGCCGGCCCGGACTCGCCGGAGATCGTGACCTCAAAGTGAATCTGACCGTGCCCGGCCGATCGAATGACCGTCCATGGGGCACAGCCATGAGGTGAGCGGCGGACGACCCGGGCGCGGCGCGGTGCGGGAGCGGCCCTCGCCCGTGAAGCCGCGGGCACGCGCGGCGAGCGTGCTCGGTGCGGCGCTGCTGGCCGCGATGGTCGTCGCGCAGGTCGTCTCGGGACTGCAGCCCCGGCCGATCACGCTGACCGGCGTGGTCGTCCTGCTGCTGGCGGCGAGCGCGCTGGCCTTCGCCTCTGTGACCCACTCCCCCGCCAGGGCCGTCGCGGCGTTCACGGCCGTGGTCGCGACCGGGTACGCCGCCGAGTGGATCGGGATCAGGACGGGCCTGCCGTTCGGCGACTACCACTACACCGGCGTCCTCCAGCCCGCGCCCGGCGGGGTGCCGGTGATCGTGGCGCTGGCGTGGGGCGGCATGGGGCTGGCGGCCCACGCGGTGGCCGCCGCCGTCGCGCCGGGAGGCCGGGCGGCGCGGATCGTCACGGGGGCGCTGGCCCTCACCGCCTGGGACCTGTTCCTGGACCCGCAGATGATCCGGCTGGGCCTGTGGGCCTGGCACGACCCCGGCCCCTACCGGGGCGTTCCCCTCGGCAACTTCGCGGGCTGGCTCGTCGTCTCCCTGCTGGTCATGGCCCTGTTGGAACACCTGCTGGCCGAGCCGGCGGCGTGGAGCGCCGGACTGGTATCGATCTACACGGTGATGGCGGTCATGGAGACCATCGGCTTCGCGGCCGTCTTCGTCCCGCCGGACCCGCTGGTGGCCACGACCGGAGGGCTCTCGATGGGACTGTTCACCCTGCTCGCCTGGAGGCGCGGACGCCGGAGACGACCTGTTCCCGAGGCGGGCCGAGCGTGATGGCGACGATCTCACCCACCGGAGCCGGAAGGGGACGCGGATGCCGGAGGTGACGGTGATAGGCGGCGGCGTCGGGGGCATGGTCTCCGCGCTGCTGCTGGCCGGGCAGGGGCATCGGGTGCGCCTGTACGAGCGGCTCCACCGGCTGGGCGGCAAGCTCGCCGAGCACACCAGGGACGGCTTCACCTTCTCCATCGGCCCCTCCCTGCTGACCCTGCCCGGCGTCTTCACCGACCTCGGGCTGAAGCTGGACCTCGTGGAGCTCGACGAGCTGTGCCGCTACCGCTTCGCCGACGGCTCGACGCTGGCGGCGTACCGCGACCCGGCGCGGATGGCCGCCGAGGTCGACCGGCTCGCTCCCGGCCAGGGCCGCGCCTGGCTGGCCTTCCACGACTGGGCGCGGGGCTGCTTCGACGCGTCGCGCCGCACCTTCTTCACCGGCCCGCTCACCCGGCCGCCCGCCGAGGCCCGCCTGTCGGACCTGCTGGCGGTGGCTCCGGCCCGGACCCTCGACGGCCTGGCCCGCCGCTTCTTCACCGACCCGCGCCTGCGCCAGTACGTCGGCCGCTACGCGACCTACGCGGGCTCCAGCCCGTACCGCGCCCCGGCCGCGCTGGGGTGCGTCCCGGCGATCGAGCACGGCGAGGGCGGCTGGTACGTCCCGGGAGGGCTTCCCCGCATCGCCGGCGCCCTGGCCCTCATGCTGGAGAAGGCGGGGGTCGAGGTCGTCCTGGGCGCGGAGGTGGACCAGGTGCTCGCCGACGGCGATCGGGTCAAGGGGGTGCGGCTGGCCTCGGGGGAGCGCGAGCGCGCCGACGTCGTGGTCGCCAACACCGACGCGGCGGCGCTGTACGGGCGGCTGCTGCCCGACCGGCGGCGGCTGCGGCGCATCGCCGGGCTCGGCACCTCCTCCTCGGCGTTCCTGCTGCTGGCCGGGGTGGAGGGCAGGACCGAGGGACTGGCGCACCACTCGATCGTCTTCTCCGGCGACTACGAGCGGGAGTTCGGCGACATCTTCCTCCGGCGCAGGCCGCCGGAGGACCCGACCGTCTACATCGGCCGCTCGGTCGTGGATGACCCGTCGCAGGCTCCGCCGGGCACGGAGAACTGGGTCATGCTGGTCAACGTCCCGGCCCGCGACCCCGGCCGGTGGCCGATGTCCCCCGAGGCGTACCGGGACCTGGTGCTCGAACGCCTGGCCTCCAGGGGCCACGACCTGTCGGGACGGCTGCGCTTCGTGGACCTGTTCACCCCCGCCGACCTGCGTGACCGCTACGGCGCGTGGGGCGGCTCGATCTACGGCGGCGCCTATTCGAGCAGGCTCGCGCCCTTCCGCCGCCCCGGCAACCGGGGTCCCCGGCACGGCCTGTACCTGGTGGGCGGCTCGGCGCATCCCGGCGGCGGGCTGCCGCTGGTCGCGATGGGCGCCCGCATCGTCGCCTCGCTCGTACGGGAGGACTTCCCCGCGGGTTCCCCCCGATCGGCCGCGAAGGCGTGGCGATGAGACTCCTGACCGCTCTGCAGGCCGCCGCCGCGCTGGCCGTGGCGGTGCGGCTGGCCCGGGGACGGAACCGCCTGCCCGCGCTGGCACCCGTCGGGACGGCGCCGCCGCGCGTCTCGGTGGTGATCCCCGCCCGCGACGAGGAGGCCCGCATCGGCCCGTGCCTGTCGGCGGTGCTCGCCGATCCGGACGTCGCGGAGGTCATCGTCGTCGACGACGAGTCGCGCGACGGCACGGCGCGGCTGGCGTCCGGGCTCGGCGCGAAGGTCGTCCCCGGGACGCCGCTCCCCGAGGGCTGGGTGGGCAAGCAGTGGGCACTGAAGCAGGGGGTCGAGGCCGCGGGGGGCGACGTCGTGGTGACCCTGGACGCGGACGCCCGGCCCGCACCGGGGCTGTTCGGCGCGCTCGCGGCGACCCTGGGGGAATACGACCTGGTGAGCGCGGGACCCAGGTTCGTGTGCGGGGGGACGGCCGAGCAGGCGCTGCACGCCTCGTTCCTGGCGACGCTGGTCTACCGCTTCGGCCCGATCGGACCGGCCACCCTCCCGGCCCCGCACCGCACGATGGCCAACGGCCAGTGCACGGCCTTCCGCCGCGCGGCGATGCTGAACGCCCGCGGGTACGCGCGGGTACGCGGGCACATGGCCGACGACGTGGCGCTGGCCAGGACCCTGGCGGCGGACGGATGGGCCGTGGGGTTCCTGGACTCCGGTGGCCTGCTGGAGGTCGACATGCACGATTCGGCCGCCGGGGTGTGGCGGGAGTGGGGGCGGTCGCTGTCGCTGCGCGACGTCACCGGGCCGGGCTGGCAGGCCGCCGACCTGGCCGTGGTCTGGCTGGCCGCCGCGCTGCCGGTGCTGCGGCTGGCGACCGGCCGTCCCACCCGGCTCGACCTGGTCCTGCTGGCCGTACGGCTGCTGCTGGCCGGCGCGCTGCGCGGCAGCTACACGCGGCCGGGGCCCGGCGTGCTGCTCTCCCCGCTGCTGGACCCGCTGGCGGCCCTGCGGCTGACGCGGGCCACGCTGCGCCCGGTGCGCGACTGGCGGGGCCGCACCTACCCGGCGGCCACCACGACCCCCCGGCCCGGCCCGATCGCCACGGGCGCGCGACCGGGCCGGGTCACGACGGGCGGCCGGTCAAGCCGGGACGCGGCGAACACGCGGCCAGAACCCGTCACGAAGGACACGGACCCCGGCCGGAGCGCGGCGAACGCGCGGTCAGGCCCGGTCACGACGGGCGGGTGGCACGAGCCGCCTGACCGAAGCGCAGCCCGATGAGGCACATGAGCAGGCCGGTCCCCGCCACGTACGCGACCGGCGCGAAGAGCAGGTGGAACAGCGGGATGCCGAAGACACCGACGCGCGCCCCGATCGCGAAGGACCGCGTCACCACGGCGACCGCGACCAGGGCGGCCACGCCGAGCAGGAAACCCGGCGGGCAGATGACGGCGAAGCCGCCCACGAAGGCGAGAATCGACCGGCCGCCCCTGAACCCGGCGAAGACCGGCCAGGCGTGCCCTGCCATGGCGGCGGCCACCGCCAGATACACCGGCACCACGCTGTCGCCGCTCACCCCGACGGGCCAGGTGAGGTGCGAGCCGCCGGCCCACAGGCCGAGCAGCCCCGCGAACGTGCCCTTGAGCGTGTCACCCGCGAAGACCGGCACGGCGGCCCGCCAGCCGAGCCGCTGCCTGACGTTCCAGAAGCCGGGGTTGCGGTCGCCGACCTCGCGGGGGTCGAACCCGTGCGCGCGGGCGACCAGCACGGCGACCGGCACGGACCCGAGAAGGTAGCCGCCGATGATCGAGACGAGCAGGGGAACCATCGTTTCCTTCCATCTCACGAGATATGCGGATCTGGGGGCCATGCGCTACATGGCGTTCGACCGGCCGGTGCTGAAAAGCACGCCGGGGCTGCTGTTCTGGCGGCTGCTCGGCTCCGGCCGCGGGGCGTCGACGAGCATGGGCGCGGACCTTCGCCGCTGGGCCATGCTGGCGGTGTGGCGCGACGAGCGTGCCCTGGACCGCTTCCTGAGCGACTCCCCGGTGGCGGCGCGCTGGCGGAGCGAGGCCCGGGAGTCCTGGCAGGTGCGGCTGACTCCCCTGACCTCGCGCGGCAGGTGGAACGGGACGGCCCCGTTCGGCCCCCTCCCCGCGAGCACGCCCGGGATCGATCCCGGAGGCCCCGTCGCCGTGCTGACCCGCGCGTCGATCCGGCCCTCCCGCCTGGTGGCGTTCTACCGCTCGGTCCCCGGGGTGGACCGCCTCCTGAATGAGCAGAACGGCTGCCTGGCCTCGGTCGGCGTCGGCGAGTGGCCGCTGGCCAGGCAGGGGACGTTCTCGCTGTGGCGCGACGCCGCCGCGGTGCGGGACTTCGCCCACCGGGGGCGGGCGCACCGGCGGGTGATCGGCAGGACGCGCGCGGAGAACTGGTACTCCGAGGAGCTGTTCGCCCGCTTCTCCCCCTACGCCAGCGAGGGCACCTGGGACGGCGCCGACCCCCTGGCCTGACCTGGCCCGATCCGCCCGGCGTCCCGGCCGCGGCTCCGCTCCCGCCCGCCGGGCGGGGTGCACGGGAGGATGCGGGGCCCTCCGGCCGCCCGTTCCCGCCCGACCGGCGGGTTCCCCGGTGAGGTACGGGCGCCACGAGCGGGAACACGAGGCCGCCCGGCCGTCCACCCCCGTTCAACGGACGGGCTCCGCGGTGAGGTGGTCCCCGAAGCGGGTGACAACCCCGCCCTCGGCGAGGTCGTGCGCCACCGCGCAGGCGCGCGCGATCGTCGTCGCCCGCGAGGAGCCGTGCGCGACGACGACGGTGCCGCTCAGCCCAAGCAGCGCCGCCCCTCCGTGGGTCTCGGGGTCGTAGCGGCGGGCCACCTCCCGCAGCTCCTCGGCCCCGGCGACCCCCGAACGAGCCACCAGCGTCAGCGCGGCCCGTACGGAACCCTCGACGTTCTTGAGCACCACGTTGCCGGTGAAGCCGTCGGTGGCGATCACGTCGACGGTGCCCGCGAGCACGTCGTGGCCCTCCACGTTGCCGTGGAAGCGGAACGGCAGCCCGGGAAGCAGCTCGCCGGCCCTGCGGGTCAGCCGGTTGCCCTTGCCCGGTTCCGAGCCGATCGACAGCAGGCCCACCGACGGGTCGGCGACGCCGAGCACGAGCTGGGCGTAGGAGGCGCCGAGCAGCGCGAACTGGGCGATCATCTCCGGGGTGGGGTCGGAGGTCGCCCCCGCGTCGATCAGCACGGTGGCGCCGCCGGTGACCGAGGGCAGCGCGATGGCCAGGGCGGGCCGCAGGACCCCCGTGGCGCGGCCGATGCCGCGGATGGCGCACGAGACGACCGCGCCCGTGGAACCGGCCGACACGAAGGCCGACGCCGCTCCCCGCCGTACGAGGTCACAGCCGACCGTCAGGCTGGTCGTGGCGGAGGAGACCGCTCCCGCGCCCCGCTCGGCCATCGGGACGACGTCCTCGGCGTGCACCACGCCGACCTCGGCGGCGGCGCCGTGGCGGTCGAGCTCGGTACGGATGTCCCCCGCCCTGCCCACCAGCACCACGGGGATCCCCAGCTCGCGCCGGGCCGCCACCGCCCCGGCGACCGTCTCGACCGGTCCGTGATCTCCGCCCATCGCGTCGACGACCACAGGCTCCGACATCACACCCTCCTGACGACAACGACGACAGCGACCTCGGCGACCTCGGCGACCTCGGCGACGACGGCGTCGAACGGCCTCTCACCGGACGGCCCTGAACTGGGCGACCCCGAACCGGACGACCCCGCCCGTGGCGGCCTCGCGACGGACGCCCTTACGGCGGGCGACCTCGCGACGCGTCCGCCCGGCCGGTTCAAGGAATCTCGGCGATCAGGCGGCGCTCGGCGCGGTCGGCCGCGGAGGCCGCGAGCAGGTGCCGTGCGAAGATCGACAGTCTTCGCCGCCGGGGCACGGCCGCCCTGGTCCCGAGAACGTCGTAGCGGGCCGCCTCGATCCGGTCGAGGATGCCGCCGTACAGCTGGAAGGCCGCGCGGACGCACGGCCGGGAGGAGGGCGTCAGCATGTCGATTCCCTCCTCGGCCCGCGCGTAGTGGTCCCCGGCCCGCCGGGCCTGGAAGGCCAGCAGCTCGCGCAGGGCCGGGGTGGTGACGCCGCGCCCCAGGTTGGCCGTCTTCACCCCGAACCTGTCCAGGTCCTCCAGCGGGAGGTAGACCCGGCCGCGTTCCAGGTCCTCGGCGACGTCGCGCAGGAAGTTGGTCAGCTGGAAGGCCAGCCCCAGCTGGCGGGCCGGTTCGCGGGCCTTGTCCTCCATGCCGGGCAGCGGTTCGAGGACGGGCAGCATCATGGTGCCGATCACCGCGGCCGAGCCCTCCATGTAGACGAGCAGGTCGTCGTAGGTGGCGTAGCGGGTGACGGTCAGGTCGGCCCGCATCGAGCACAGGAACGCGTCGATGTCGCCGTGCTCGACGCCGAAGGAGCGCACGGTCTGCGCGAACGCGGGGAGCACCGGGTCTCCGGTGGTCTCGCCCGCCAGGGTGGCGGCCAGCCGGGCGGCCAGGCCGTCGAGCGCCCGCGCCCTGTCGCCGGTCATGGTGAAGGAGTCCACGATCTCGTCGGCGTAGCGTGCGAAGCCGTACAGGGCGTGCACGTGCGGGCGCTTCCAGGCGGGCAGCAACAGGGTCGCCAGGTAGTAGGAGCGGCCATGACGGGCGTTGAGCCTGCGGCAGAGTTCGTAACTCGCGGTGAGGGTCATCGGGGGGTCTCCAGTACGCGTTCCGCGGCGAGCCGGCCGGAGATCAGCACGGGGGGCACCCCCACCCCCGGCGCGGTGTACATGCCGGCGAAGTGCAGTCCCGGGACGCGCCTGGCCACGCCCGCCGGCCGGAACCAGGCCGTCTGGGTGAAGCGGTGGTCCAGGGCGAACGGGGTGCCCGCCGAGTGGCCGAGCCGCGCCCAGGCGGGCGGGTCGACGGTGAGTCTCGGCGCCGAGGACAGGTCGCCGTAGCCGAGGTCGGCCAGCCTGCCGAGCAGCCGGTCCTCCAGTCGCGGGGTGAGCCGGTCCCAGTCGGCGCCGCCGCGCAGGTTGGCTGTCGGTTCCAGCACGGTGAGGGTGGCGTGGCCGGACGGCGCGGCGCCGGTGTCGGACTCGGGATAGGTGACCAGCAGGTTCGGGTCGGGCTGCGGGCGCCCGGCCCGCAGCGCGGCGAAGGCGGCGTCCCACTCCCCGCCGAAGTGCAGGGTGTGGTGCGCCTGCCCGGCCAGGCGCCGGTCGAGGCCGAAGTGCACGACCAGGCAGGAGGGCGAGTAGCGGGGGCGGCGGAGCCGCCAGTCGCCCGCGCCCTTCGGGAGCAGCCCGGTGTGGGCGCGGGACAGGTCGCAGGCGACCACGACGTTGCCCGCCGCCAGGCGTTCCCCGGTGTCGAGCCTGACCCCGGAGACGCCGGAGGACCCGGCCTCGACCCTGACGGCGCGCACCCCGTACCGGATGCGCGCGCCCGCCTTCTCGGCCAGCGCGGCCAGGGCGAGCGGGATGGCGTGCATCCCGCCTTCGCGCGGGAAGAAGACGCCCCCGACGGTGTCCATGTGGGCGATGACCGCGTAGATCCCGAGCGCCCGCCGGGGCGGCAGGCCCACGTACAGGGCCTGGAAGGTGTGCGCCTTGACCAGCCGGTGGTCGGTGAGGTGGCTCCTGACGAGGGAGTCCAGGCTGCGGAAGCCGCCCAGGGCCGCCAGGCGGGCCAGGACGCGGGGGCGGGCGAGGTCGCGCAGCCTCGTCATGTCGCGGTCGATGAACGCGGGCCACTCGGCGTCGAACAGCTCGCCGAGCCTGGCGCGGAAGCGCCGGTACCTCTCGGCCTCCGCGGCACCGCTCAGCGCGCGCACCCGCTCGGCCATGGCGTCCTGTCCGGCCACCACGTCAAGGTGGGAGCCGTCGTGGTAGCGCAGCCGGTAGTACGGGTCCAGCCGCCGCAGCGGGAGCATGGTCTCCATGTCCTCCCCGGCGGCGGCGAAGACGTCGGCCAGGACCTCCGGCATGGTCAGTACCGAGGGGCCGGTGTCGAAGCGGTACCCGCCGAGGGTCGCCGTACCGCAGCAGCCGCCCGGCACGTCGTTCGCCTCCACGATCGTGACGTCCCGACCGGCGGCGGCCAGCCGGACCGCGGCGGCCAGTCCGCCGAGACCGGCGCCGATCACCACCACCTGGCTCACGCGCTCCTCCTCGCCGCCAGGTCTTCGCGACCGGCCGACGGGGCCGTCCCTCGCCCGGTACGGGGGTCCGTCCGCTCGCCGGGCCGATCGGTCTCACACGTGACAGCGGCCATGGGCATCACTCCTTAGCGTCCATGGAGGACTTCGCGAGCGATACCGCGTTCGGATGCGTTCGTCCGGCGGCGTGCGTGCGGCCCATGACCGATGGCGTCGGGCGACCCATCCCCGGGCGTGGCTACCGGTAAATCAACCCGTCACGCAAGAAGGTGCAAAGGAAGCGGCGAAGACGCGCGCGAGACCGGGTCGGAGGCCGAGCAGGCGAAGACGCGCGGAAGACCGGGTCAAAGGTCAGGCAGATGAAGAACGCGCGAGACCGGGTCAGAGGCCGAGCAGCCGCACCGCGTCCTCTCGCATCTCGACCTTGCGGATCTTGCCCGTCACCGTCATCGGGAACCCGTCCACCAGGTGGACGTAGCGGGGGATCTTGTAGTGGGCGAGCCTGCCCGCGCAGAACTCCCTGACCGCCTCCGCGGTCAGCGGGACCGCCCCGGGCCGCATGACGATCCAGGCCATCAGCTCCTCGCCGTACCGGGGGTCGGGGACGCCGATCACCTGGACGTCGTCGATGTCCGGATGGCCGTGCAGGAACTCCTCCAGCTCGCGAGGGTAGACGTTCTCGCCGCCCCTGATCACCATGTCCTTGATGCGCCCGACGACGTTGACGTACCCGTCGTCGTCCATGGTCGCCAGGTCGCCGGTGTGCATCCAGCGGGCGGTGTCGATCGCCTCGGCCGTCCTGGCGGGCTCGTCCCAGTAGCCGAGCATCACCGAGTAGCCGCGGGTGCACAGCTCGCCGGGCTCGCCGCGCGGCACGGTCAGGCCGCTCTCCGGGTGGACGATCTTGACCTCGATGTGCGGCATCGCCCGGCCGACCGTCTCGGTCCTGCGGGCCAGGTCGTCGTCGGTCCTGGTCATCGTGGACACCGGGGAGGTCTCCGTCATCCCGTAGCAGATGGCCACCTCGCGCATGTTCATCTCGCCGACCACCCGCTTCATGATCTCCACCGGGCAGGGCGAGCCCGCCATGATCCCGGTGCGCAGGCTCGACAGGTCGTACCCGCCGCCGGCCAGCTCGGCCAGCTCGGCGATGAACATGGTCGGCACGCCGTACAGGGAGGTGCAGCGCTCGCTCTCGACGGCCCGCAGGGTGGCGGCGGGGTCGAAGCCCGGCGCGGGGATGACGACGCAGGCCCCGTGGGAGGTCACGCCGAGGTTGCCCATGACCATCCCGAAGCAGTGGTAGAAGGGCACCGGCAGGCAGACCCTGTCGTTCTCGTCGTAGCGGATCATCTCGCCGACGAAGTAGCCGTTGTTGAGGATGTTGTGGTGCGACAGGGTCGCGCCCTTGGGGAAGCCGGTGGTGCCCGAGGTGTACTGGATGTTGATCGGGTCGTCGAAGGTCAGCGAGGCCATGCGCTCGCGCAGGCGCTCGGGGCGCACCGTCTCGGCCTCGGCCAGCAGCCCCCGCCAGCTGTCCTCACCGATGTAGACGACGTCGGCGAACCCGATCTCGTCGACCATGGCGCGATAGTCGCTCGTCTTGTGGCTCACCGCGCTGACCAGCAGCCGCATGCCGGACTGGCGGACGACGTAGTCCAGCTCGTGGCTCCGGTAGGCGGGGTTGACGTTGACCAGGATCGCGCCGATCTTCGCGGTGGCGTACTGGACGATCACCCACTCGGCGCGGTTCGGGGACCAGATGCCGACCCGGTCCCCCTTGGCGACGCCCCGGGCCATCAGGGCGCGGGCCAGCAGGTCGACGTCGGCGTCCAGCTCGGCGTACGTCCAGCGGCGGCCTTCGGGCACGTCGACCAGGGCCTCCCGGTCGCCGAAACGGGCCACGGTCCGCTCGAAGTTCTCGCCGATCGTCTCACCGAGCAGGGACGCGCCGGAGACGGCGCACGAATAGGACAGCATTGAGGATACCTCCGGTCGCTGAGACAACCTGAACAACAAGGTGCACGCCGCTCACGGTTCGCACAAGAGACGCCGCTGCGTCCGCAGCGGGTCATCGGCGACACCTGACGCGGCGTTGAAGATCATTACCTGCCTGCGGGCGCGCTCGTAGGGGGGCCAGCCCGGGTCGCCGTCGCGGGCGAACCGCACCCAGGCGCCGTGCATCGCCTCGGCCAGCGTCCCCGGGGGTTCCTTCCCCGCCGTACGCTCCACGCCCGGCGCGTCCAGCAGGTCGAAGGCGAAGGGCAGGTCGATGTTGTGCGCGGCGCCGACCAGCCCGGCCCCCAGGGGAGACGCCACCGGCGACTCCCAGCGGAACTCGTAGGCGTGGGTCGGGGCGGCGGCGGTGGCCGCGCGGGCCTCCTCGATCCAGATCGTCTCCCTGCGGAACAGGTGGTCGCCCGCCGCCCTGCCGACGAGCTCCGCGGGTGACAGCCCGGGATGGGCGTCCCGGTAGCCGGGCGGCAGGCCCAGGTGCGCGAGCACGGTCGCGGCCGTCGCCTCGTCGATCCCCCCGGCCATCGCGCGCACGAAGACACCGGCCTCGTCGGAGGTGCAGCCGACCAGCAGCGGGAGGTGGCCGCCGGCGCCCGCGCGCAGCGCGTCCAGCGGCACGCGGGGCACCAGGTCTCCGTCCACGACGGGCTGGATCGGCACCGTCCCGCCCAGCGTGCCGGACGCCCCGGCCGCCATCGGCGGCGGCTGCTCGGCCACCAGCGCGGCCGGGGGGATCGCCGCGAAGTCCTGCGCGCGGGGCCGGACGCCGAGGCGCGCGGCGAGGCCGGCGGCGTGCGCGCGGGCCTCCTCCTCCGGTACGGCCAGGCTCGCCGACCCGCTCATCACGATCGCCCGGCGGAACAGGCCCGCCGCGCGGGGCATCGTCAGGAGGGTGGCGCACGCCGCGCCGCCCGCGGACTGCCCGGCGATCGTCACGTTGCCCGGGTCGCCGCCGAACGCGGCGATCGCGGAGCGTACCCACTCCAGCGCGGCGAGCCAGTCGAGCACGCCCCGGTTGAGCGGCGCCCCGTCCAGGGCGAGGAACCCCTCGAAGCCCAGCCGGTAGTTGACGGCGACGCACACCACGCCGTCACGGGCGAAGCGGTGGCCGCGGTGCCAGGCGGCCCCGTTGCCGCCGATGGCGAACGCCCCGCCGTGGAACCAGACGAGCACCGGCAGGCCGGCCGCGCCGGCGCCGGGGGTGTGGACGTCGAGGTTGAGGCAGTCCTCGCCGGAGGCGAACGTCTCGGGGGCGTACAGCCCGACGTCGTCGCCGGCGGGCTGCGCCGCCGCCGCGCCCGGCAGGAGCGCGGGCCGCACTCCGTCCCAGGCGGGCGGGGGCACGGGCGCGCCGAAACGGTGCTCTCCGAAGGGCGGTGCGGCGTACGGGACGCCGAGGAAGGACGCCACCGTCCCGTCGAAGCGGCCCTCGACGAGGCCGGAGGGGGTGCGCACGATCATCTGGGCCTCCAGTCCCGGGTCCCCTCGACGATGCGGATCGCCGCGCGGGTCAGCGGTACCAGGCTCGCCTCGTCGACCTTGTCGAGGGTGTCGGCGGAGTCGAAGAGGTACATGGGGGCGGCGAGGAGGTGCACCAGCGGCACCCCCTCGGGGTGGAAGAACGCGCCGTCGGTCGGCGGCATCGGCGAGAACGCGTCGGGCGGTAGCACGAACGACCGGCGCAGGTCCTCGGCGACCAGTGCCTCCGCGACGAGCCGTTCCAGCTCGGGCCTGCGGGTGGTGAACCACCAGCGCGGCTCGGGAGCGCCGGTGGGCACCAGCCTGCCGCCCTCGGCGCGGCACTCGCGGGCCGCGTGCTCCAGGTGGACCTGGAGCACGACGCGGTCCAGCAGCGCCCGGTTCTCCGCGATGAACGCCCGGGTGCCCGCGGCGTGGGCCATGTGCCCCGCGGTCAGCAGGAAGAGCAGGTTGTGCGGTCGTTCCTCCTCGGACACCCGTGACCAGTGCCTGGCGGCGGCCAGCACCAGCGCGACGCCGGAGGCGTCCTCCACCGCGGAGGCCCAGGGGGCGTCGTGGTGCGAGGCGACGATCACCCAGCCGTCGCCCCGCCCCGGCAGGGTGGCGACCACGTTGTGGGAGGTCGCGGCCGAGGTCTCCGACTTCACCGACAGCGTGCCCGTGCACGGCCCCTCGTCCATGAGCGCCAGCACCCTCCGCGCGTCGGACGCCGACAGCCAGACGGCGGGCACGGGCCGGCGCACCGCGTCGTAGGGGACGTAGTAGTCGCGCGTCTCCCACGGCACGCCGGTCAGCGCCCCGACGTACCCGGCCACCCCCGAGGCGACCGCGCCGTCGAGGTCCTCCAGGTAGCCGGGGGCGAACGGCAGCGTCTGCACCAGCTCGTCGAAGGCGCCCTCGGGGTCGTGGACGGCGGTGGCGATCTCCCGTACGAAGGTCTGGGGCAGCCGGGCGAAGGCGTGCTCGCGCACGGCGATGCGGCCGGGCCCGGCCGACCGGGCGAGCGGCGCGGTCACCGTGGCCTCCGGGGTCGTGTACGGCAGCGCGAACGCCTCCACCTCGACGAGGCGGGACGGGCCGGCGTCCAGGTGGGCGCGGAGCGTGGCGGAGACCGGGTGCCAGGTGGGCACCTCGACGGGCGCGAGCCGCACGTCGAGCCCGAACCCGGCGAGCAGGCCGGCCGCCCACCGTTCCGTCCACGCGTCGGCGGGGTATCCGGGACGCCTGATCCCCCGGGCGGTGATCGTCTCGATCCACGCCATGATCTCGGCGGTCTCCGGGACGTCCGGCCGCCACTCCTGGCCGGTGGTCTCCGGGACGTCCGCCCGGCACTCCCGCGCGGCGCTGTCAGGAGCGGCCGCCCGGCGTCCGCGGCCGGCGTCGCCGGGGACGGTCACTTGACTCCTCCGAAGGTCAGCCCGGCCACGTAGTAGCGCTGCAGCCCGGCCATCAGTAGGAACGGCGGAACGGCGGTGACCAGCGCGGCGGCGGTCATGAGGTGGTAGTTGAACCCGTGCTCGCTCTGGAAGTTGGCCAGTCCCACCGGCAGCGACCACAGGGAGGGGTCGTTGGCGACGATGAGCGGCCAGAGCAGGTTGTCCCACTGCGCGAGGAAGTGGATGAGGAAGAGCGTCACGAGCGCGGGCCGCAGCAGCGGGAGCGCCACCCGCGCGAAGATGCGCAGCTCCCCCGCTCCGTCGACGCGCGCCGCGAAGATCAGCTCCTTGGGAAGGCCCAGCGCGAACTGGCGGACCAGGAAGACCCCGAAGGCGCTGATCATGCCCGGGACGATCACTCCCTGGAAGGTGTTCACCCAGCCCAGCTCCTTGACGATCAGGAACACCGGAATGATCATGACCATCGGGGCGAGCGCGAGCGTGCCGACCACGAGGGCGAACAGCACGCGCCTGCCGGGGAAGGACAGCTGGGCCAGGGCGTAGCCGGCGGCCGAGGAGAACAGCACGTCCAGCGCGCCGCTGCCGGCGCAGTAGAGCACGCTGTTGCGGAAGTAGACGGGGAAGCCCTCGCCCGAGAACAGCTCGGCGACGTTGCCCGGCAGGTGGAAGCCGTTGAAGACCAGGCCGCCCAGGTCGGTGTCGTCGGCGGCGGAGGCGACCACGAGCATCACGTAGACCGGCAGCAGCATCGCGGCCACCGCGCCCAGCAGCCAGGCGGTGCGCAGCGCCCTCATCCGTCCCCACCTCGCAGGAAGCCGAACTGGACGACGGAGACGATCAGCATCGCGACCAGCAGCATCATGGCCAGCGCGGAGGCGTAGCCCATGTGCTCGTAGGGGAAGGCGTTGGCCCAGATGTAGTAGGGCAGCACCTGGGTGGCGTCCGCGGGGCCTCCGCCGGTGAGCAGGAAGGCGGGCACGAAGGCCTGCATCGACCCGGCGACGGAGATGACCAGCACGAACAGCAGGGTCCTGCGCAGCAGCGGGACGGTGATCCTGCGGAACGTGGTGACCGGCCCGGCCCCGTCGATCGCCGCGGCCTCGTAGACCTCCCGGGGCAGCGCCTGCAGCCCGGCCGTCAGGATGATGACGAACAATCCGAGGCTCTTCCAGACGACCATCACGACCAGCGCCCAGATCGCCAGCTCCGAACCGGTCAGCCACGGCTGCGGGTCGATGCCGACGGCGCCGAGCAACGTGTTCGCCAGGCCGCGGTCGGAGTAGATGATGACCCACACCATCGACGTCGCGGCCAGCGGCATCACCGCGGGCACCATGACCAGCGAGCGGAGCACGCGGTTGAGCCTGCCGGGCGCGCTGAGCGGCACCGCGACGAGCAGCGCGAGCAGGATGGTCGGCACGACGGTGAAGACCGTGTAGACGACGGTGACCCACGCCGAGTTCCAGACCCCGGGGTCCTGGAACATCCGCGCGTAGTTGTCCAGCCCGATCCAGCGCGGCGCGCCGACCATCTCGTAGTCGGTGAAGCTGAGGTAGACGGCGCCGCAGAACGGCACGAGCCAGAAGACGGCGAAGAAGACCGCCACCGGGATCGTCAGCACGATCCCGGCCCCCGCCTCCCGGCGCGACCTGCCGCGCCCGCCCCTCCCCGGTCGCGGCGAGGACGCGGGCGCGGGGGCCGCGACGCTCTCCGTGGTCAGGGTCACAGGACGAGCCGGACGGCCGCGTCGAAGTCCCCGGCCGCCTGGGCGGGCTTGGCGCGGCCGTGGGCCACGGCGTCGCAGGCGCTGGAGGCGGCCTTGGCCAGCTCCAGCGCGGCGGGGACGGCCGGGCCGAAGTCGGCGTCGGGGAGGCCGGAGGCCGCGATCCTCATCAGCTCGGACCTGCCGCGCGGCCCGGCGTCCCGCCAGCCGGTGGCCGGGATGATGATCCCGTTGTCCAGGTTGGCGGTGACCGACTCCTGTCCCTGGAGGTAGTTGATCAGGTGCCAGGCGGTGAAGGCGTTCTTCGAGGCGGCGGAGACGCCCCAGCCCCACGTGTAGGCGGGCACGACGGCCTTGCCGCCCTCCCAGCGGGGCATCGGGGCCACGCCGTATTCCTTGCCCGGCTTGAGAGGGCGCTCGCCGAGTTTCTCCAGCGCGGGACCGAGGAACGCCCCGCTGACGACCATGGCGGCCTCGCCCGAGTAGAACAGGCCGAGCGCGCCGAGCGGATTGGAGAGCCTGGGGTTGCCGATCCCCGCGAAGTACTCCAGCGCCCGGATGCCGTGCTCGGTGTCGAGCGAGGCCCGGGTGCCGCCGGCGTCGACCAGCTCGCCGCCGGCGCCCCTGATCAGCGCGGTCAGCGTCATCAGGGCCCACTGCGGGTCGCCGTACGACCACTGCAGGCCCACCCGCCTGCCGTCGGCCGAGGTGAGCCTCGCGCTGTGGCGGGCGAGCTCCTCCCAGGTCGCGGGGGGCTTGTCGGGGTCGAGCCCCGCCTCCTCGAAGCGGTCCCTGCGGTAGTACAGCATCGCGGGGTTGAGGTCGATCGGCACGCCGTACGCCTGGTCGCGGTAGCTCAGCGGGGAGACCGTCCCGGGCTCGTAGCGCGCCAGGACGGCCGCCACGTCCGGCGCGCCGAACGCCCGGGGGTCGATGGGCGCCAGCCGCTCCTTCCTCGCGTGGGAGGGGAAGCTCCAGTGCCCGATCTTGAAGACGTCAGGCGGGGTGCCGCCGCCGAAGGCGGTCAGCAGCTTGGCGTCCAGCTGGGCGACGGGCAGGTAGAGGAGCTTGACGTCCACCTGGAACTCGGCGATGTAGCGGTGCACCAGCTTCTGGAACTGCGGGCCCGTCTCCTGCGAGCCGTGCAGCCAGACGCTGACCTCGCCGTTCGGCTTCCCGTCCTGGGCCCGCGGCGCGGGCCGGTCCTCGCCGCAGGCAGCCAGAAGGCTCGGCGCGGCCAGGGAGAGCGCGCCGGCCGCGAGCAGCCGGCGCCGTGTCAGATCCGCCATCGCGGTTCTCCTGGGGGATGGTCTCGTACGGCGGGTACCGCACGGGATGGGGTGGTCACGGGGCCCGTCGCCGCGGGGCGGCGTCGGCGAGGGGGGCGCGGGAGGCTCTGGCGGGAAGGTGTCGGGAGGTCTCCCGCGGTGCCGGCGAGGGGGGTCGAGGGGCTTCTGACGAGCGGCTGTGGCACGAGCTCCGCGGCACCGGCGGGGTGGTCACGGGAGGTTCTTCGCGGCCTGGTTCTGCCAGGCGGTGTTGCCGGTGAACTCGGGGGTGCTCCCGGCGAAGGCGCCGCGGGCGTAGGCGTCCCCCTGGAGGTGGTACATCAGCCAGGCCGTCAGATAGCCGAGGAAGCCGCCGCCGGTGCCCTGGATGTCGTTGTGGCCCGCGCCCTTCAGCACCGCCATGGCCGCCGCCCCGGGCACCTGGTCGTAGTAGCCCCGCAGCGCCGAGGCCGGGGAGATCAGCCAGTCGTTGTTCCCGCTGACGAACAGGACGGGACAGGCCAGCCCGGCGACCTGGAACCGGTCGCCGGCGCCCACCCAGAGCGGCGCGGGCAGCGCGATCGACACGGCCGTGGTGACGAGCCCGGCGGAGAGGTTGGCCGCGTTGACCGTGCCGCCCGCGCCCTGGGAGTGCCCGGCGGCGCCGACCCGGGTCGTGTCGAGCCTCTGGTGGAACGGGCTCGCGGGGTCGGCGTCCCTGCCCACCAGGTAGTGGGCGGCGGCGAGCATCTCCGTGCCGGTCCCGGTGGTCGTGTCGGTGGACGCGACCACGGCGAAGCCCCAGGAGGCGAGCTGGTCGAGCACGCCGGGGTAGAGGGCGGGGGTGGCGTACGAGCCGTTCCCCCACGTGACGATCGGGTGCCGGAAGCCGCCCGCGCCGAGGTCGGCCGGGTGGTGCAGCCGGTAGGTGCCCGAGGCGTCGCTCGCGTCGGAGGCGGTGACCGCCCAGGGGCCTCTGACCGCGTAGTGCGACTCGATCGTGCCGGCCGCCACCGCCGGGGTGGTCCGCGACACCAGGCCCGCCGACAGCAGCCCGACGGCCGCCACGCGCAGTACCCGCCGCCGGGACATGCCCTTGTCTTCCATGGTCACCTCACTGAATCTTTGGAGACGTGAACGTCTCCTAACAGAGGGAAGTACGATCTGTGATTGATGTCAAGACAGAATCAGAAGAAAATTCCGGAGGGTGAGCCCCTCCCCCGCGGCCGTCACGGGCTGTCGCCCGAGGTGGTCCGCACCTCGCAGCGCGACCGCCTGATCCAGGCCATGCTGCTGCTGGTCGCGACCCGGGGGTACGCCGCCACGACCGTGCCCGACGTGATCGCCGCCGCGCGGGTCTCGCGCAACGCCTTCTACGCCAACTTCCACGACAAGGAGGCCTGCTTCCTCGCCCTGTGCGAGCGAGACCTGCCCGATGTGGTGGGGACGATCCTGTCCGCGGCCGACGGCACCGGCCACGACTGGGTCGCCGCCGCCCGCGGCGGCCTGCGCGCCTACCTTCGGTGGTGGCAGGACCGGCCCGAGTACGCCCGCGCCTACTTCGTCGAGCTGCCCGGGGCGGGCCCGCGCGCCGTGGAGCAGCGCGACCACGCCTACCTTCCCTTTCTGGAGATGCTGCGGGCCCTCGCGGCGCGTGCCAGGGCGGACGACCCGGCGCTGGGGCCGCTCAGGGACAGCGTGCCCTCGCTGATCGTCTTCGGCGTCACCGAGTTCATCGCCGCCGAGGTGCGCGCGGGCAACGCGGCACGCCTGTCGTCGCTGGAGGACGACGTGCTGCACTACACGATCACGCTCCTCGCCGACCACGCGACGGCCGACGCGGCACTCGGCTGACGCGGCACCCGGCTTGACGCACCGCCCGGCTAGACGCGGCGTCCGGCCGGCTCAGGGCATCGCCCGCACCCCCTCCACCTGGACCTCCCAGCCCTCGGGGAAGCCGGGCGCGGGCCGGTCGGGCCCGCCGTCCCAGCCCGCCGCCATCAGCGCGACGGCCGCCAGCAGGCCGCCGTTGCCCGGCAGGTAGAGCGGCAGGATGCCGGGCCACTGCCGGTTGTGCCCCGAGGCCAGGTGCGCGTTCTTGGGCGCGTCCATCAGCAGCGCGTCGACCGCCCTGCCGGGCTCGCCCAGCCTGGCCGCGCACATGGCGAGCATCGGGTAGTCCCAGCCCCAGGTGCTCGGCAGGTCCCACGTCTCCAGCACGTCGTCGAGGGTGGCCCGCATGGTCTCCGGGTCGATCAGCGGCGTGGCCGGGACGAGGCCCAGGGCACCGGTCATCGAGGGATGGTCGGTCCTGAGCGTGTACGGCTCCACCTCGATGGCCGCGTAGACGCCGTCCCGCACGCACGGCGCGGCCAGCCCGTCGCGTACCCTCTCCCACTCCGGGTGGCGCCCGAGCCCGAGGCGCTCGCGCCAGCGCTGCGCGGTCTCCAGCCCCCACCACCAGTAGGCCAGCTCGAACGTGGGGTTCCTGACCGTCGTCCGGGTCTTCTCGTACGACTCCTGCGCCGGGATCAGCGGCGGCCCGAGCACGTGGCGGCCGTCCTCCTCCACCGGGAAGGACGCCATGAACTCGGCGGTCTCGAAGACCAGGTCGCGGTAGTCGAGCAGCGCCCCGGGCCGTACCCGGTAGAGCAGCTCGGCGAAATAGATCGGGTGCGGCTGCTGCCAGATCAGGAACGGCCCGATCGTGCTGGGGCTCTCCCTGCCGTCGGGGCCGGTCTGCTTGGGCCAGCGAGCACCCCGGTACCCCTGCCGGGCGGCCGTGGCCCGCGCCCGGGGAAGGACGCTCCGGTACCACGGCAGGCTCCGCTCCAGCAGTTCCGGCCTCCCCCACAGGGCGAAGTGCGCCGCGTGCCACCAGTGCATCTCCAGGTGGAACTTGCCGCTCCAGGAGTTGCAGACCAGGCCCGTCTCCTGCGGCGGCAGCGAGCCCGCGCAGTTGACCGCGGTCAGGTACTGGGAGAGCACCACGCGCCGTTCCAGCTCGGGGGCGCGCGGATCCCGGCTGCCCTCGAAGCCCACCGCGCCGCCGCCCGTCCAGAAGCCCTCCCAGTGCCGGGCGGCGGCGGTACGGACCTCCTCGAACCCGGGCAGGTCCGGCCCGGCCGGGTCGAGCCCGAAGGCCACGACGAACTCGGCGGCCCCCTCCAGCCGGTAGCGGTGCTCCCCCAGGGGCGTCAGCCGCGCCGCCCCCGGTCCCGGCCCGCGCCACGCGACGGTGACGTGGTGGCGGTCGTCGTCCAGCACCCGGGTGAAGTCGCAGCGCGAGGCGCCGAGGACGTGCTCGGTGGTGTGCCGCTCCGGGCGGTCCCAGTCGGCCGCCCGGTTCCAGGTCTCGCAGGCGTACGGGAAGGAGATCGTCACCGCCGCGCCGCCGGTGACGCGCACGGCCAGCAGGTCGCGCGCGGGGTGGCAGACCGTCTCCACCTCGTACGGCGCGCCGCCGAGCACGAACGCGCTGCGCAGCAGCCCGCTCCACAGGTCGAGGATCTGGCGGACCCGGGTGAGGTCGGTGATCACCACACCCTCGCCGAGATCGAGCCCGATCCTGCCCAGGTCGAGCCGCTGGGGATTGGCGTGCAGCCAGGCGCCCGCCTCGAACTCCGGCGGCACCGGGCCGCCGAGGGTCATCAGGTGGCGGTCGGGATAGCGGGCCCGGCCGTAGGAGGTGGTCGCGTCCTCCAGGGTGAAACCCCGGGGGTTGGGCATCGTGTGCCAGCCCCACTGCGACTGGGTGCCCAGCGGCATGCCCCCGGCGTGGAAACCGGGGAACGTCTGCAGGCCGGTGACGTCGGCGGTGAAGGCGAACTCGCCGTTGCCGACGGTCAGCGGGGACTCCGCGTCCGGCCCGGACAGCACCACGGTGTGCCGCCGGACCAGCGCCTCGCGGTCGATGCTCACACGCAGCCCGGCGTACCCGAGGCGCGCTGGGAGCGCATGAACGTGACGTCGCCCGCCACGTCCGCCTGCGGCATCGGGCCGAGGTCGAGCACGATGTCGGTGAAGGCCAGCGACGCCCGGCGCATCGCCGCCACGTCGATCGCCTCCGCGCCGAAGGCGGGCGAGAAGAGCGTCTTGGGAGCCGAGATCGGCGAGATGGTCGGCAGGAGGTGCTGGTTGTACGGCGTCCCCTCCCCTCCGAAACCGCAGTGGTGCGGCACCGTGCCCAGGTCGGCCGCCGACAGGCCCTTCAACACGGCGGTGCGCCGCACGTCCCGATACTGGACGTGGCCCTTGACCAGCTCGCGCAGAGGCGTGCTCTCGCTGACGGGGACCCACAGCAGCTCGGTCAGCGCGGGGTCGGGCACGAGCTCCAGCCCCGGCAGTCCTCCGGGGCGGGCGACCGCGTTGTAACGCCGGGCGCCCAGGTGCTCCAGGACGACGACCGAGGAGACCTTTCCCTGGTCGTACTCGGCGTCCAGGAGGGCCGCCAGCTGCCCCGCGCCGCCCTCGCGGACATCGGGCCCGGTGAGGTGCTGGTAGAGGTGGCCGGTGACGAAGGCGAACTGGACGGTGCGCGGGCGGCAGCTCACCGGCAGCGACGCCAGGTAGCGGGCCATCTCCAGCATCGTGAGCGGGCCGTTGTCCCACACCGGGCTCATGCCGTCGGTGTGGCTCTCCACGACGATCTTCTGCTCGCTCACCCCGGGGAGGGTCGCGAGCACGGTACGGGTCGTCGTGGGCGTCCACGCCGCGTCGACGGTCAGCACGGCCTGGACCGGCTGCCCGGCGGCGAGCGCCTGCTTGATCTGCTCACCCTGGTCGACGCCGAGATAGGCGCCCGGCACCTCGTACGGGAGCCCCTCGTAGGGCGCGTACATCCCCTTGATCTGGGCGTGCGGCAGGCGGCTGACCTCCAGCACCCCGGCCGCGCCCGCCGCCGCGGCGGCCTTGAGGTCGGCGTCGGCCCCGGCCGGGGCCTCCGAGGAGTCGGAGCCGAGCATGTTGATCGTGAGGGCGGGGTCGTACATGTGGTAGCCGAGCAGCGGCGGGTAGAACAGCAGGTTCGGCACCGTCGCCCAGGGCAGGTCCCTGACGACGATCTTGCCCGCCGCGTTGGCCGCGGTGATGGCGGTGCTCGCGGGCAGGTAGACGAGCGGCGCGGTGACCCCGCCGGAGCCGGTGGAGGAGGAGAACGGCACGGGCGCGGCGACCTGCACGGTCTGGCCGGAGACGGTCAGGCCGGTGCCGAGGTCGTCCCAACGGTCGATCTCGTAGGGCAGCGAGGAGATCTGCACGCCGGGCACCGCGCCGATCTCGTCCCGCAGCCAGTCGACGTAGTCGTCGTGGGCGGGCGAGCCGGTCGGCCGGGGTCCGAACTCCTCCTGCCTCTCGGCGAGTTCGAGCAGGCGGGCCTCGCTCGCGAACAGCGCCGGGTCGACGCGTACGGGACAGGTCGTCGCCGTCTCGGTGGCGAGCGCGGGCGCGGGGAGGGAGGCGGGGATCGCGAGTGCGAGGAGCAACGGTCCGATGAGGACGAGACGTTTCACGGGGGGGTTCCTTCGCTGGTGGAACGTTGGAAACACAGAGACGCGAAAACACGGAGACGCGGAGACGCGGGGTCACGGACACGGGGACTCGGCGGCCGCACGCGGGGACGCACGTGGAGCCGTGGTGACACGGCGGCGGCACGGTGGGCGGCACAGTGGCGGCACGGTGGCGGCACGGTGGCGGCCTCGGGCGGGAACGCCTCACACCGGCGTCGCCCCGGGTCGGGAGCGTTCCGGATAGAGGTGCGGTTCGGATACTTCGGGCGGGGAGCACTCAGGACCGGGGGGTGGTCGAGATCGGAAAGAGTGCTCGGGGGACGGACGGCTTTCGATACTTCGGGCGGGGAGCACTCAGGACCGGGAGTGGTCGAGGTCGGGAGGAGTGCTCGGGGGACGGACGGCTTCCGGTCGGCGGCGGGTCGGCGCCGGCCGGTCACCCCCTCCGGCCGGTGGGCCGGTGGTGCCGCGGACGACGAGGGTGGGCGAGACCGACGACAGGACGGAACGCCCGCGGCCCTCGATGCGCTCGACGAGCAGGCGCGCCGCGGTGGCCCCGATGACGTGGCCGTCCTGGTCGACGCTGGTCAGGGAGATGGGTTCGAGGGAGGCGATGCCGATGTTGTCGTATCCGGCGACCGACAGGTCACCTGGGACCGACAGCCCGGCCTCGTAGGCGGCGCGCAGGACCCCGAGCGCCGCGACGTCCGCGCCGGCGAAGATCGCGGTGGGTCTGACCGGCCGGGCGAGCAGCTGCCGCGCCCCCTCGTAGCCGCCCTCCTCGGTGAAGGAGGTGGCCACCAGGTCGATCCCCTCCGCCAGGCCCCCGGCCAGCATGGCCCGGCGATAGCCCTCGGCCCGGACGGCCTGCGGCGAGTCGGCCCCGGAGGCACGGCCCCGGTCGAGATGGGTGATGTGGGCGATCCGCCGGTGACCGAGGCCGGCCAGGTGGTCGACCACCAGGCGGGCGCCGGTGTCGTCGTCGTCGACCACCGAGTCGTACTCGGCGGCGCTTCCGTGGCGGCCGATCACCACGATCGGTGTGGTCGTCGCGATGGCGGCCAGTTCCGCGGCCGGCATAACCGGAGATATCAGGATGATTCCATCCATGCTCCGGTCGATCATCGCGTTGGTCATCCTGGCCTGGCTCTTGGGCTCGGCGCCGCCGGGGCCGAGCAGCACCTGGTACTCGGTGCCGCCCAGCTGCCCGGTGACGCCCTCGATGATGTCGGGGAAGAACGGGTTCCTGGTGTCGGAGAGCATCACGCCGAGGGTGTACGTACGGCCTCGCATGGCCCTGGCCGCGGCGTGCGGCCGGTAGCCGAGCTCGTCCATGGCCTCGCGGACCTTGGCCTGCATGCCGGGGCTGACCCCGTAGGCCCCGCGCAGCACCTTGGACACGGCGGCGGTGGAGACACCGGCCCGCCCGGCCACGTCGGCGATGGTCACCCGCCGCGGTGCTGCTCCTGTGGTCACGCGATTCCTTCGGTGGGGATCGGTAGGGAAAGGTAGGGGAACGATAGGACGGGCCGCGGACGAACCGCCGCCGAACCGCGGGGAAAGCCGGGGCGGCCCTACGGGACGAGCACGGCACGGACGCGGCGCCAGAGTGTAGA
The DNA here is from genome assembly GCF_051192615.1 of Streptosporangium sp. G11. Taxonomy (NCBI): domain Bacteria; kingdom Bacillati; phylum Actinomycetota; class Actinomycetes; order Streptosporangiales; family Streptosporangiaceae; genus Streptosporangium; species Streptosporangium sp. G11. The sequence continues at coordinate 133,766 of NZ_JBPJUQ010000016.1, forward strand.
ACGAAATACACTTCGCCAACGCAGAGGTGACGGTACCCCGTCGAAGGCGTCCCCGCCAGACCCGATTTTACCGCTCCTTAACGAGTTGGTCACCTCGGATATGGCCCTTGACGCCACAAACGTCCCTGGTCTAACAATGGAGAACGTTCTACGAAACATGACGGAAACTCGCGTGTCTCGTGGCCCGGAGGCGTGCAGGGAAACCGCCCGGGCATCCGGCCGGCCCCGGCTATCACCAACCCCGTGACGAACAGGAATACGAGCATGAGGGCATCGAAACGACTGCTGGGAGCCGCGGCCTGCGCCGCCCTCACCCTCGCCGCGGCGGGCTGCGGCGGCGCCGCGGGACCGGGCGAGGACGCCGGGAACGGCGGGAAGGTCACGCTGACGCTCTGGCACAACACCGCCGACCCCGCCCCGCTGGTGGAGATGTACAAGCGGTTCGAGCGGGAGTCGGGCAACAGGATCGAGCTGGTCCCTATCCCCTCGGACGGGTTCGAGGACAGCACGCAGACCAAGTGGGCGACCGGCGAGCGGCCGGACATCCTCGAATACCACGCCACGGTGAGCAACCTGCTCGCCCTGAACCCGACGGAGAACCTCAGGGACCTGTCCGGCGAGGCGTACGTCGCCAAGTCCGGCGACCTCTACAAGAGCGCGGGCGCCACCGGCGGGAAGGTCTACGCGGCCATCACCGGCTTCCCCCAGGTCTTCGGCCTCTACTACAACAGGAAGGTCCTCGCCGACGCGGGCGTCGAGCCCCCGGGCACGTTCGAGGAGCTCTCGGCGGCCTGCCGCGCGCTCTCCGCCAAGGGCGTGACACCGGTGTTCGAGTCGGGCGGCTCCATCTGGCCGGTGCAGATCCTGCCGCTGCTGTACGTCAGCGCCAGCAACGAGGGCAACGCCTACGGCAAGGCCCTGGCAGGCCACACCGCGTCGCTGGCCGACCCGGGCTCGCCGTTCGTGGCGGGGCTGACCTCCTACCGCAAGCTGCAGGACGACGGCTGCTTCAACAAGGACATCACCACCGCCACGTTCGAGAACTCGATGAAGGCCCTGGTGACCGGGGAGGCCGCCATGGTCGCCCAGCACTCCGACATGCTGCCGGCCATGCTCGCCGCCGCCGGGGGCGACCAGAAGAAGGTCGACGACACCGTGGGGTTCACCGGCCTGTCGAGCACCAAGGCCGTGGTCACATACGCGCCGGGACCGATCGGCACCTTCTACCTGCCCAAGACCGGTGACGCCGGGCGGGAGAAGGCCGCGCTGGACTTCGTCCGCTTCATGACCGGCCCCGCCTACGCCGACTACGTGAAGTCCGCGAAGACCTTCCCCGTGCTCGAGGGCGTGACCGGCCCGCAGGACGTCTCCCCCGTGCTCCAGGACGTCAAGAAGGCCTACGACAACGGCGCCGTCATCGCCTTCAACTCCGACGTCCCCGGCATGGCGGGGCTGGCGCCGCTGATGTCGGAGCTGATCGCCGGGCAGAAGGACCCGCAGAAGGCCGCGACGCAGCTGCAGGGCCAGATCGAGCAGGCAGCGAAGGCCGCCGGGCTGCCCGGATGGTGACCTCGGTGCCCTCGCACGGACATCCCTCCGATCCCGATCCCAATCCCGGTCCCGACCCCGGTCCCCGTCCCGCCACCACCGTTACCGCCGCCACCGCCGCCACGGATCCAGACACCGACGCCGACACCGACGCCGCTCCCGGCACCCCGTCCCCCACCTCCACCCCGCTCCCGCTCCCGCTCCCCGCGAGCGGGGGTGGGAGCGGGGGCGGGGGCCCCGGAGGGGACAGGGACGGGGGCGGGTCTCTCGGGACCAAGGGCCGCGCCGGACGGCGCTGGCTGCCGTGGGCGCTGCCCGCCGTGCTGCTGGTGACGGTCTTCTTCCTCCTGCCGTTCGCGCTCAACGCCCGTTTCGCGTTCTCCTCCTGGACCGGGTTCCGCTCGGAGATCACCTGGAACGGCCTGGACAACTTCCGCACGCTCGTCGAACAGGGCCTCCTGACGAACGCCGTCACGGTGACCGTGCTCTACGCGATCCTGTGCATGGCCATCCAGAACACCGTCAGCCTGAGCCTCGCGCTCGCCCTGCAGCGGACGGACCGGGTCAACACCGTGTTCAGATCGCTGTTCTTCCTGCCGACGCTCGTCTCGCCGCTGGCCGCGGGCTACATCTGGCGCGGCATCCTCGACCCGGCGGGCCCGGTCGACTCCTTCCTCGGCATCGACTGGGCCTGGCTGGGCGAACCGGCGACCGCGCTGGTCACGGTCGCCTTCGTGGACGCCTGGAAGTGGAGCGGACTCATCACCCTCGTCTACATCGCGGGCCTGAACTCGGTGCCCAGGGAGCTCCTGGAGTCGGCCACGGTCGACGGCGCGGGCCCCTGGACCCGCTTCGCGCGGGTGAGGTTCCCGCTGCTGGCCCCGGCCATCACCTTCAACGTCGCGGTCACCCTGGTCGGCGCGCTCAGCGCCTACGACGTGATCGCGGCCACCACCGGCGGCGGGCCCGGCGACCACACCAGGGCACTGAACATCGTCATGCGCCAGCAGTGGGGCCAGGGCTTCTTCGGCTCCGCCAGCGCGCTCGGCTTCACGGTGACGCTGCTCGTGATCGCGACGGCGGTCCCCCTCGTCTGGTGGCTGCGCCGCCGGGAGGTGACGGGATGAGAATCGTCAAGTACACGCTCCTGTCGTTGTTCGCGATCCCCTGGGTGATCGTGCCGTTCTGGCTGGTCGTGGTGAACTCCTTCAAACCCGCCGGTGAGGCGGCCGAGCTGGGCCTCGGCCTGCCCCGGGAGTGGGCGCTCGTCGAGAACTACACGACCGTCATCGACACCGGCGACTACCTGGCCGGGCTCGCCAACAGCCTCAAGATCGCGGTCCCGGTCGTGCTCGCCGTGCTGCTGGTCGGCGCGGCGGCGGCCTGGGCCTACGGCCGCGGCGACTCGCGGTGGCTGCAGGCGAGCTACTTCGTCCTGAGCCTGTCGATCCTCATCCCGCCGTCGATCATCCCGACCGTCCACGTGTTGCGCGGGCTCGGCCTGGACGGCACGCCGGCCGGTTACGCGCTGGTCCTGATCGGCACCCGGCTGGGCATCGTGGTCTTCCTGGCCACCGGGTTCGTCAGGGCCTTCCCGCCCGACCTGGAGGACGCCGCCTCCATCGACGGGGCGTCCCGCCCGCAGATCTTCGCGCGCATCCTGCTGCCGCTGCTGCGCCCGGTGCTGTTCGTGGGGAGCGTCATCCTCGTCATCAACGTCTGGAACGACTTCTTCTTCGGCCTCTTCCTCCTCAAAGGCCAGGACAACGCGACCCTGCCCCTCACCCTCTTCCAGTTCGCCTCCGGCACGCTGCAGACCCTGCAGTGGAACCTCGTCTTCGCCCACGTCCTGCTGACGACACTGCCCCTGGTGGCGGTGTACGTGATCGCGCAGAAGCACGTCCTCGCCGGCCTCACAGAAGGAGCACTCAAGGGATGACCGACCAACCGTTCGCGCTCGCCGTCGATTGGGTGAGGCGCATGGTCCGCGAGGGGAGACTCCCCTGCGCGGTGCTCGGGGCGGCCACCTCCGACGGCACGGTGCTGCTGGAGTCCTTCGGCGAGCACGACGGGCGCGCGACCCGGGTGGACGACCACTTCGCGCTGTTCTCGGTGACCAAGCCGCTGGTCGGGCTGCTGGCGATGCGCCAGGTGGAGCGGGGCCTGCTGTCGCTGCGCCGCCCGCTGCGGGACGCGGTGCCCGGCTTCGGCGGGCTGCGTTCGGACGAGGTCACGCTCTGGCACCTGCTGACCCACACCAGCGGCATCGCCGAGCGGACGCTCACCCCGGACGACCTGGTGGAGCACCTGATCGCCGCCCCCGCGCTGTTCGAGGCGGGCACGCTCAGCCAGTACTGCAACATCGGCTTCGCCGGCATCTCGGAGATGATCAAAGACGTCACCGGCCGGGACCTGGCCGACGTGATCGACACCGACCTGAACGCGCTGGTGCCCGGCGGCGGCCGGATCACCTTCGACCCCGCCTGCGACCCGGCCGAGGTCAAGGCCGTCGAGCTGCTCGGCGTCGACTACGACAGGTTCGTCCGGCTTCGGCATCCGGCCGGGGGCCTGTTCTCCCGGGCGGAGGACCTGCTCGCGCTGGGCACCTCCCTGCTGCGCGGCGACCGGGGCGTGGTGCACCCGATCACGCTGGCCGCCATGACGGAGCCGCAGACCACGGGCCTGGTCAAACTGCAGCCCGACCCGGTCAACGCGGGGCAGGACTGGGGGCTGACCTGGAACCTGCGCAACGCCGCGCCCGGCCTGCTGGAGCGGCGGCTCTACGGGCACGGCGGCGCCTCGGGGTGCCAGTGGTGGATGTACCCCGACCACGACGCCTGTTTCGTGCTGCTCATCAACGTGATGGCGCCCAGCCTGCACGGGGTCGACATCGACGGGCTGCACAACGCCTTCACCACCGGGCTCGGCGCATGATCCGCGTCTCGGGGGCCCCCGGCGCGGTGCGGCCCGTCTCGGACGGGCAGCTGCCACGCGGCTCCTCCCCTCCCGTCGAGGCGGTCGCCTGCCACACCTGCGGGCTCGTCGACCCGGTCGGCGTCGACGATCCCTCCCCGCGCCTGTCGTGGTCGGCGAGGCCGACCCGCTCCGAGCGGCTGTCGGTGTCCACCGGCGGGCGCGAGGTGTGGGCGCGCGACCTGCCCGCAGGTACGAGCTGGGCCGACGTGCCCGAGGAGGTGCTGGAGCCGCTCACCCCGTACACCTGGTCGGTCGCCGGGCACCTCGGCGGCACCTTCGTGACCGGCCTGCGCGCGGCCGGCGCCTGGGACACCCCCTGGATCGGGGACGGCGGCCACGCCCTCGACCGGCACGCGCGCGGACACGGCGGGACCGGGAGCGGCGAGCGCGCGTACGAAGGGGACGGCGGCGACGACGGCGACGGCGACGGGCGCGGGAAAGACGGCGGGGGCGCCGTCCGCCTGAGGGGGACGTTCGGCTGGGAGCCCCGGCCGGGGCGAGCCTGGCTGGCGACCACCGCGCTCGGCGTCTACCGGGTGCTGCTGAACGGCGAGCGGCTCGGCGACGAGGAGTTCGCCCCCGGCTGGACCGACTACGGCCACCGGGTCCGCTACCGGCTGGCCGACGTCACCGCGCTGCTACGCGAAGGGGAGAACCTGCTGGAGTTCTGGCTCGCCCCCGGCTGGTACGCCGGGCATGTCGCGGCGGGCGGGCCGCGCCGGTACGGCGACCGTCCCGCCGCCAGCGCGCGGCTGCTCCTGCGCGACCAGGACGGCCTGCACCCGCTCGCGGCCACCGGCCCCGGCTGGACGGCCGGTGACCTGGGCAGACCCCGCGCCGACCTGGTGATGGGCGAGACCGTCCACCTCGTGCCCCCGTCCACCGCGAACGGAACGAACCGCCACGAACCCCTGCCCGGCACGGACGGAACAGCCCGGCGCGGGTCCCTGTCCGGGCCGGGCGGGACCGTCGGGCCCGGGGAGACCGCGCCCTCCGGCACGGACCGGGCCGTGGCCGTGGTGGAGCCTTCGCCGGACCTGCTGGTGGAGGCCGACCCCGCCCCTCCCGTACTGGAGATCGCCACCCTGGCGGCGGTGTCGGTCACCGAGCCGGTCCCGGGCGTCCAGGTGCTCGACTTCGGCCGCAACGTGGTGGGGCGGCTCAGGCTGCGGGTGGACGCGCCGGGACCGGTCCGCCTCGTGGTGCGCCACGGCGAGGAGCTGGACGCGACCGGCCGCCTCTACGACGCCAACCTGCGCACCGCCGAGCAGCGCGACGAGTTCGTCCTGCCGGCGGGCCGTCACGTGGCCGAGCCCGTGTTCACCTTCCACGGGTTCCGCTACGCGGAGGTCACCGGCTGGCCCGGCGGCATGTCCGCGGGCGACGCCGAGGCGGTGCTGCTGTCCTCGGCGCTGCCCGTCACCGGCACCCTGACCGCCTCCGACCCGGCGGTCAGGCAGCTGGTCTCCAACATCGCCGCCTCGGCCGAGGGCAACCTCCTCAGCGTGCCCACGGACTGCCCGCAGCGCGACGAGCGGGCGGGCTGGACGGCCGACATCTCGGTGTTCGCCTCGACGCTGAGCTTCCTGCGCCATACCCAGGCCTTCCTGTCCGGCTGGGTGACGACGCTGATCGACGGCCAGCGCGCGGACGGGGCCGTCCCGCACGTGGCGCCGGTGCTCCCCGAGTACGGGTTCGACTCGCCGGTCTGGTCCGACGCGATCGTGGAGGTGCCCTGGCTGCTGTGGCGGCGCTACGGCGACGACCGGACCCTGCGCCGGGCGTACGGGCCGATGCGGCGCTGGGCCGACTACTGCCTGGCGCAGTGCGACGACGGGCTCCGCCCCGGGCGGGCGCTGGGCGACTGGCTGGCACCCGGGACCGTGGAGACGCCGAAGAGCCTGATCGCCACCGCCGCCCTCGCGCGCAGCCTGCGCCTGATCTCCGACATCGCCGGCGTGCTCGGCGAGCCGCACGCCCGGGAGTACGGGGAGGCCTCGACCGCGGTCTCCGGCGCCTTCCAGCGGGCCTTCCTGTCGGGACACCGGCTGCGCACCGAGACCCAGACCGGCTACGCCCTCGCCCTGGCCTGGGACCTCGTCCCGCCGGAGAACCGTGCCGGGACGGCGGGGGCGCTCGCGGAGCTGGTCGGGGCGGACGGCCACCGGCTCATGACCGGCTTCGTCGGCACGCCGCTGCTCCTGCCGGTGCTCTCGGAGACGGGTCACCACGACGTCGCCTGCCGGATCTTCAACCAGGAGGGGTACCCGTCCTGGCGCTACCAGCTCCGGGCGGGGGCGACCAGCATGTGGGAACGGTGGGACGCCTGGCACCACCGGCGGGGAATGCACACCCCGACGATGAACTCCTTCAACCACTACGCCTACGGCTGCGTCGGCGACTGGCTCTTCCGCCACGTCGCCGGGATCGGCGACGACCCCCGCGGGGTGAACGGCGGGTTCACCGAGCCGCTGCTGCGCCCGGGGCCCGTCCCGCTGCTGCGGGAGGCGCACGCCAGGTACGACAGCCCCGCGGGGGTCGTCGAGTCGGGGTGGCGCGCTGGGCCCGACGGCCTGCGGTTCGCCTTCGCCGTGCCGCCCGGCGTGACCGCCCGCGCGGTGCTGCCCGTCAACGGCACCTGGGACGGCATGACCGTCAACGGCACCTTCCTGATGGGGCTGGCCGGGGAGCTTCCCACCCGGCGCCTCGCCGACGGTTCGTGCTCGATGGACCTGCCGCCCGGCCGCTGGTCCATCACGGCCCCGGCCGCCGCCGCCGAACCGCTGCTCCAGGCGTGGGACGACCTGTGACACCGGCCCCCTTCCCGCGCGGGAAGGGGGCCGGTGGAGAGGCTCGCCGGGTGTCCGGCGGCGGACGCCGGGCACCGGGCTCAGATCAGCGGACCGCCCGGAGGGCGTCGACGATCCCGTGGCCGTAGAAGCCGTTGCGCGGCGTGCTTCCCTCACACGTGTGCGTCGAGGTCACCGTGGTGCCGTCCGGCAGGTGCCTGGTGTAGGTGTAGGCGGGCGGGGTGGGGCAGGGCGTCCTGGTCGCGGTGCCCTTGAGGACCGTCTCCACGACGGCGGGGTGGAGCTTCTTGCCGCCGTGCACCCGGTCGCGCTGGCCGTACTTGCTGACGATCAGCGCGGCGACTCCCGCGGCGCGCGGGGAGGCCATCGAGGTGCCCTGGAGATACACGTAGTAGGCGCAGACGGCGCCCTTGCAGCTGCGGACCACGTTGGTGACGTTGGGCGTGCCGTCGGGGTTGAGCTGGCCGCGCGCCTCGGCCACGGACTTGGGATAGGCCGCCAGGGTCGCCCTGGTGACGTCGCGGCGGTTGTCGGCGGTGTCGTAGACGTCGCCGCCCGGGGAGGAGACGTCGACGTAGCCGTTGCCGTAGTCGGAGTAGTACGACTTGCGCTTGCTGATGCCGGTCGAGGACACCGAGATCACGTGCTTGCCCTCGCTCGGCATGGAGACGCAGCTCGGGGGGATCTTGCGCGAGTAGGGCGCCTCACCGGGGACGCTGGCGAAGTCGGGGCTGGAGGCGTCGACGAGCTCCTTGGTGTAGTCGGTGGCGCCGTTGCCCGCCGCGGACACCAGGGTCACGCCCTTGCTGTGCGCGTAGTCGAGCGCCCGCTGGGTGGCCTTGATGATCGTGGCCTGCTCCTGCCGGTCGGCCGGGGAGTCGGCGGGGTTGTCGACGCAGTTGAACAGCCACGGGTCGATGTAGTAGCTCATGTTGACCACGTCGATGCCGACGTCACCGGCGTAGGTCAGCGCGTCGATGCTGGGCTGCAGGAAGAAGTATCCGGAGTCCTGGCCGGCCCGCAGGTTCACGATCGAGACCTTGGGCGCCACGCCCGACGTGCCGAGCCCGTTGACGGGCGAGGCGATCGACGACGCCACGTGCGTGCCGTGCTCGTTCTCGTCGACGTTCGCCGGGTCGTTGCAGGAGCGGTCGGGCTCGGCCTCGCACGGGCCGTCGATCTCGTTGCCGTCGGCGTCGACGGGGATGTCGACGGTGAAGTTGCGGCTCAGCCGGTTGTTGAAGTTCGGTGCGATGTCGGGGTGGGAGCCGTCGACACCGGTGTCGATGACACCGACCAGCACGCCCGGGTCGCCCTGCTCGTGGCGGTAGGAGCCGTCCACGGTCGCGTGGATCTGCTTCATGTCCCACTGGAGCTCCGACAGCGGCTCCGCGGCGGGCGCGGGCCCGCCGAAGGTGGAGGTGGCGGGGGCGCCGTCACCGGCCTTCTCCACGGCCCTCGCCTGTACGGTCCGGCCGGCCGCTCCCCTCCTGGCGCTGGGAACGCTGCCGATGGAGCGGTTGTGGGCGATGTCGTCGATCGAGGCGGCGTCGCGCACCGCCTCGGCGAAGCGGGCGTTCGTCGTCTTGACGGTGGCCACGCCGACCGCGGCGTTCTCCTTGAGGATGCTTCCGCCCGCCGCCTTGATGGCCTGCTGGGCGTCCGCGGGACGCGCGCCCTCCGTGTAGAGAACGACGTACTCGGCTTCCACGCCCGGTTCGGCGACCACCTGCCGGGCCTGCGCCGGGGGCACCAACGCGGCTGCCGCGAGGGTGACGACAGCTGCGGTGATGATGACGCGTTTCACATATACCTCCGTATATCCGAAGAGCTCCCCGCAAATGTGGTTTCACGCGCGCCAACAATCCAGACGTGAACACATTTGCCGCCAAGGTGTAATAAAGCCAGCAGGCGCCGGGGAATCCCGCCACTCCTGTGACCTGCACACATTGGCGAATCATGCCATCAGTGAACCGTTACGGGGGAATTCTCGCGCCAAAACCGGTGACAGCACGAAGTTTTGTATGGTCAAGAGCGTTTTGCAGCAGCCGGAATGAGACAGAAAGGGACCGCGGAGCAGGTCAGCCGGGCGGGCCGATCCGCTCCTGCCGTCCCGGCAGCGAGGTCACGTATGAGATGAGCGCGCGGAGCGGGCCGGGGAGGTCGCCCTCGCCTGCGCGCGTCGTGAGCACGCGGCCGTCGTCCTCGACAGTCAGCTCGTAGTCGAAGCGGTCGGGCTGTCCCGCCGGGGGCTTCGACCGCTCCAGCGTGCCGGACAGCCCGGCCCGCTCCACCCTGGCGCGCAGCTCGGCGGCGGCGTCGGGCGCCAGCGACGCGGAGTCGACCGTGGTGACCGTGACGAGGCCGGCGATGCCGCCACCCCGGACGATCGAGACCTTCATGGAAGCGATCCTAGACCGGCCCGCGCGACCTGGCATCGACCGACTGCCAGCAGTTCATCCCTCCTTGGATATGGCCCGTTAACGTGTGGTTCAGATGGTTTTGCGAGGGTCCATGCGCAGCCGGAGCAAGATTTCTCCGGCGGGGATGGAAAGGCAAGACATGGGCCACGGGCACGACCACCCTCACGACCACACTCATGCTCACCCGCACGACCACTCTCACGGTGCCGAGCACGCCCTCGACCAGGGTGAGATGGCTCCGGTCGTGGACTTCTCGGTTCCGGACGCCGAGCTCTCCCCTGGCCAGCTGTCGCGGCGCCAGATGTTCCGGCGCGCCGGGCTGCTGGGCGCCGGCCTGAGCGCGGCCGGCGTTCTCGGCACGCAGGGCCAGGCCGCGGCCGCCACGCGGGTCACGCGCGACAGGGGCGGCCCGGAGCCGCGCGACGGCTACCTCTGGCTCGCCGGAGACCACCACATCCACACCCAGTACAGCTCCGACGGGATCTACAAGGTCAGCGACCAGGTCCGGCACGGAAACGCGTACGGGCTGGACTGGATGGTCATCACCGACCACGGAGGCACCACACACGCCAAGATCGGCGTGGACAAGGTCAACCCCGACATCGTCGCCGCGCGGCAGGCCGTCAAGGACGCCCTGGTCTTCCAGGGGCTGGAGTGGAACATCCCGGGCGCCGAGCACGGCACCGTGTTCGTGGCCCCCGGCCGCAACGAGGTGTCCACCCTCAAGGAGTTCGAGAACTCCTTCGACGGCGGGGTCAAGAACGCCTCGGCCTCCACCCCGCAGAACGAGGCCCTGGCCATCGCCGGGCTGAACTTCCTGGCCGACGCCGTCAGGCGGCGTCGCGTCGAGGCCGCGCTGTTCCTCGCCAACCACCCGTCGCGCAAGGGGCTCGACTCCCCGCACGAGATCCGGGCCTGGCGCGACGCCCAGCCGGACATCGCCGTCGGCATGGAGGGCGCTCCCGGCCACCAGGCCGCGGGAATCCCCAAGCCGCACGGTCCGGGCGGCGGGCGCGGCTTCTACGACAGCAACCCGGGCGCGGACTCGTTCCCCGCGTACCCCGCCGAGAGCTACAAGACCTTCGGCGGCTTCGACTGGATGACCTCGACCGTCGGAGGGCTGTGGGACAGCCTGCTCGCCGAGGGCAAGAGCTGGTGGATCACCGCCAACTCCGACTCGCACTCGGTCTACGCCGACACGAGCGACCGCGGGCCGGGCAGCGACTTCAACGCCAACGGCAAGTACAACGACCCCGTCTACAGGGGCTCCCAGAACCTGGCGGCCGGCGACTTCTGGCCCGGCTTCTACAGCCGGACCCACGTCGGGGCAGAGGACTTCTCCTACACCGCGGTCATGGACGGTCTCCGAGAAGGCCGCGTGTGGGTGGACCACGGCGGTCTGATCAGCGCCCTGGTCGTGCGCGCCCGGCAGGCCGGCAGGGGGCAGCGCGGGGTCTCGCTCGGTGACACCCTGCATGTCCGCAAGGGCGCCAAGGTCGAGCTCGTCATCGAGATCACGCTGGCGAACCAGCCGAACTGGGCGCAGTACGTCCCGACCCTGGCCCGCGTGGACGTCATCCAGGGCGACGTCACCGGCCCCGCGGCCGACAAGGACGTCTTCACGACCTCGGCCACCAAGGTCGTGCAGTCCTTCGAGGTCGGCAAGAACACCGGGACGGTGACGTTCACCTACCAGCTCGGCGCCGTCGACCGGCCGGTCTACGTGCGGCTGCGTGGCACCGACGGCAACCGCAGCGCCCCCGGGCTGCTCGGCGCGGCGATCGACCCGGCCGGTCCCCAGATCGACGTCTTCGGCGACGGCGACCCCTGGAAGGACTTGTGGTTCTACAGCAACCCGATCTGGGTCGTGCCGCGCGGATGATCCTCGGCCTCGACGGAGGCTCGCGGACGGTCGCGGAGGCCGAGCACCTTCTCCATGACGTGGAGAAGGTGCTCGGCCTCCCGGCCGGGACCGTGGGCTGCACGCATTTCGTACGCACCGCGGGCGGAACGCCGCACGTCGCCTGCTCGCTCACCGTTCAGAAGAGCATCGACCTGGCCGTGCTCCCCGACGGGGTGGCGGCCGCGTTCGGTGACAGCCGTAGCGGCCCGGAGGATCTGGCGGAGGGGGCCGCGCTCGCCGCGGCCGCGCACGCCGCCGGGTCCGGCGGGCGCCTGGTCGTGTTCCCGGGCCGGGCGGAGCTCACCGGCACGCTCAGCGTGGCCGAGGTGCTGGCCCGTTCGGCGATCGACCACGTCGTCGTGCTGGCGCGGGCGGAGGAGCCGCCGCCGGACACACTCGTCGCGACCAACGATCATGTACGGCCACAGTTGCGCGACGGGCGCGTGGTCCTGCTGACCATGCCGGCCTCGGGCGGGCGCCTCATGCCCGCCGAGGTGCCGAACCCGACGCCCTGCTGCGCCGACCACGGCTGAGGCGGTGCGCTCGGGCCCGTCGGGGGCGAGGTCCGTCGATGGCGAGGCCCGTTCGGGACGAGGTCCGTCAGGGGCGAGGCCCGTCGGAGGCAAGGCCCGTTCAGGACGAGGTCCGTCAGGGGCGAGGCCCGTTCGAGAGCGAGGCCCGTTCAGGACGGGTGCGAAAGGTCCGGAGGCGGAGATGAAGACGTGGTGAGGCGCCCGCTGTCGCCGCCTCACCACATGGGACCTTCTCTAAAGGACCCCGACCTGCTGCCACGCGGCGCGCACCTTCCTCTGCTCGTCCCCGTCCGGGCCGAACAGCTCCCCGGCCACCTCCACGGTCGCCTCCGCGGCCTCCTGGAAGTCGGAGCGCGGCCGGAGCCGCTCGGTGAGCGTGACGTACCAGACGCGTCCGGCGCGCTCCCAAGCGTTGCCGCCGATGGCGGTGGCGGCGAGGTAGAAGGCGTGGTTGGGGATGCCCGAGTTGATGTGGACGCCACCGTGGTCGTTGGAGGGGTTGCCGTCGTCGGGCAGGTCCACGTAGTCGCGCATGTGCCCCGGCTGGCGGTCGCGTCCCCCACTGGGGGTGGACCAGGCGGTTCCCGGCGCCTTCATCGACCGCAGGGCCGTCCCCTGCAGGGCGCTGCCCAGGATGCCGTCGCCGATGAGCCAGTCGGCCTGCTCCGCGGTCTGCCCCCGGCCGTACTGCTTGGCGAGCGACCCGAAGACGTCGGAGAACGACTCGTTGAGGGCGCCGGGCTGCTTGCTGTAGACCAGGTGCGCGGTGAACTGGGTGATGCCGTGGGTCAGCTCGTGCGCCACGATGTCGACGGCCTTCGTGAGGGAGCCCTTGGTGAAGATCTGCCCGCTGCCGTCACCGTAGATCATCTGGAAGCCGATCCAGGCGGCGTTGTCGTAGTCGGTCCCGTAGTGGACCGAGGAGACGATCTCCAGCCCCCGCCCGTCGATGCTGTCCCGCCCGAAGATCTGCCGGTAGAACTCGTAGGTGACGCCCGCCCCGTCGTAGGCGTCGTCGACCGCCTCGTCACCGGACGACGGGTCGCCCTCCCCGCGCCTCTTCCGCCCGGGGAGGTCGAAGTCGCCGCCGTTCTCGACGTCGTAGACCGTGCGCACCATGCCGGGGGCGGGCGCCACGTCGGCGATGGTGAGGTTGAGCTGGCGCAGCGCGCCGGAGAACGACGCGCGCTGCGCGCGGGCGCTCTCCGAGGTGGCCAGGGTCCTGAGCGCGGCCTCCCGCTCCTCGGGGCTTCCCTGCTCGGCGACCGCCTCGAGCAGGTCGGGGGGTGCGATGCAGCACGAGGGCATGCTGTCGAATGTAGTCATGCGTCAAGGATCGCCGCCGTCTTCGGCGGTCGCACGGGGATTGCCGTACTTGATGCCTTCATAGCGGGGTGGGGTGTGCCTCCGGGAGCGGTCGTGAGAGGGTTCTTCTGCTCGGCGATCACGGGTTCGTGACCGTGCCCGGGGAAGCGGGCGAGACGGAGGCGGCGGTGCTTGGGAACGTGCGAACGAACGAGGGGACAGCGGGGGCGCTCGCGGCGCCGGTTCGCGGCGGGCGGCCCGCTCCGGCCGCCGGACCCGCTCCGGCCACCGGCTCGCCGGGGGCGGTCTCACCGGTGACGGGCCGCGTGCCGGAAGGCGCCGGTTCGCGGGGAACGAGCCGCGTGCCGGAAGGTGCCGGTTCGGGGAGGACGAGCCGCGCATGACGTCACTGCTGGCCATCAGCGACCTGCACATCGGCTACCAGGAGAACCGGAGCATCGTCGAGGAGCTGCGGCCCACCTCCGCCTCCGACTGGCTGCTGGTCGCCGGGGACGTCTCCGAGAAGGTCTCCGACGTCGAATGGGCCCTGGGGCTGCTCGCCGGACGGTTCGAGAAGGTGGTGTGGGCGCCCGGCAACCACGAGCTGTGGACCCATCCGAGCGACCCCGTCCAGTTGCGCGGCGAGGAGCGCTACCGGCACCTGGTCGAGGTGTGCCGGAACCTGGGGGTGGCGACGCCGGAGGACCCCTACCTCACCTGGACCGGCCCCGGCGGCCCGGTCACCGTCGCCCCGCTGTTCGTGCTGTACGACTACACCTTCCGCATGCCCGGCGTGGCGACGAAGGAGGAGGCGCTCGCCCGCGCGTACGACAAGGGCGTGGTCTGCACCGACGAGATGCTGCTCCACCCCGACCCCTACCCCACCCGGGACGCCTGGTGCGACGCCAGGATCGCCGAGACCGAACGACGCCTGGAGGCCAGGCCGCCCGGGGTCCCGACGGTGCTGGTCAACCACTATCCGCTGGTGCGCGAGCCCACCCTGATCCTCCACCACCCGGAGTTCGCGATCTGGTGCGGCACCGAGCGCACCGCCGACTGGCACCTGCGCTTCGACGCCGCCACGGTCGTCTACGGCCACCTGCACATCCCCCGGACCACCTGGCACGACGGTGTCCGCTTCGAGGAGGTCTCCTTGGGCTACCCCCGCGAATGGCGTCCCAGGTCCACCGCGCCCGGCCAGCTGCGGCGCATCCTGCCCAGCCCGCAGCCCGTCGCATGATCGAGAAGATCCTGCCGCCGTGGGTGGCGAGTTCGGAGTGCTTCGAGGACCCGCCGGACGTCGTGCTGTTCCCCGAGGAGGAGGCGGTCATCGCCCGCGCGGTGGAGAAGCGGCGGCGTGAGTTCGGCACCGCGCGCCACTGCGCCCGCCAGGCCCTGGCCGCTCTCGGGCTGCCCCCGGCGCCGATCCTGCCCGGCGAGCGCGGTGCCCCCGGGTGGCCGGACGGGGTGGTGGGCGCCATCACCCACTGCGCCGGATACCGGGCGGCGGCCGTCTCCCTCGACGCGCTGACCGTCGGCATCGACGCGGAGCCCCACGAGCCGCTCCCCGACGGCATCCTGTCCTCGGTCTCCCTTCCCGAGGAGCGGGCCGCGATCGCGCGGCTCGACGGCGGCGTGCACTGGGACCGGCTGCTGTTCAGCGCCAAGGAGAGCGTCTACAAGGCGTGGTTCCCGCTGGCCAGGCGCTGGCTCGGCTTCGAGGAGGCCCACCTCGTCTTCTCCCCCGCCGGTACGTTCACCGCCCGCCTTCTCGTCCCGGGCCCCCTGGTGGAGGGCCGGGAGCTGACCGGCTTCACGGGCCGCTGGCTGGTGTCCGACGGGCTGGTCGTGACCTCCATCGCCGTACCGGGAAAGCCCGCGCCCTGACCGCCCGCCCGAGCCCCCGGTGGAGCGCGGCCGGGAGGTCACCGGCGTCGGCGACCCGCTCCTTCAGCGGGTACCCCCTCGCGAGTCCTCGGCGACGTCTCCACGTCGCCGCCGGGAGCGCCCGCACGGCCGGGGTGTCCCCGGCCGGTGCGGGCACCCGGTGCGCGACGGCTAGTGGACGAAAGGCCAGCCGGTCGAGTCCCAGCCGAGTTTGTTGATGCCGAGCAGGGACGCGCCGTTGTCGGCGTAGTAGTGGTAGAAGAGGATCGACCCGTCGCTGTCGTCCAGGTAGGTCTGGTGGCCGGGGCCGTGGATGCCGCCGCGGCCGGCCAGGATCTCGGTGCCGCCGCCGGAGTTCATCGCCACCCCGTTGCGGTCGGTGAAGGGGCCGTTGACCGAGGTGGAGCGGCCCACCATGATCCGGTAGGTGCTGGCGGCGCCCTGGCAGCAGTGGTCGAAGGAGACGAACAGGTAGTAGTAGGCGCCGTGGCGGACGAGGGTGGGCGCCTCGATGGCGCCGCCGCCTCGGCCGGCCACGCCGGTAAGGGTCGAGCCGGTGCGCCTGCCGGTCGCCGGGTCGAGCTGGATCTGCTTGATGCCCGACCAGAACGAGCCGAAGGTCAGCCACCAGCGCCCCTGGACGTCGATGGTCATGCTGGGGTCGATGGCGTTGAAGTTGTCGCCGGTGCGCGACTCGATGACCAGGCCCTGGTTGGTCCACGACCCGGAGGCGCCGGTGGTGCTGGTGGCCAGGAAGATCGCTGAGCGGTTGGAGCCGAAGGTGGAGGCCGAGTAGTACAGGTAGTACCGGCCGTTGACGTGGGTGATGTCAGGGGCCCACATGTTGTTGCTGTTGTTGGTGTAGGCGTGGGCCCAGGGAACTCCGCCGGGGAACGCCGAACCGGCGTTGCGCCAGGTGGTCCGGTCGGTGGAGGTCTTCAGCGAGATGTTGTTCCCGGTGTGTGCCAGCAGGTAGGTTCCGTCGGGCCGCTTGGCCACCTCCGGGTCGTGCACGCCGGTGTCACCGGCGACCGGGCCTGGCGGGGGGTAGGTGGGTGGTGGGCCGCCGGTGGTTTTGACGAGTCGCCACTGCTGGTTGGCGCCGCCCAGGTCGGTGTACTGGGAGATGCGGCCGCCGTCGGCGGTGGACCACTCCCATGTTTCGAGGGTTTTGCCGCTGTTGCGGTTGATCAGGCGGATGTGCTCGCTGTCGCTGTCGACGACGCGGAACTGCTGGTTGCCGGCGTTGGTGTCACTCCACTGCACGACGTTGGCGCCGTCGGCGGTGGAGCCGCCGGAGATGTCGAGGACCTTGCCGCTGTGGCGGGAGCGCAGCCGGTAGTAGCCGCCGCCGGAGTCGACGAACTGCCACTGCTGCCAGGCGCCGTCGTTGCGCGACCACTGGACGATGGCGGCGCCGTCGGTGGTGGCCCGGTTGTAGACGTCCAGGGCCTTGCCGCTGTGCCGGTTGACCAGGATGTAGGAGGCGCCGGTGTCGATGTCCGCCGCGGCGGCCGGGGGCGCGGCCACGATCGACTGGCACACCGCGAGCAGCACCACGACGGATGACGCGAGCGCGGCGGCGGCTCCGCGGAGGACGCGTCGCGGGCGAGGGGGGCTTGCGAGAGCGTTCACGGGGGGTGCCTCTCGTTGCGGACGACGATCGAGGGACGGGTGCGCCATGGCCGGCCTCGCGGCGCCACCGGCGCGCCGCCCGCGCGGCGGCAAGGCGAACCTCGGCCACGAGCCCGGCCTGTGCGCCTACGAGGCCGGCGCCGCCCCGGTCCCTCGCGACGGACTCGGCGCCGCACTGGTCACTCGCGGAGGAAAGGCCAGGACCGCGAGCGGCGAGATGAGACCACGGACGCCTCCACCGGAACGAGCGGCCACGCCGCGTGCCGGCCCGCCGCCGGAGGGCGGCGGGCCGGCACGCGCGTGCTCGGCGAAAGGGGTCAGGTCGCCGTGCAGGTGAGGGTGGGGGTGCCGCTGGTGCCGGAGCCGGTGAATCCGAAGGAGGTCGCGGCGCCGGCGCCCAGCGAGCCGTTGTAGGCGACGTTGCGGGCGGTGACCGCGGACCCGCTGGTGGTCACGGTCGCGCTCCACGCCGAGCTGACCCTCTCACCGCTCGCGAAGGTCCAGTTCACCGTCCAGCCGGTGATCGCCCTGGAGCCGGCGGTCACGCTCACGTCGGCCTGGAAGCCGCCGGACCACTGGGAGGTGACGCGGTAGGTGGCCGAGCAGCCGCCCGGGGCCGGGGTCGGGGTCGGGGTGGGCGTGGGGGTGGGGGTCGGCGTGGGAGTCGGGGTCGGGTTCGTACCGCCGGTGAAGTTGACGTCGCTGCAGAAGTAGTAGGACTGGTCGAGGTGGCTGGCCTGCCAGACGGTGTAGACGATGTGGTGGCCGGTACGGCCGGGCGCGTTCACCGGGATGGGCGTGCTGGTGCCGGTGGGCCTGCTGCCCAGCTGGTTGACGAGTTCCAGGTCACTCCACCTCAGCGGCTGGGTCTTGGGGTTGAAGCCCTGTTTGGTGACGTAGACGCGGATGTAGTCCGCGCCGTGCGAGGCCTGGTCATACAGGTTCATCGTGAACGAGGCGGGACGGTCCACGGTCTTCCACGCGCCCACCGTGTCCATGGAGTTGTAGCGGCCGCCTTCGGTCCGGCCGCCGCTGCACAGCTGCCCGTCGGGGATCGCGGCCTGGTGGTTGCCGCCGACGCCCTCGCGGAACAGCCCGTTCCAGTTCCACATCGCGTTGGTGTTGCTCTGCCAGGCCTGCCAGCACATGGGGTCCTGCTGGGCCATGGCCGGGTTCTGGAAGTCGCTTCCCCAGCGCTCCCAGCAGCCGTAGTTGCGCGAGGGCGGGTCGGTGATCGAGCCGTGCGCCGAGGCGGGGGTCGCCATCACGGTGGTGAACATGAGCGCGGTCGCGACCGCGACCAGCGCCGCGACGACCGTCCGCCACACCGGGATCCGGTGGAGGGGCGCGAGGTCGGACACGCGGGCCTGTTCGCGCAGGAGTCGGAGCGTACGTGACCTCATCGGTGCAGGTCTCCTTTTCGAGTGCCGGGGGACGGGTCCTGGCGCGCCGAGTGAGGGCGGAGTTCTCACGCCAGAGGGTCCCCACCGTCGCCCAATCCGCATCGGGGGGCAATGGTGGCTCCCGGCTCTCGAAGGGGGAGGGGCCCGGAGCTGGCCAAACCCCGCAAAGCGGATGAAAGGTTCATTTCCGATGTCCTGCAGCGAGCCGGGAGTCAGACGCACACCTCCGCGGTGTGGGCGTACCCGCGGCTGCCACCCACTTCCACCTTGAGCGCGGTCCTGGCCCTGCGCACGCTACGGTCGCTTTCCCTGACCGATTTCACCGGCCAGGGCAACGTGATCTTCACCTCGTCGATGGTCCTGGACGGGTCGGACACCGCAAGCCGTACCCGCTTGCCGGCGCGGCGGACCAGCAGCGTGCAGGGGCCGTCGACGGCGAGCGGCCCATCCGCGGTCTCGACGGTCCCCGCACGCCAGAAGACGGCGGCGATCACACCGTCGCGCGAGATGGCCTGCACCGCTGCGGAATTGGCGAGGATCTCGATCCGCCCCTCATAAGCCTCCATCTGCGTGATGGAGGCATCAGGCAGTACGGCGTAGGCGTAGCGGGCCTTGCGGGGATCGACGCCATGGTCGATGAGGATCGTCGTGTAGTGCCTGGTGACAGGGGATGTGTCGCCACCGGTGGTGGCGCCCTTGTCGATGTCGCGCCAGCGGCCGGTGCGCTCCTTGCGGATCACCTTCGCATCGGCGCCGTCGAGCAGCGCGTAGCCGGCCACACCGGACAGGTGGATCCAGCCGTCGCCCCGGGTCAGCGGTGGATGCCGGTCGTGGGTGTTGCGGTTCTCCAGGATGGTCTCGACACGGCGGCCGTCGGAGGCGGTGATGCCGGCGCCGAGGGCGATCACCGCGTCGTCGAGCAGGAACCACGCCTTCTTGGCCCGCAGCGAGGAGTCACCGGCGATCAGCCTCATGGCGGCCACGCCGTACTCGCCGTCGAGTGCCACGCCGCCCGCCCACGGGGTGGAGGGCAGGCGACGGTGGTCGTGCGAAAGATCGGCGCGTCTGCGGGTGTCGACCGTCGTGCCCGGCAGCCGGTACGGGTCGATCGTGGGCCACAGGTCGTCGTTCCAGTGGGTGAGGTCGCCGGTGTAGAAGTAGGTCATGCCGTCGCCGGTGTACCAGCCGTGCAGATTCTCCCGGTTCATGGCCTCGGCCGCGCCGATGCGCTCCGAGCTCATCGCGATCGCGTACGCCCAGGTGGGACGGCGGTGCACGACCCGGTCCATGTCGGCGAAGACGTACGTGCCCGTCGTGCGCGGGCCGACCGGCACCGACGGGTCCTCCAGCAGGGCCGTGGCCCTCGCGATGCTCGCCGGCGGTGCGAACGCGCCGTAGGGGGTGGCCTGGTTGCGGGTGAGCCAGCCTTTGACCAGCGGTCGCCAACGCCGGGCATGGCGCTCGGGCGCCGTTTCCAGCAAGGTGAGGACGGCCTCGACCGCCTTGTGTCCCGAGTGGTGGTCACGGTGGCCCTGCACCGAGATCTGCCGGCCGCGTACGCAGTCCATCATCAGCCCGTCGAAGAGGAACGGCACGAACGAGCGATCCACGAGGTCGTAGACGTTGCCGATGCCGGTGATCTCCCACGGTGACCCGGCGAGCATGGCGATCAGCTTGGCCACGCTCTCCAGGTAGTCCACGCCGTAGCTGCCGGTGTAGGGGTACACGTCGTGCTGGATGAACGATCCGTCACGGTAGAAGCCGTCGCCTGGGCCCCTTGTCGGCCGCAGCAGATCGGAGACCGCGTCCCTGGCCCGCCTGACGAGGCGTGCGTCGTGGGTGAGCACTCCGCGCATCGCCACCGCCATGGCCTTGCCCGCACGGTTGGCGCCGGTCTCGACGACGCCGGGGTGGCTGACACGGCGCTCCGGGTCAGGGCACCAGCGGCGCAAGGGTCGCAACCAGCGCTCGAGGCGGCCTGAGGGCAGGCCGTCGTACAGCAGGGCGCAGGTGTCGGTCAGCGCGCGGGGGACGCCGATCTCCCACCAGAACCAGTTGCTGCCCCGCCGGTCGAGCCCTTCGTGGTAGGCGTGCTCGTAGAGGAAGTCCAGCGCCCTGACAGCGGTCTCGGCGACCTGGCTGTCCCGATGCATGGCGGTGCCCGGCGTGGCCCAGGCCAGCGCCAGTGTGCGCATGCGGTTGTAGGAGCGGTTGAAGTTACCCGTCCGGGGGTCCGACAGCGGCAGGTCGGGCCACAGGCTCGGGCGACCGGCAGCGGGCTTCAGCTTACGCAGCACCGCATTGGCCGAACCCTCGAGCGCCCGCGTCCTGTCGGTATAAGCCCTGTCGGTATGAGCGGAGTTGTATGCCCCACCGGCCAGCAGGCTCACCCACCGCTCACGCGCGGCGTCGAACACGGCGGCGCCGACCGCCTCGGCCGGTCTCTCCCACAGGGCGAGACCGGCCACTGTCGCGGCGCTCAGCAGGGCGGACCGCCGACTGAGGGGGTGGGTCATGAGGACTCTTCCGGCAATAGGGCACACACCAAACGAAAAGATCATAGGGTGACATATGAGTAGGCTGTTCACCTCCGGTGACGGTGAGTGGGCGTACGAACGACGTCGCCGGGAACACACCGCGCACCGACCTGATGCGGATGGCCATGGAGGACCCGGTGTGCCGGGCCTGCTGGGGCGCGTTCTTCACCTCCAAGAACACCGGCGAACAGCGCGCGCACATGTACGTCAACATGATCGTCAATCACTGGCCGATGATGTGGGAACCCCGCTCCATCACCGAGACGCACCCGCGCTCGATCGCCGACGTCGTCCTCGCCAGGCCTGTCGGCTGGAGGTTCTGCACCGGCCGGGCCGTGTGCCTGGCCCTGGCCGACGCATTGAGCCGCCACGGGATCCCTGATGAGCTGCTGACCGACAACGGCAAGCAGTTCACCGCCCGGTTCGACCGCGGCGGAGAGGTTTTGTTCGACCGGATCTGTCGCGAGAACGGCATCACCCACCGGCTGACCCGCCCGCACTCGCCCACCACCACCGGCAAGGTCGAGCGCTTCCACCAGACCCTGCGGCGCGAGTTGCTGGAGGAGCACGGCCCGTTCGACAGCGTCGAGCATGCCCGGCAGGTCCTGGACGCCTTCGTCGCCGACTACAACACCCACCGCCCCCACCAGGGGTTGGACATGGACCGTCCCGCCGACCGGTTCCGGTCCCGCAACGGCGAGCGGCTGCCGCTGCGCCTGCCGGCGGTTCTGCGCGCCGCCGGAGCGCTTCTCGACGCTGAGGCGAAACCTGCGACCGTTGCTGAGCCGACGGTGGCGGTGTCGTCGGTGCCCATCGAGACAGCCGGGCCGGTGATGTCGGCGAACGGGATCGATGCGGTGGACCTGGCCGTTGAGTTCACCCGCGTCGTACCCGCTTCGGGCAATCTGACCGTCTGCGGGCAGCAGTTCTGGCTCGGCACCCACCGGGCCGGGCTGACGCTCACGTTGCGGGCCGATA